>NZ_JBVIAY010000005.1:233241-332098 GCF_055573695.1 Streptomyces sp. NPDC030143
TTCTCTTTCTTTCTTGGAACCTTTCTCTGGTACAAGTCCTCCCTCATACGGTTCCTCCACACCCCCCCCCCCACCACGACGTGTCGTCCCCCGGCGGTGTTTCCGCCGGGCCGCCCCGTGTCGTGTGTCAGGCCTGTGGGAAGTCGCCCGCGAGCGCCGAGGCGAGGCGCAGGTGCGGTGCCGCCTCGGCGTGCCGCCCCTGCCGCTCCAGTGTGCGGCCCAGCATCAGCCGGGCGTAGTGCTCCACCGGATCGCGCTCGACGATGACGCGCAACTCGGCCTCGGCGCGCCGCAGTTGAGCCGAGTGATAGTAGGCGCGCGCCAGCAGCAGCCGGGGGCCGGTCTGCTCCGGCACCTCCTCGACCAGCCCGGCCAGGACGCGTGCCGCGGCGGCGTAGTCCTTGGCGTCGAAGAACTGCCGCCCGCGCTCCCAGCGCTCGGCCGGCGTTCCGTGGGCGTAGTACGCGGCGTCGTGCGCCACCTCGTAGGTGATGTCCACTGGTGACCTCCTTCGAGGCGCACAACCGGACCCGGTGGTTGCGTATTCCACTACCTCCGGGAGGTCAGCGCGGCGAGTTCCGCGTCGGCCCGCTCGGTGATCAGCGTGAGGACGCGCCCGCCGGCTTCCAGGTCCGCTGCGGGGATGCCGGCGTAGATCCGGGCGGAGACCGCGCCCACCTCGGCGCCGACCGTGGCGATCCGCTCACGCCCGGCCTCCGTGGCCCGGAGCAGCGGGCCCTCGGCCGACAGCAGCCCCCGCTCGAGGAGCTCGCCGATCGTCGTGCGCACGTCGGCGGGGTCGGACTTGAGTGCCCCGACGACCTCGGCGACGAGGGCGTCCGAAGTCAGCGGACCGTCCGCGGTGACCGCCGCCCGCAGGGTGACCTGCTGCGCGAAGGTGGCGCCGTGGCGGGCGAGGACGTGCTCCAGGACGGCGCGTCCGGCGTAGTGCGCGAGTCCGATGGTGCGACCGTCGACGACGGGTGCGGTGGTGGTCATGTCTCCCCCTGGGGTTGGTCGATGACGTCGAGAGGTGCGTCGAGCAGGGCCGTCAGTTCGCTCGTGAAGCCGCGTGTCCGCGGGCTGTCCGGACCGCCCAGCGGCTCCAGCAGCTGTTCCAGCAGCCCGTGCACCACCGTGACGGCGCGCCGGGTGACGTCCCGGCCCTGTTCGGTCAGGGCCAGCTGGACGGCGCGCGGGTCGCGCGGATCCCGGGTGCGCTCGATCAGCCCGGCGGACTCCAGCGCCCGAGCGAGCTTCGACACGTACAGCGGCTCGAGCCCGGTGTGGTCGGCGAGACGCCTCTGACTGGGCCGCTCGCCGCCGCGCTGCATGCCGTGCAGCGAGGCCACCAGGGCGTACTGGGCGTGGGTGAGTCCGAGCGGTGCCACCGCCCGGTCGACCGCCACGCGCCACTTCGTCGACAGGCGCCACACCAGATATCCGGGCGTCGCCCCTTCGGAACCCTTGCTCATGGCAATAGCGTACATGGCTACTATGTCCATGGCTACTATTTCCCGGCGCCCGCCCGGGGAAGTGCTCCGCCGGGAGGGCCTACGGCCCGGGAGAGCCTCCGGCGGAGGGGGCCTCCGGCCGAGGAGGGTGGCGCCCGGGCGGAGGCTCCCGAGATGCCTACCGCACCCGGCCGCGGGGCTTGAGCGGTGTCGCCGGCAGCTCGGGGGCCGGCAGCGGGGCGCCGTCGTAGCCGTCCACCCGGCCGAAGCGGGTGCCGGTCGTCCAGTCGGCGCGGGCCTGTTCGATCTCCGCCTGGCTGCGCCCGACGAAGTTCCACCACATGACGAGCTCCTCCTCGAAGGGCTCGCCGCCGAGCAGCATCAGGCCCGCGTCGGACTCGGCGCGCAGCGGGAGTTCGGTGCGGCCGCAGCCCAGGTAGAGCATCGAGCCCGGCCGTACGGACACCCCGTCGACGTGCACCTCGCCGGACATCGACAGCACGCCGTACTCGAAGTCGGGGACGAGGGGCAGCCGGACGTCGGCGCCCCGGGCCAGCGCGAGATCGGCGCCCACGATCGGGGTGTACGCCGTCCCGGGGGAGACCGCGCCGTCGAGGCCGCCGAGGATCACGGTCGCCGTGAGACCGGGGGCCGTGACCGTGGGCAGCACGGGGTGGTGTTCGAAGCGGGGCTCGGTGTGCCGGTGGGCGTCGGGCAGCGCGACCCAGAGCTGGGCACCGTGCAGCACAGGGGCGTGCGGGCGGGGGCTCTCCTCGGAGTGGCTGATCGCGCGCCCCGACGTCATGAGCCCCAGCTCGCGGGGGCGGATCGTGCGGAGGCTGCCGGTGGAGTCGCGGTGCAGCACCTCGCCCTCGTGCAGCCAGCTGACGGTCTGCAGTCCCATGTGCGGGTGCGGTGGCACCTGCATGCCCGGCTCGTCGGCGATGTCGTCGGGGCCGTAGTGGTCGACGAACGCCCACGCGCCGATCATGCGGCGGCCGAGGTTGGGCAGCAGCCGGCGCACCCCGGTCGACTCCCCGAGCCTCACGTGCCGGGGGCTCAGCAGCTCGCGGACGGGCTCGGCGACGACGAATCCGCGGCCGCCGCACACGGTGGGTACGGGGGCGCGGTCAAGGTTGCTCATGCCGGACAACCTAGGCGCTGTCGTCACCTCCCCGCCATTTCAGTCGGACAGGGCGGCGGCCAGTTCCGTGCTGGCCCGGACGATGTCCGTGTCGGGCTCGTCGAGCAGGTGGCGCAGGACGCCGCGCTGGGCGCGGACGGCGCGGCGGGCCGCCCGCTCCCATTCGACGTGGTTGTCGGGATGGCGCAGCAGTTTGGGGTAGGCGACGGCCGTCGTCTCCCATTGCCGGGCGTCGGCGATGCTCCGCAGCAGACGGAGGATCTCGACGCGGCAGGTGACCTGCGGCAGCCGGACGAGCTCCCACAGGAACGGCACCGTGGCCGCGGTCGCCTGGTCGACGACGAAGCCGTACTGGCAGATGCGTCGGCGCAGCTGGCCCAGCGCGCAGCCCGCCGTGTCGGCGTCGCCGCGGGCGACGGTGGTGAGCAGCGAGGGGATGGCCGCGGCGGATCCGGTGGAGTCCTTGTACTCGGGCCACGGCACGTGCCCCAGGCCCTTCAGTGGTGCGGGTCTCTTCGTGGCAGTCATGTCAGAGGGGGGGACGGGTCGGCAGCATGGCCCAGACGGTCTTGCCCACGGGGGAGCGGCGGGTCCAGCCCCAGTGCTCCGAGAGGGCCTCGACGATGTGCAGCCCGCGCCCGTGCTCCAGCAGGGAGTCCCCGCCGCGCGGGTGGACGGGCAGTTCGTCGCTGGGATCGGTGACGGCGCACACCAGGTGGGAGCGGCGCAGGGAGAGCCTGAGCCGCACTTCGACATCGTCGGGGGGGAGGGCCGGCAGGGCGTGCAGGACGGCGTTGGCGGCGAGTTCGGTGACGACGGTGAGCGCGTCGTCGGTGCAGTGGTCCAGGGACCAGCCGTCGAGCGTGCGGTGGGTGAAGTCCCGTGCCTGCGCGAAGCCCTCCCGGCTGCCCGTGAGGTGCAGCACGGCCGTTCTGGACGAGTCGCGGACGGACTCGTGGTTCCGGGACTGCGCAGGTGATGACACGGCATCTCCCTGAGACGACGTCAGATCGGGTCCGGCGAAATGCGGTTGACGGCAGGGTTATTATCCACGCTGACGAGGTCCTCGTGCAATTTCACGGGAAATTGCGCGCCGGAGCGAGGAGAGAGCAGTGTCGTCAGTGCCGAACGGAGTGCGGGCGAGTGAGCTGGACGTCCGCTGGATCAAGAGCAGTCACAGTGACGCCTGGGGCAACTGCGTCGAGGTGGCCGTCCTGGACGGGGGAGGCGTGGCGATGCGCAACTCCCGCGACCCGGAAGGGCCGGCCCTGGTCTACACGCCGGCCGAGATGGCCGCGTTCGTCGCCGGGGCGAAGGGTGGGGAGTTCGACCACCTGCTGTAAGGCTCCGGAATGCGGGACCGGGGGCACTGCCGCCGCGAGCCGTTGCCGCCGTGCCCTGGACGGCAGCGCGGGGCCCATGGTCCCTGGCCGTGTCCCGAATTCCGTGCGGCCGGAGGCCTTCGGGTGCGATAATGCGGTCTGTCGTCTGCCGGTCCACGGGGAGTCAGGATGCCTTCCGAGTCACCTCGCGTCTCCCGCCTCGTACCGTATCTGCACCGGGCCGAGCCCGCCCCGACCTTGCTGAAAATGCTCGTCGGCGTGCAGCTGGCGGGTATCCGGGAGGACGCGGGGCTGTCCCAGGACCAGGCGGCGCGCGCCGTCGGCTTCAGTCCGGCGAAGCTGTCACGCATCGAGGCGGGCAAGGGGCGCCGTCCGCCCACGGAGACGGACGTCCGTGCCCTGCTCGACCTATACCGCACCGAGGAGTACGAGGCGTCGGTGCTGCTGCAGTTGCTGCGCCGGGCCGGTGAGCCGGGATGGTGGCAGCGGTACGACAAGCGGCTGATGCCCGAGTGGTTCGACCGTCTGGTCGGACTCCAGGAGGCGGCCACGGCGATCCGTACCTTCGAGCTCCAGTACGTGCCGGGCCTGTTGCAGACGCCCGCCTACACGCGGGCCGTCGTGGAGCGCGGGATGCCGACGGCGTCGGTCCGGGAGGTGGAGCGCCGGGTGGAGCTGCGCACCCGGCGCACCGAACTGCTGCGGCGCCCCGACGCCCCGCGGGTGTGGGCGGTCGTCGACGAGTCGGTGCTGCTGCGGGTGCTGGGCGGCCGCGAGGTGATGCGGGAGCAGCTCGCCCATCTCGTGGAGATGGCCCGGCTGCCCCATGTCACCGTGCAGGTCGTGCCGTTGGACGTGACGCACGCCTCCGCGCCGTCGATCCCGGTGACCTACCTGCGCTTCGGCGGCTCCGACCTGCCCGACGTCGTCTACCTCGAACAGATCAGGAGCGCGACCTTCCTGGAGGACCGGGACGAGACGGAGGAGTACCGGGTCACGCTCGACCGGCTGGCCGACGAGGCGCTCGACCCGCGTGCCTCGCTGACCCTGCTGCGGGAGACGATGGAGCGGCGCTACCCCGAGGGGTGAGCGCCGCCCGCCGTCGCCGGCCGGTCAGCCCAGTCGGCCGACTCCGCCGAACTCGATCCACTCCTGCGTGAGCTGACGCGGTGCCACCTCGGTGTCGGGGCGCCAGGTGGAGACCTCGACCAGACCCGGGTCGAGGATGTCCAGGCCCTCGAACCACTCGGCGACGTCCTTCTCCTCGCGCACCCGGCCCCAGTGCCCTTGGGTGGCCCGGTCCATGAAGTCCGTGACGAAGGCGCGCACCTTCGGGTCGTCGCTGACCAGCTGACACATCACCAGGTAGCTGCCGGGCGCGAGGCGTTCGCGGACGCGGCGGACGACCGCCTGCGGGCCGTCGGTCCCGCTGTCCGGGATGCAGTGGAACACCGAGTTGAACAGCACGGCCACCGGCTGCGAGAAGTCGATCAGGCGCTCGGTGTCGGGGTGGGTGAAGACGGCCTCGGTCTCGCGCATGTCGGCGTGGATCACGGTGGTGCGCTCGTCCTGCTCCAGCAGGGCGCGGCCGTGGACGAGGACCATCGGGTCGTTGTCGACGTAGACGACGTGCGCGGTCGGGTCGATGCGCTGGGCGACCTGGTGGACGTTGTCCTGAGTGGGCAGGCCGGAGCCGTGGTCCAGGAACTGCCGGATCCCGTACTCCTGCGTGAGGGTCCGCACGACCCGTTGCAGGAAACGCCGGTTGTTGAGGGCGAGGGCGCGGGTGCTGGGGACGACCTTGTCGAGCTCCTCGCACGCCGCGCGGTCCGCCGCGTAGTTGTCCTTGCCGCCCAGGTAGTGGTCGTACATGCGCGCGGCCGTGGGGACCGTGGCATCGATCGACGTGGACAGCTGCTTGCCAGGCTGCATCTGACTCCCCCAGCTCCGGGCCGTGCCGTGGGCCGGCGCGGTCGACAACCCATCCTAGGGAAGCGGCAATTGGCCGTGCCACCCCTTGATCGACGGTTCCCCTGAAGGCGGGCGGGCGAGGCCTCCGGCAGGGCCTGTCTGGACTGGCTGTCCAAAGCCTGGACGTGTGGTCTAATGGGCGGGTCGGGAACCGGCGGTGACACGGGAGGGCGGATGGCGGCACAGGACACCCGGGAGGCGGAGCGGGACGCGATCCTGCGGGCGCTCGGGCCCGTCGTCGACGGGATCGCGGCGACGTTCGGACCGGTCTGCGAGGTCGTGCTGCACGACTACCGCAGACCGGAGCGGTCCGTGGTCGCGGTCGCCGGGTCGGTGACCGGGCGGACCGTCGGCGGGGCGATGAGCGAGATCGGCATGCGGGTCCTCGCCCGCGGCGACGATGCGGCCGACGAGCTGAACTACGTCACCCGCAGCAGCGCCGGAGGGCTGGTGAAGTCGTCCACCATGGTCCTGCGCGACTCCACCGGCTCGGTGTTCGGCGCCCTGTGCGTCAACGTGGACGTCACCGAGGTCGACCGGGTGCGCGGGCTGCTCGCCGCGCTCGCCGGCACCGGGGCGGCCGGCGCGGAACCCCCGGTGACCACCTTCGGCGACGACATCGACTCCGTCGTCGACGCCCTCCTCGACACCCGTCTTCAGCGGACAACCTGGTCCGCGCTCGACCGCGCCCGCCGCCTGGACCTCTTCCGCGGCCTCGACGAACGCGGTGTGTTCGCCGTGCGCCGCGCCGTCGAACACGTCGCCGCCCGCCTCGGCATCTCCCGGGCCTCCGCCTACAGTTACCTGTCCCAGGCGCGGGCGGCCCGCCCCACCGGCACGACCGACACCCGTGAGGGAGCACACCCGTGACCACCCCGCCCCCGCCGATCACCCCGGACGACGTCCGCGACGCGGCCGCCCGCCTCGAGGGCGTCGCCCACCGCACCCCCGTGCTGCACTCCCGCACCCTCGACGCCCTCGCGGGCGCCGAAGTCCTGCTGAAGTGCGAGAACTTCCAGCGCGTCGGCGCCTTCAAGTTCCGCGGCGCCTACAACGCGGCCTCCCGGCTCACCCCGGAACAGCTCGCCCGGGGCGTCGCCGCCTACTCCTCGGGCAACCACGCCCAGGCCGTCGCCCTGGCCGCCCGGGAACTCGGCACGACCGCGGTGATCGTCATGCCCGACGACGCCCCGCGCTCCAAGCGGGAGGCCACCGAGGCCTACGGCGCCGAGATCGTCACCTACGACCGCTACGCCGGCGACCGGGTGGCCGTCGCCGAGGCCCTCGCCGCCGAACGCGGGCTGGCCCTGATCCCGCCGTACGAGCACCCCCACGTCATGGCCGGGCAGGGCACCGCCGCCCTCGAGCTCCTCCAGGAGATCGGGGAACCGGGCGCGCTGGTCGCGCCGGTCGGCGGCGGCGGACTGATCGCCGGCAGCGCCACCGTCGCCAAGGGGATGTACGCGGGCATCCGGATCCTCGGCGTCGAGCCGGAGGCCGGGGACGACACCAAGCGGTCGCTGGAGGCGGGCCGGCGCGTCAGCATCCCGGTACCGCGCACCATCGCCGACGGGCAGGCCCTGCACACGCCCGGGGAGCTGACCTTCTCGGTGAACCGCCGGCTCGTCGACGCCGTCGCCCTGGTCTCCGACGACGAGATCCGCGAGGCCATGCGGTTCGCCTTCGAACGGCTGAAGATCGTCGTCGAGCCCAGCGGTGCCACCCCGCTGGCCGCGCTGCTCTTCGGCCGTCTCGGCCCGCTGCCCCGCCGGGTCGGCGTGATCGTCTCCGGTGGCAACGTCGACACCGGCCGCTTCGCCGAGCTGTGCGGGGGCGGTGCCCGAGGCGCCGGCTCCCCCGAATGAGGGGCCGGCTCCCCGAATGGCGGCCCCCGGCGGACCGGCGGACGATGGAGAGGCGGGGCGCGGCCCCCACCGGTGACGTCCAGGGCCGCCGGGGAGACCGGCCCAGGCCGTGGTGTGACGCGGCCGGAAGGAGGAGCGCCATGCTGGAAGTGAAGACGCTCGACAAGCCGGACGAGCGGCGTGATTTCCCCCGCGGTCACCTCGAGGCCGTCCACATGACGGGACTCGACTTCGCCGTGGCGACGTTCGAGCCCGGCTGGCGCTGGACGGAGTCGGTGGCGCCGATTGCGGGAACCGACAGCTGCCAGATCCACCACAACGGCTATGTCGTCAGCGGCCGCCTGCACGTCACCATGGACGAGGGCGGAGAGACCGAGGTGGGCCCCGGCGACGTCTTCGTCGTCTCGCCCGGACACGACGCCTGGGTCGTGGGTGACGAACAGTGCGTCGTGTACGACTTCGCCGGGTCGATGGCCAAGGAGTACGCGAAGGCCACGGGGGAGTAGGGGCGCGGGCTCAGACCGGAAGCAACCGACCGACCAGTGCGCCGAGCTGACGGGCGTTGCGGCACTCGTGCATCGCCACCAGCCCGGCGTACTCCGGCGCGGCCGAGTCGCCGGTGCCCCACAGCGCGCGCGGCTCCGGGTTCAGCCAGTGGACACGGCGGGCCTGTCCGGCGATCCGGCGCACGGCCGCCAGGCCGGGGTCGCTCATGTTGGTGCGGGCGTCGCCGAGCACGAACACCGTGGTGCGCGGACCCACCGCGCCGCCGTAGCGTTCCGCGAACTCGCCGAGGGCCATGCCGTAGTCGCTGCTGCCGTGCCAGCCGGTCAGGGTCGCCTCGGCGCGGATGCGGGCGCCGAGACCCTCCGGGTCGGCCGCGCCGTGCCGCAGGAGGCCGGTCACCTCGTCGATCCGGTTGACGAACGCGAAGACCCGCACCCTGGCGAACTGGTCGTGCAGCGCCTGCACCAGCAGCATGGTGAAGTCGGAGAAGCCGGACACCGAGCCCGACACGTCGCACAGCAGCACCAGTTCGGGGCGGGCCGGACGCCGCCGGCGCAGCACCGGCCGCATCGGCACCCCGCCCGTCGACAGCGAACCCCGCAGGGTGCGCCGCAGGTCGATCGTGCCCCGGGAGGCCCGGCGCCGACGCGCGGCCAGCCGGGTGGCCAGCTTCCGCGCCAACGGGCCCACAGTGCGCCGCAGTTCGGCCAGCCGGTCCCTGCCCGCGTACAGGAAGTCGACCCGGTCGGCGGTCGGCGCCACCGCCCGGCGGGCGATCTCGTCCCGCCCGCGCCGCTCCGCCACCCTGCGCCGCGCCTCCGCCGCCACCAGGGTCCGGAAGGCCTCGAGGCGCCGCCGGATCTCGTCCTCCAGCAGCCGGTCGGTGAACCCGGCGGCCCCGCCGCGCGCCCGGACGTCGTCGCGCACGCGGGCCAGCAGCGTCTGCGGACGCAGCCGTTCCAGCGTCTGGTACGACGACCAGCCGTCCGCCCCCGGTGAACTCCCGTACCCGCCCAGGCCGTCGACCGCCTCCACCGCCAACCGACCCAGCAGCGCCTCGTCGCCGTCCGCGAGCGCCGCGGCCAGCCGGTCGCGCAGGTCGTCGCGGTCACCGGACGCCGTCTCGGGCGCGCCCACGCCACGGGGGAAGTAGAGATCGAAGACCGTGTCGAACAGCCGCCGTTGCCCGGACGTGTGCAACAGCGTCGCCGCCAGCCCCTCGCGCAGCAGCACCCGGTCCGCGAATCCCAGCGCCGCCGCGGCCTCGGCCGCGTCCACCGTCTCGCCCGTCCCCACGCGCAGCCCGTGCGCGCGCAGCGCGGCGACGAACCCCGTCAGCCGCGCCGTCACGTCCGCCGGGGCGGTCATACCGCGTCCAGGTCCAGCTTCGCGGCGGCCTTCAGCACATCGTCCTGGTGCTTGAGGATCACACCCAGCGTGTCGCGCACCAGCGTCTCGTCGAGGGTGGCGGCGCCCAGGGCGAGCAGGGTGCGCGCCCAGTCGAGCGTCTCGGCGACGGAGGGCACCTTCCGCAGGTCCATCGCCCGCAGCGCGCCCACCACGCGCACCACCGACCCGGCCAGCGCCGCGTCGATGCCGGGCACCTTCAGCCGGACGATCCGCCGCTCCAACTCCTCGTCGGGGAAGCCGAGGTGCAGGAACAGACAGCGCCGGCGCAGCGCCTCCGACAGCTCACGGCTCGCGTTGGAGGTGAGCACGACGAACGGGCGGCGGCTCGCGGTGATCGTGCCCAGCTCCGGCACGGTCACCTGGAAGTCGCTGAGCACCTCGAGGAGCAGGCCCTCCACCTCGACGTCGGCCTTGTCGGTCTCGTCGATCAGCAGCACCGTCGGCTCGTCACCGCGGATCGCGGTCAGCAGCGGGCGGGGGAGCAGGAACTCCTCGCTGAAGATGTCCGTCCGCGTCTCGTCCCACGACTCGTCGCGGGCGGCGCTGATGCGCAGCAACTGCTTGGCGTGGTTCCACTCGTACAGCGCCCGGGACTCGTCGACGCCCTCGTAGCACTGGAGCCGCACCAGCCGGGCGCCGGCCACCTCGGCTACGGCCTTGGCGAGTTCCGTCTTGCCGACGCCCGCCGGGCCCTCGACCAGGAGCGGCTTGCCGAGCCGGTCGGCGAGGAAGACGGTGGTGGCGACGGCGGGGGAGGCCAGATAGCCGGTGCCGGCCAGACGGGCGGAGACATCGTCGACGGACGTGAACAACGGGGCCTCCGGCGGTGAGGTGCGGGCAGGGCGGGGACCGCGAGCCGGGTCGTGCGCACCGGTCGAGCACCCCGAAAGTATCTAAGCGCTTGTTCAGGAGATTTGTCACGGGGTCGGCGTGTCAGTGCGGCCCTGTACGTTGCGATCATGGGCGTTTACCTGGTGAGCATCGACAGGCGCGAATGGTTCGGCGAGGACGAGGGCGGACACGCGCAGACCGCCTCGGCCCTCGACGCGGAGCTGATCCGGCGCGGCCTGCCCCCGTACGACTCCGTGTCCGGCCCGGACCGCGGCTGGTTCGAGGAGAAGATGAGCCCCTCCATGACGGGCTTCGACGCCCTGTGCCGGGAGTGGCTGACCGAGGCCGAGCGGGAGACCCTCCTCGGCTGGACCGTCCTCGTGCCGCTCTTCCTCGAGGAGCGGATCGAACTTCCCGTCGGCTCCGCCTACACCGACGAGACGGTGGTCGCCGGCGCCCCGCAGGTCCTCGCCCTCGCCGAGCGGCTGGCCCACATCCTTCGCCTGCCCCTCGACGCGATACCGGCGACGGGCGACAACCTCGAGCTGACCGTGTGGTTCCTCGAGGGCGAGGCGGCACGGACCGCCGCCGTCCGCCCCGGCCCCTGGGGCGAGGACCTGGACACCGCCTTCTACGTGACGCTGTACCTGCGCGCCGCCCAGTACTCCCTGCGGTACGGCTGCCCCGTCACCTACTGCTGAAGGGCGGCCGCCCGGGGGCGCGCACCCGGGGTGCGGTCGCGCACGACGGGTACCCGGCCGGCGAGAGGTGGTGACGGGCACCACCCGCACCGGGAGGAGGACATCCGTGACACAGCACGTACGGGACATCATGACCGCCGAACCCGTGACGGTGGAACCGCACACCTCGGTGACGGCCGTGGCCCGGCTCATGCGGGACGAGGACATCGGAGCGGTCCTGGTCACGGAGGACGACCGGCTGCGCGGCCTGGTCAGCGACCGCGACCTCGTGGTGCGCGCCCTGGCGGAGGGCGAGGACCCGCAGCGAACGACGGTGGCCGCCGTCTGCAGCGACGACCTGGTCACGCTGGGCCCGGACGAGGATCTGGACCATGCCGTGCAGGTGATGCGCGAGCACGCGGTGCGCCGCGTCCCGGTCGTCGAGGAGGGCCGGCCGGTCGGCATCGTCTCCCTCGCCGACCTGGCCGTCGAACGCGATCCGGAGTCGGCGCTCGGCGACATCAGCGCCGCCGAACCCAACCGGTAGACCGGCGGGGGTCCCGGAGCCGGCCGTGTGACCGGCGCGGTCCCGGGAACCCGGCCCCCATGGACGAACAGGCCGAGATCCACGGGTCGTACTGGCTGGACACCGCACCTCCGGGCCCTCCGGCGCCCCCGCCGGAGGGCCCGCTCGACGTCGACGTCGCCGTGGTCGGCGCGGGCATCGCGGGGCTCAGCACGGCCTGGGAACTGGCCCGGCGCGGCCGGTCGGTGGCGGTCCTGGAGGCCGGCCGCCTCGCCGCGGGCGTCACCGGCCACACCACGGCCAAGGTGAGCGCCCAGCACACCCTCGTCTATGACCGCCTCCGGCGCACCCGCGGCGCCGAGGGGGCGCGGCTGTACGCCCGCTCCCAGGCGGAGGCCGTCCGGCACGCCCGGCAGGTCGTCGAGGAACTGGGCGTCGACTGCGACTGGGAGGACACCTCCTCCTACACCTACGTCGAGGACCCGGCGCGAACCGACGCGCTGAAGGCCGAGGCGGAGGCGGCGCGCGAAGCCGGACTGCCCGCCGAGTACGTGACGGAGACGGACCTGCCCTTCCCCGTCGCCGGCGCGGTCCGGGTCACCGGCCAAGCGCAGTTCCACCCCCGTCGGTACCTGCTGGCCCTCGCCGACGACATCCGGCGCCTGGGCGGCACCCTGCACGAGAACAGCCGCGTCACCGCGCTGAGCGAGGGCGCCCCCTGCGAGCTGACCGTCGACTCCGAGACGCCCGGCACCTCCCGGACCACGGTCACCGCCCGCGCCGTCGTCGTCGCCACCCACTACCCCGTCTTCGACCGGGCCCTGCTGTTCACCCGGCTCTCCCCCCGCCGCGAACTGGTCCTGGCGGCGCCCGTCGACACCGCGAGAGCCCCGCAGGGCATGTACATCACGCAGGAACTCCGCACCCGCTCGGTGCGCACGGCGCCCATGGACGACGGCCGACGGCTGCTCGTCGTGACGGGCGAGCACTTCACGCCCGGCACGGGAGGGAACGTCGAGGAGCGCTTCGGGCGGCTCGCCGACTGGGCCACCGACCGCTTCGGCGCGCTGCGGTTCACCCACCGGTGGGCCACCCAGGACAACGACTCCACCGACTCCGTGCCCCTCGTCGGGCCGCTCCACCCGGGCAGCCGCACCGTCTACGTGGCCACCGGGTTCGGCGGCTGGGGCATGAGCGGCGGCATCATGGCGGGCCGACTGCTCAGCGACCTGATCACCGGCCGCGCCTGCCCGTGGAGCGACCTGTACGACCCCCGCCGCATCGCGTCCGTCGTCCGCGAGGGCGCGGCCTTCCTCAAGCACCAGGCCGACGTGGCCCGGCACTTCGTCGGCGACCGGCTGCCGACGGCGACCGGGCCGTCGGTGGACGCCATCGCCCCCGGTGACGGCGCGGTCGTCCGCGTCGGCGGGGAGCGCTGCGCCGTCCACCGCGACGAGGCCGGACAGTTGCACGCCCTCTCCGCGCGATGCACGCACCTGGGCTGCCTGGTCTCCTTCAACCGCGCCGAACGCGCCTGGGAGTGCCCCTGCCACGGCTCGAGGTTCGACACCGAGGGGCGGGTCGTGCAGGGGCCCGCCCAGCAGCCCCTGGAGCGGCGCGACCTCTGAAAGGTCCACTGTGCCCGCCTGGGCCGCGTGGTGCGGCGCCTTGCGATCGCACGGACCGGACGCCGCGAGCTGATCGGCCACCCCTTCTGTTCGGAGCTCACGGTGCAAGGACCCCTGAGCGCCGCTCAGCCGAGCAGGATCACCTCCAGGGTGCGCGGGCCGTGCACGCCCTCCACCCGGTCCAGTTCGATGTCGCTGGTCGCCGACGGTCCGGAGATCCACGTCAGCGGACGGGCCGGGTCCAGCCGTTCGAGGGCCTGCGGCACGGAGGAGACGACCTGGTCGGGAACGCGGACGACGCAGATGTGGTGGTCGGGCACCAGCGTGACGCGGCGGCGGCCCTGGTCGGGGCCGCCGTCCAGGACGATCGTCCCGGTCTCCGCGACGGCCACGGCGCACCCGGTGACGACGCTGTCCACCCGGTCCAGTTCGTGCGGGGTGTTCTCGGCCCGGTCGGGCACCCGCGCGAGACGGGTCGCCGCCAGCCAGCCCTCGTCCAGTCCGGACGGCACCAGCACGCTCGCCGCCTCCCGCCGGGTCAGCAACGTGGCGATGAGGGACGGCAGGTCCTCCTCGGCGCACCGGTGCACCAGCGCCCGGTAGTCCGCGAGGTTCTCCGCGAGCAGGTCCACCGTCTGCGCGGGAGTGCGGTCGCCGTGCTCACGGAGGTAGTCACGGGGGACGGCCGCCTCGTAGGGGGTGTCCTCGCGGGGGACGTCGGCGAGTGCGCGCCGCACCCGGCCCAGGATCCGTTCCCTGCTGTTCACCTGGGCTCGTCCTTTCCTCCGTCGGTGCGCTGCCACCAGTCGCGGAACGGCTCCGCGGGCACGGCCGGCAGATCGCGGCTCGCGCTCCACGCCCGGCCGGGCCCCGGCAGCGTACGGGGATGCAGGCGGCGCGTGCGGGAGGCGAGCCGCTGGCCGGTGCGCAGCGCGCCGGGCCGGCCGAACGCCCAGCGGGCCGCGCGCATGGCCGCGCGTTCGGCGGCGTGCCCCTTGGCCGGCTTGAGGACGACCCGGTTGCCGTCGCGCGTCACCGGCCCGCCCTCCACGACCCGTTCGCGCAGGTGCACCAGAACCTCCGGGATGTCGATCGCGACCGGGCACACCTCGTAGCAGGCGCCGCACAGGGACGAGGCGTACGGCAGGGAGGCGTCGATGTCGCTCTGTGTGCCGCGCAGCTGGGGGCTGAGGATCGCGCCGATGGGGCCCGGGTAGACCGAGCCGTAGGCGTGACCGCCGGCGCGCTCGTAGACCGGGCAGACGTTCAGGCAGGCCGAGCAGCGGATGCAGCGCAGGGCCTGGCGGCCGACCTCGTCGGCCAGGGTGTCGGTGCGGCCGTTGTCGAGCAGGACCAGGTGGAAGGTGCTCGGGCCGTCCCCGTCCGTCGTGCCCGTCCAGGTCGACGTGTAGGGGTTCATGCGCTCGGCCGTGGAGGAGCGGGGCAGGGTCTGGAGGAAGACCTCCAGGTCCCGCCAGGTCGGCACGATCTTCTCGATGCCGACCACCGAGATCAGCGTCTCGGGCAGGGTCAGACACATCCGGCCGTTGCCCTCGGACTCGACGACCACGAGGGTTCCCGTCTCGGCGACCATGAAGTTGGCGCCCGAGATGCCGACCTTGGCCCGCAGGAACTTCTCCCGCAGGTGCACACGGGCGGCCTCGGCGAGTGCGGCGGGCGTGTCGGTGAGGCCCTCCGGGGCGGGGCGTCCCCACGCGCTCATCTCGCGCGCGAAGATGTCCCGGATCTCGCCGCGGTTGCGGTGGATCGCGGGGACGAGGATGTGCGAGGGTCGGTCCTCGCCCAACTGCACGATCAGCTCGGCGAGATCCGTCTCGTAGGCGCGGATGCCCTCCGCCTCCAACGCCTCGTTGAGCCCGATCTCCTGTGTGGCCATCGACTTGACCTTCACGACCTCCGGCTCACCGGTCATCCTGACCAGGTGGGCCACGATCTCGTTGGCCTCTTCGGCGTCGGCCGCCCAGTGGACGACCCCGCCGGCCGCCGTCACCGACTCCTCCAACTGCACGAGGTAGCGGTCGAGGTGACGCAGCGTGTGGTCCTTGATCCGCCGGCCGGCCTCCCTCAGCTGCGCCCAGTCCGACACCTCCGCTACGGCCTTGGCCCGCTTGGCGCGGATCGTGTGCGTGGCATGGCGCAGATTGCCCCGCAGGGTCTCATCGGCGACGGCTTCCCGCGCGGCCTCGGGGAACGACGGCATCCCCACGAACGTCCCGCTCATACGGCCGGCTCCTCCTTCGTGCTCGCCAGGATCTCCGCGAGGTGCACCGGCCGCATTCCGACCCGGAGCCGGGTCATCGTCCCGCCGATGTGCATCAGGCACGAGTTGTCGGCCGCGCACAGCACCTCGGCGTCGGTCGCCGCGGCGTTGCGCACCTTGTCGGCGCCCATGGCCGCCGAGACGTCGGCGTTCTTCAGCGCGAACGTGCCGCCGAAACCGCAGCACTCGTCGGCGCCGGGCAGCTCCACCAGCTCCAGCCCCTCGACGGCCCGCAGCAACCGCAGCGGACGGTCGCCGAGCCCGAGTCCGCGCAGCCCGTGGCAGGTCGGATGGTAGGTGACCCGGTGCGGGTAGTAGGCGCCGACGTCCGTCACGCCCAGCACGTCGACCAGGAACTCGCTCAGCTCGTACGTCTTCGGCACGACCGGCGCCAGCGTCGCGGCGAGGCCGCCCCCGCGCCCCTCGGCCCGCGCCCGCTCACCCATCCGCGGATACAGCTCCCGCACCATCGCCCCGCACGACCCGGAGGGTGTGACGATCGCCTCGTACTCCCCGAAGACATCGGAGAAGTGCCGGGCGAGCGGTTCGGCCTCGTGCCGGTATCCGGTGTTGTAGTGGGCCTGCCCGCAGCAGGTCTGGCCCATCGGGAAGTCGACGTCGACACCCAGCCTGTTCAGGAGTTTCACGACGGCGCGGCCGGTGTCCGGATAGAGCGTGTCGTTGACACAGGTCAGGAACAGTGCGACACGCATCGCGGCTCCTCGGGGTTGGTCATCGGATGAGTCGGGGGTACCGCTCACGGGCGTTCAGCGTAGTGGGGGAGGAGGGGCCGGGTGCAGGGGCCGGCTCAGCGCGCGGCGAGCCGGGCCTGTGCCGCGCGCCACGGGCCGGTGCCGCCCCGCGGCTCGTAACGCGTCAGCGGCTGGGTGCGGGCGAGCAGCCGGCGCATCGCGGCGCGGTCACCGATCAGCCCGTGCGCCCGGGCCTGCACGAGGACGTTGCCGAGGGCGGCCGCCTCCGTCGGGCCGGCCACCACGGGCAGCCCGCAGGCGTCGGCGGTGAGCTGGCACAGCAGGGCGTTGCGGGTGCCGCCGCCGACGACGTGGACCACGTCGACGGGGTGACCGGCGAGCCGCTGGGCATCCTCGATCGCCCGGCGGTGGGCCAGGGCGAGGGAGTCGAGGATGCACCGCGTGATCTCGCCGGGCGACTCGGGCACCGGCTGCCCCGACGCCCGGCACGCCTCGGCGATCCGCTCGGGCATCCGGCCGGGCGCGAGGAACGCGGCGTCGCCCGCGTCCACCACCGAGCGCAGCGCCGGCACGGCCGCCGCCTCGCGCAGCAGTCCCCCCAGGTCCGGGTCGCCCCAGGCGCGCACGCACTCCTGGAGCAGCCACAGGCCCATGATGTTGCGCAGGTAGCGGACCGTGCCGTCCAGCCCCAGCTCGTTGGTGAAGTTGGCGGCGCGGCTCTCCTCGGTGAGCACGGGCGCGTCCAGTTCCAGGCCGGCCAGCGACCAGGTGCCGGTACAGATGTAGGCGAACCGCTCGCCCGTCGCCGGGACGGCGGCCACCGCGGAGGCCGTGTCGTGCGAGCCGACCGCCGTCACTGGCACCGGACCGGTCAGGCCCGTCTCCTCCAGCACCCGCTCCCGCAGCACACCCGCCGGGTCCCCCGGCCGCCGCAGCGGCGGGAACAGGCTGAGGTCGATGCCGAGCCGGGCCGCCAGACCGTACGCCCAGTCGCGCGTCGAGGGGTCGACGAGCTGGGTGGTGGAGGCGTTGGTGAGCTCGGTGCCCTGCTCGCCGGTGAGCCAGTACGTCAGCAGGTCCGGGACGAGCAGCAGGCGCCGCGCCTGGGCGAACTGGGCGGAGGCGGCGGCCGCCGTCAGCTGGTAGAGCGTGTTGAACGGCGCGTACTGGATGCCCGTCGCCGCGTACAGTTCGGCGGCCGGTACGGTGGCCCGCACCTTCTCCGCGACTCCCTCCGTGCGGGCGTCGCGGTAGTGCACCGGGTTGCCGAGCAGGGCGCCGTCGGCGTCCAGCAGGCCGTAGTCGACGGCCCAGCTGTCGATGCCGACGGAGTCCACCCGGCCGGCGGCCCGCAGCCCGTCCAGCACCCCGGCGTACAGCCCGAGGACGTCCCAGCGCAGCCCCTCGGGGACCCGCACGGGCCGGTTGGGGAAGCGGTGCGCCTCCGTCAGCTCCAGTGAGTCGGGGCTCACCCGGCCGACCATCACCCGCCCGCTGGAGGCGCCGAGGTCGACCGCGGCGTACGAGCGCACGGCCGTCACCGCAGGAAGGCGGCGGCGACGCCGGCGTCGACCGGGACGTGCAGCCCGGTGGTGTGCGTGAGGTCTCCGCCGGTCAGCGCGAACACCGCGTTCGCCACGTGTTCGGGGAGCACCTCGCGCTTGAGGATGGTCCGCTGCGCGTAGAACTCGCCCAGCTTCTCCTCCTCCACCCCGTACACGGCGGCGCGCTGGGCGCCCCAGCCGCCCGCGAAGATCCCGGAGCCGCGCACGACGCCGTCCGGGTTGACGCCGTTGACGCGGATGCCGTGCTCGCCGAGTTCGGCGGCGAGCAGCCGCACCTGGTGCGCCTGGTCGGCCTTGGTCGCCGAGTAGGCGATGTTGTTCGGCCCGGCGAAGACGGCGTTCTTGGACGCGATGTAGACGATGTCCCCGCCCAGCCGCTGCGCGATCATCACCCGGGCCGCCTCACGCGACACGAGGAAGGAACCGCGCGCCATGATGTCGTGCTGGAGGTCCCAGTCCTTCGCGGAGGTCTCCAGCAGCGGCTTGGAGATGGAGATGCCGGCGTTGTTCACCACCAGGTCCACACCGCCGAAGGCCAGCACGGCCGCCCGGAAGGCCGCGGCGATCTGCTCCTCCGACGTCACGTCCACGGTGACGGCGACGGCCCGGTCCGGACCGCCCAGCTCCTCGGCGACGGCGGCGGCGTTCTGCGCGTTCAGGTCCGCGACCACGACACACGCGCCCTCGGCGACCAGCCGCTGTGCGATCGCGCGGCCGATGCCGCTGCCGGCGCCCGTCACCAGCGCCACCCGCGTGGCCAGCGCCTTCGGCGTCGGCATGCGCTGGAGCTTGGCCTCCTCCAGCGCCCAGTACTCGATGCGGAACTTCTCCGACTCCTCGATCGGCGCGTACGTGGAGACCGCCTCGGCGCCCCGCATCACGTTGATCGCGTTGACGTAGAACTCGCCGGCCACCCGCGCGGTCTGCTTGTCCTTGCCGAAGGAGAACATGCCCACGCCCGGGACCAGCACGATCGCCGGGTCGGCGCCGCGCATCGCGGGGGAGTCGGGCTCGGCGTGCCGCCGGTAGTAGGCGGCGTACTCCTCGCGGTACTCGGCGTGCAGCTCGGTCAGCCGCGCGATCGCCTCCTCCAACGGAGCCGTCGGCGGCAGGTCCAGGACGAGCGGCCGCACCTTGGTGCGCAGGAAGTGGTCCGGGCAGGAGGTGCCCAGCGCCGCCAGCCGAGGGTGCTCGGCGCGGGCGACGAAGTCCAGGACCACGTCCGCGTCGGTGAAGTGCCCGACCTGCGGCCGGTCCTGCGAGGCGACGGCCCGCACGTACGGCGCGAGCGCGGCGGCCCGCTCCCTGCGCTCGGCCTCGGGCAGCGCCTCGTACCCCTCGATCACGGGCCCGAAGGGCTCGGCCCTGCCCCGCTCCGCCAGGAAGGCCTCGGCGGTGCGGATGATGTGCAGCGAGTTGCGCTCGCACTCCTCGGCGGTGTCGCCCCAGGCGGTGATGCCGTGCCCGCCGAGCACGCACCCGACGGCCTGCGGGTTGGCGGCCTTCACGGCGGCGATGTCCAGCCCGAGCTGGAAGCCGGGCCGGCGCCACGGCACCCACACCACGCTGTCGCCGAAGCACTCGGCGGTGAGCTTCTCCCCGTCGGCCGCGCAGGCGAGCGCGATGCCCGAATCGGGGTGCAGGTGGTCCACGTGGGCGGCGTCGACGAGTCCGTGCATCGCGGTGTCGATCGAGGGCGCGGCCCCGCCCTTGCCGTGCAGGCAGTAGTCGAACGCGGCGACCATCTCGTCCTCGCGCTCGACACCCGGGTAGACGTCGACGAGCGCCCGCAGCCGGTCCAGCCGCAGCACGGCCAGCCCCGCCTCGGTGAGCGTCCCGAGGTCCCCACCGGACCCCTTCACCCACATCAGCTCGACGTCCCCGCCGGTGACGGGGTCGGATGCGGAGCCCTTGGCGGACGCGTTGCCGCCGGCGTAGTTGGTGTTGCGGGGATCGGCGCCGAGCCGGTGCGAGCGGGCGAGGAGAGCGGCGGCTTCGGGATGGATGTCCATGAACTTCCGGTCCTTACTCAAGGAGTGGGGGAGTGCGGGTACTCAGGGGCGCGGGGAGCAGCGATACCGGCCGGGTACGGCCCGCACCCCGCGGACGACGGATCCCGGCGGACGCTCACGCCCCCCAGCCGGCCTGCTCGCCGCCGACCCGCTCGGCGACGATCCTCTCGGCCCAGCCGGACGCCCGGTAGGCGGCGATGGGGTCGGGGTCCAGCCCCATCTCCTCGCGCACCTCGCGCAGCAGCGGACGCACGTCCGTGTTGTACGCGTCCATCAGCACCGCGTTCGCCTCCAGCACGTCCCCCGAGGCCTGCGCCGCGGCCAGCGCGGACCGGTCGACGAGGAGGGCCTTCGCCGTCGCCTCCTGCACGTTCATCACCGAGCGGATGATCGCCGGGATCTTCGCCTCGATGTTGTGGCACTGGTCGAGCATGAACGCCACCTCGGGGGTGAAACCACCGCCGCGCACGACCTCGTACATGATCCGGAACAGCTGGAACGGGTCCGCCGCCCCCACCATCAGGTCGTCGTCGGCGTAGAACCGCGAGTTGAAGTCGAACCCGCCGAGCTTCCCCTCGCGCAGCAGCGTGGCGACGATGAACTCGATGTTGGTCCCCGGAGCGTGGTGCCCGGTGTCGACGACGACCTGCGCCTTCGGGCCGAGCTTGAGGCAGTGGGCGTACGCCGTGCCCCAGTCCGGGACGTCCGTCGTGTAGAAGGCCGGCTCGAAGAACTTGTACTCCAGCAGCATCCGCTGCCCGTCCCCGAGCCGCTCGTACACCTCGGCCAGCCCCTCGGCGAGCCGGTCCTGCCGGGCACGGATGTCGTCCTGGCCGGGATAGTTCGTCCCGTCGGCGAACCACAGCTTCAGATCGGTGGAGCCCGTCGCGTCCAGGATGTCGACGCACTCCAGAAGGTGGTCGACGGCCTTGCGGCGGATCGCCGCGTCGGGGTGGCAGATGCTGCCCAGCTTGTAGTCGTCGTCCTGGAAGGTGTTGGAGTTGATCGCGCCCAGCCGCACGCCCCGGTCCTCGGCGTGTTTCGCGAGTGCGGCGTAGTCCTCCACCCTGTCCCACGGGATGTGCAGGGCGACGGTCGGTGCCACGCCCGTGAACGCGTGCACCTGCGCCGCGTCGTCGAGCTTCTCCTGCGGCGTGCGCGGCACGCCCTGCTGGGCGAACACCTTGAAGCGGGTCCCCGAGTTCCCGTACGCCCACGACGGCGTCTCGACGGCCTGTGTCTTCAGCGCGGCCTTCACCGCGGCGAGGTCGGTCACTTCGGGCTCCTGTGACATCGGTCCGGTGGCTCCGGCGAGCTCCGGACGAGATTTCGGACGAGGTGTGGGCGAGCTCCTGGAGAGCTCGTCATGAAACGATTCAGAACGGGAAGCTATGAGCCTGCCGGATGAGTGTCAAGCCCTCCGTCCAGGACCGTTCTCCGTGAGCGGTGCGTGACCTACGACTATCGAAAAATTTTCGAGCGCGAGCCATTGACGTGACCTGGCTGCCATGCCTAACGTCCCGGCCATCCAGTTGAAACCTTTCACGACGTCGTGACGGCCCTCCCCGGGCACCGTCCCCGGACGTCGTCGAGGAGCCACCCATGACCCACCCGTCCGACGCGGGACCGGCCCCGGTGCTGGCGCTCAGGGACGTCGCCAAGTCCTTCGGCGCCGTACGCGCCCTGCGGGGCGTCTCCCTGGAGCTGTTCCCCGGCGAGGTGCACGCCCTCGCCGGTGAGAACGGTGCGGGCAAGTCGACCCTCATCAAGACGCTCGCCGGCGTGCACCGACCGGACGCCGGCGAGGTGCTGCTCGACGGTGCGCCCGTCGTCTTCCACGGCCCCGGTGACGCACGCGACGCCGGCATCGCCGTCATCTACCAGGAGCCCACGCTCTTCCCGGACCTGTCGATCGCCGAGAACATCTTCATGGGCCGCCAGCCGCGGCGCGCCCTCGGCCGCATCGACCACAAGGCCACCCGCGACGCCACGGCCGCCCTGATGCGGCGTCTCGGCGTCCAGCTCGACCCCGACCGCCCGGCGCGCGGCCTGTCCATCGCCGACCAGCAGATCGTGGAGATCGCCAAGGCCCTCTCCTTCGACGCCCGCGTCCTCATCATGGACGAGCCGACCGCCGCCCTCACCGGCAGCGAGGTCGCCCGCCTCTTCGGCGTCGTGCGCACCCTGCGCGAGCAGGGCGCGGCCGTCCTGTTCATCTCGCACCGGCTGGAGGAGATCTTCGAGATCTGCCACCGGGTGACGACGCTGCGCGACGGCGCCTGGATCGCCAGCGAGCCGCTGGCCGGCATGGCCGAGGACGACCTGGTCCGCCGCATGGTCGGCCGCGACCTCGACGAGCTCTACCCCAAGCAGGACGTCACCCCGGGCGAGGTCGCCCTCAGCGTCCGCCGCCTCACCCGCGAGGGCGTCTTCACCGACGTCTCCTTCGAGGTCCGGCGCGGCGAGATCGTCGGCCTGGCCGGACTCGTCGGCGCCGGCCGCACCGAGGTGGCCCGCGCGGTCTTCGGCATCGACCGCTGGGACGCCGGCGAGGTCGAGATCGACGGACGCAGGCTCGTCAACGGCGCCCCCTCCACCGCGATGGCCGCCGGGCTCGCCCTGGTCCCCGAGGACCGCCGCGCCCAGGGCCTGGTGATGGACATGTCCATCGAGCGCAACATCGGCCTCACCGGACTGCGCACCACCGTGAAGGCCGGCCTGATGGACCGCGGCGCCGAGCGCAGCCGCTCCCTCGACTGGGCGGTCAAGCTCCAGGTGAAGTACGCCCGGATCGCCGACACCGTCAACACCCTGTCCGGCGGCAACCAGCAGAAGGTCGTCCTCGCCAAGTGGCTGGCCACCGGCCCCAAGGTGCTCATCGTCGACGAACCCACGCGCGGCATCGACGTCGGCACCAAGGCCGAGGTGCACCGGCTGCTCAGCGAGTTGGCCGCCGACGGGGTCGCCGTCCTGATGATCTCCTCCGACCTGCCCGAGGTCCTCGGCATGGCCGACCGCGTGCTCGTGATGCACGAGGGCCGGCTCACCGCCGAGATCCCCCGCTCCGACGCCACCGAGGAAACCGTGATGGCCGCAGCCACGGGGAGGGCCGCCGCATGACGGTGACCACCCCGAACCAAGCCCCCGCCGCCGAGGTGCCCGAGTCCAGCGGCACCCGGCTGGTCGACCGCGTCATCAAGATGCGCGAACTCGCCATCCTCCTCGTGTTCCTGGCGATGATCGCCGTCACCCAGGCCGGCAACAGCGAGTTCCTGTCCGAGCAGGGCATCAAGGACCTGCTGCTGAACGCGACCATCCTGGTCCTGGTCGCCACCGGCCAGTCCCTGGTGGTGATCACACGGAACGTCGACCTGTCCGTCGGCTCCACCCTCGGCATCACCGCGTTCGCCGCCGGCGTCTACCTCCAGGGCGGCGGCAACCCGGTCGTCGCGATCGCCCTGGCGGTGCTGCTCGGCATCGGCTTCGGCCTGCTCAACGGCCTCCTCGTCAGCCTCGGCCAGGTGCCGGCGCTGGTCGTCACCCTGGGTACGCTGTACATCATCCGCGGCATCGACTCCGTCTGGGTGGGCTCCCGTCAGATCACCGCGGCCGATCTGCCCGGCTCCTTCGTCGACTTCGGATCCGGCGGCATCTCCGCCGTGCCGTACCTGGCGCTGATCGCCCTCGTCGTCCTGGTCGCCACCGCCTACTTCCTCAAGCACTTCGGCAGCGGCCGCGAGCTGTACGCCCTCGGCTCCAACCCGGAGGCCGCCCGCCTCGCCGGCATCCCCGTCCGCAAGCGGACCCTCGCCGCGTACACCTTCTGCGGCGCCCTCGCCGGCCTCGCCGGGGCGATGTACCTGGCCCGCTTCGGCAACGTCGACTCCGGCACCGGCAACGGTTACGAACTCACCGTCGTCAGCGCAGTCGTCGTCGGCGGCGTGGTCTTCACGGGCGGCTCCGGCAGCGTCTACGGCGCGGCCCTCGGCGCGCTGCTGCTGACCTCCGTCAACAGCGTGCTGCCCGCCCTCGGCGTCAGCTCCGTCTGGGTACTCGCCATCAACGGCATCCTGCTCCTCCTCGCCATCGCCGTGGACCGCGTGGTCACGCTGCGGGTGGCGTCGGCCCTGAAGAAGAGGAACGCCCGCCATGCCTGAGCCGGGATCCCTGGTGCACCGCGCGATCCGCTGGGACACGGTCGTCGGCGCCCTCCTCATCGTCCTGCTGCTGTTCTCCTTCACCTTCGTCGACGGCTTCGGCAACGCGCTGAACCTTTCCTTCCTCATCGGCAACACCCTGCCGATCGCGCTGATCGCCCTGCCGATGACGATGCTGGTGGTCTCCGGCGAGATCGACCTGTCCGTCGCCTCCACCGCCGGCCTGTCCGGCGCGGTGATGGGCGCCCTGTGGAACCAGGGCATGACCATCGAGGCGATCATCCCGATCTGCCTGCTCCTGGGCGTGGTGTGCGGACTGGTCAACGGTCTGCTGGTGACCCGCCTCGGACTGCCCTCCCTCGCCGTCACCATCGGTACCCTCGCCGCCTACCGGGGCATCGCACAGATCGTGCTCGGCTCCGACGCGGTGACGGACTTCCCCTCCGCGTATCTGGACTTCGCCGCCGGCCGCATCGGTGACAGCTTCGTCCCGCAGGCCTTCGTGCCCTTCCTGGCGCTGCTCGCGATCGCCGTCGTCGTCCTGCACGCCACCCCGTTCGGCCGGTCGATGTTCGCCACCGGCGCCAGCGAGGAGGCCGCCCGGTTCGCCGGCATCCGCGTCAAGCGGCAGAAGCTCGTCCTGTTCACGGTGACCGGCCTGATGGCCTCCCTCACCGGTGTCTTCTGGGCCCTGCACTACGCCAGTGCCCGCTACGACAACGCCACCGGGCTCGAACTCTCCGTCATCGCGGCCGTGCTCCTCGGCGGCATCGACTTCGACGGCGGCAAGGGCACCCTCGGCGGTGCCGTCGCCGGCGTCTTCCTCCTCGGGGCGCTGCAGAACGTGATGAGCCTGGTCAACGTCTCCGCCCAGTCGCAGATCGTCCTCACCGGCGTCCTGCTCGTCATCTCCGTGCTCGGCCCCCGGGTCGCACGCCGGATCTCCGTCGCGAGGGCCGGGCGCGCAGCCGCCTCAGCGCCGGTCTCCAAGGCCCCCACGCCGACCTCCTGATCCGCCGCCCCGCACACCACCCTCCAAAGGACGAACCATGCGCAAGTCATCCCTCCGCCGTGCCTGCGCGGCCCTCGCGGCCGTCACCTCCCTCGCCCTCGCGGCCACCGCCTGCGGCGGCACCACGAAGGAGGACGTCAAGAACGAGAGCACCGGCGCCGCCGCAGCCTCCGGCGGCAAGGCCGACCCGAACGCGGCCACCAAGAAGGGCCTGACCGTCGGTTTCCTGCCCAAGCAGGTCAACAACCCCTACTTCACCAGCGCCGACAATGGCGGCGAGGCGGCCCTGAAGGAGCTGGGCTCCAGCTACAAGGAGGTCGGCCCGTCCAGCGCGACGGACACCTCCGGCCAGGTGTCGTACGTCAACACCCTCACCCAGCAGCAGGTCGACGCCATGGCCGTCTCCGCGCAGGACCCCGGCGCCCTGTGCACCGCGCTCAAGCAGGCCATGAGCAACGACATCAAGGTCGTCACCTACGACTCGGACACCAACCCCGAGTGCCGCAACGCCTTCGTCTCCCAGGCGTCCGCCGAGGACCTCGGCCGCACCGAGGTGCAGCTGCTGGCCGAGCAGATCGGCTACAAGGGCGAGATCGCGATCCTGTCGGCCGCGCAGACCGCGACGAACCAGAACATCTGGATCGACTTCATGAAGGACGAGCTGAAGGACCCCAAGTACAAGGACATCAAGCTCGTCAGGGTCGCGTACGGCAACGACGACGCCCAGCAGTCCTTCCAGCAGACCCAGGGCCTGCTCCAGGAGTACCCGAA
Organism: Streptomyces sp. NPDC030143; assembly: GCF_055573695.1. Lineage (NCBI taxonomy): Bacteria > Bacillati > Actinomycetota > Actinomycetes > Kitasatosporales > Streptomycetaceae > Streptomyces > Streptomyces sp. NPDC030143. The sequence goes on from NZ_JBVIAY010000005.1 coordinate 259,112, forward strand.
CCTGAAGGGGATCATCTCCCCGACCACCGTCGGCATCAAGGCCGCCGCCCAGTACCTGTCGGGCTCCAAGTACAAGGGCAAGGTCAAGCTGACCGGCCTCGGCACCCCCAACGACATGCGCAAGTACGTCAAGAACGGCACCGTCGACGCCTTCGAGCTGTGGGACCCGGCGAAGCTCGGCGCCCTGGCCGCGCAGACCGCCGTCGCCCTGGTCTCCGGCCAGATCACCGGCAAGGAGGGCGAGACCTTCAAGGCCGGCGGCACGACCTACACCATCGGCAAGGACGGCGTGATCAGCCTCGGCAAGCCGACCGTGTTCGACGCCAAGAACATCGACCAGTTCAACTTCTGATTCCCCAAGGGGTGTTGATGCACCGCGTGTGCTTCCTGCTGAAGGTCCGGGCCGACCGCCTCGACGAGTACCGCGAGCGGCACGCCGCCGTGTGGCCGGAGATGCTCGAGGCCCTGACGGCCACCGGCTGGCACAACTACTCGCTCTTCCTGCGCGAGGACGGCCTGCTCGTCGGCTATCTGGAGACCGAGGACTTCGCCGCGGCCCGGGCCGGCATGGAAGCCACCGAGGTCAACGCCCGCTGGCAGGCGGAGATGGCGCCGTTCTTCGAGTCGCTGGACGGCGCCCGGCCCGACGAGGCCGTGAAACCGCTCACCGAGGTGTTCCACCTCGCCTGAACCCCCATGTGTCACCCCGTTCCCCCTTCTCCCCTCGCGCGACAACGGAGTCCTCCGAGATGAAACGACGCACCCTGCTGGGCGCCGCCCTCGCCGGCGCCGTGGTGACCCCCGCCCTCGCCTCCGGCACCGCCCGGGCCGCCGACCCCGGCCCCTCCGTCACCCGGACCGGCACCACCACGCTCGACAGCCAGGCCATCTTCTTCGTGTCCTACGACGGCCTGGTCAACAACAACGCGTTCCAGAAGAACGGACTGCTGACCTACAAGGGCTACCAGTACGCCGTCTGGTACACCGCCGACCGCAACGCCGTCGTCGGCCGCCGCGTCCTCGGCGGCAGCACCTGGTCCACCGTCAAGGTCGGCCACACCCTGCGCTACAACGACTCCCACAACGTCATCTCCATGGGCATCTCCAAGGTGGACGGCCGCCTGCACCTCAACATGGACTCGCACAGCGACGGCTTCACCTACGTCAAGTCGGCCGCCGGGCTCATGGACAACCCGGCCGGCCTGAGCTGGACCGCGACCCGCTTCGGCGCCCCCCAGTCCACCCTGGACGGGCTCGCGCTCACCTCGCAGTTCACCTACCCGCAGTTCGTCTCGACGCCCGAGGGCAGGCTCCAGCTCAGCTACCGCGTCGGAATCTCCGGCAACGGCCGCAACGCCCTCGCCGAGTACGACGGCACCTCCTGGACCAACCTCGGCGAGTGGTCCGGCTCCACCGGCACCTACAGCAGCGAGCACGGCTCCAGCACGGCCCGCAACATGTACCTGCACGGCATCGACTACGACCGCAACGGCCGCCTGCACTCCTTCTTCACCTGGCGCGAGCAGAACGGCGCCGTGATGTGCTCCAGCGGCGGCATCACCAACCACGACACCGGTTACGTCTACTCCGACGACCGCGGCCGCACCTGGCGCAACAACGCCGGCAGCGTCGTCGGCACCACCGGCGGCTCCGACAAGGTCGCCGTCACCGACGCCGGCCTGGTCGTCGACCCGCTCAACCCGGACCACTCCCTGATGAACCAGGAGAGCCAGTTCACCGACTCCGCCGGCCTCCCGCACGCGATCATCAGCTACGTCCCCGGCCGCTTCGGCCAGTGCACGACGAACTACGTGGCCGACCGCACCGCCAACGGCCGTGCCTTCCACGTCCGCAAGAACTCCTCGGGCACCTGGCAGAAGACCGAGATCCCCGTCGTCCTGGGCTCCAGCCAGCGCACCAAGCTGATCCTGGACAAGTACGACAACGCCTACGCGATCTTCCCGTTCGGCCGGATCGCCGGCGCGTCGAAGGCCTCCGGTCACACCGACTGGAAGCTGCTCTTCGACGGCAGCGGCCTCAACGCCTTCGGCGAGGTCGTCATCGACGAAACGCGTGTCGCCCAGGACAACGTCCTGTCCTTCATGTACCAGGAGAAGTCGAGCGGGACGACGCCCTCGGCCCTCCGCGTCGTCGACTTCCGGCTGCCCGCCTGACCGGTCTGGAGTGCGGCGGGATGACGGTAATGTGAAGGCCGCGCCCGCCGCCCCTCGTTCCCCTGGAGGTCCCCGCCAGATGGCCCAGTCGGTGGGTATCAAGGACGTCGCCCGTGCCGCAGGAGTCTCCGTCGGCACGGTCTCCAACGTCATCAACCGCCCGGACACCGTCGCCACGGAGACCCGGGCCCGCGTGCTGTCCGCCATAGACCGGCTCGGCTACGTCCGCAGCGAGTCCGCGCGTCAACTGCGCGCCGGCCGCAGTCGGATCATGGGGCTGCTCGTCCTCGACATGGGAAACCCCTTCTTCGTGGACGTCGCCCGTGGCGCGGAGCGGGCGGCGCGCGACGCCGGGCTCGGCGTGATGGTCTGCAACAGCGCCGAGAGCGTCGGCGAGGAGGCCGAGTACCTGTCGCTCTTCGCCGAGCAGCGGGTGCGGGGCGTGCTGCTCACCCCGGCCGACGCGACCGGCCGCAACATCGACTCCTTCCGCCGCCACGGCATCCCGTTCGTGCTCGTCGACCGGGTCGCCGAGGGCACCAGCGAATGCTCCGTCTCGGTCGACGACGTCGCCGGCGGCGCCCTCGCCGTACGCCATCTCATCGACGCCGGCCACCGCTCCATCGCCTACGTCAGCGGCCCGCCCGGCTTCACCCAGATCCGCGACCGCCGCACCGGCGCCCTGAACGCCCTCGCGGAGGCGGACCTCGGCCCCGACGCGCTGCGCGAGCTGCCCACTGAACGGCTCGACGTCGCCGCCGGCCGGGACGCCGGCGCCCGCCTGCTCGGCCTCGCCGACCGTCCCACCGCCGTGTTCTGCGCCAACGACCTGCTCGCCCTCGGCGTCCTGCAGGCCATGTACGCCGCCGGCGTCACCGTCCCCGACGACCTCGCGATCGTCGGCTACGACGACATCGAGTTCGCCGCCGCCGCGGCCGTCCCCCTCACCTCGGTGCGCCAGCCCGCCGTCACCATGGGCGCCCTGGCCGCCGAACTGCTGCTGGAGGAGACCGAGGAGAACGCCGGCCGGCACGAACACCGGCGGGTGGTGCTCCAGCCCGAGCTGGTGGTGCGCCGCTCCAGCCTGTCGGCGCGCTGAGCCGGCGTTCGGCAGCCGCTGGTGATCCCCGGGGCTCCGCGACCGGCCGGACATGTGCTGAAGTGGGAGGCGGCCCGCACACCGCCGCGTCCCGGGAGCCCCCGTTGTCCCTCAGCTACCGCCAGCCCGGTGTCGTCCTGACCGACCGCCGCTTCACCGTTCCCCTGGACCACGCCGACCCGTCCGGGGAGACGATCGAGCTGTACGCCCGCGAGGTCGTCGCGAGCGACAAGGCGGGCCGGCACCTGCCCTGGCTGCTCTACCTCCAGGGCGGGCCCGGCTTCGACGCCAACCGGTTCGTCGGCCGGCAGGCCTGGCTGGGCCGCGCGCTGAAGGAGTTCCGCGTCCTCCTGCTCGACCAGCGCGGCACCGGCCACTCCACGCCGGCCAACCGCCAGACGCTCCCGCTGCGCGGCGGCCCGGCCGACCAGGCCGCGTACCTCACCCACTTCCGCGCCGACTCCATCGTCCGCGACTGCGAGCTGGTGCGCCGCCGGGTCACCGGCGGCGCACCATGGACCGTCCTCGGCCAGAGCTTCGGCGGCTTCTGCACGGTCACCTACCTCTCCGTGGCCCCCGAGGGCCTCGCCGCCGCCGTGATCACCGGCGGCCTGCCCTCCCTGGACGCCCACGCCGACGACGTCTACCGCGCCGCCTACCCGCGCATGGAACGCAAGACGGCCGCGCACTACGCCCGCTACCCGCAGGACGTCGAACGCGCCCGCCGGATCGCCGGGCACCTCCTCACCCACGACGTGACCCTCCCGAGCGGACACCGGCTGACCGTCGAGGTCTTCCAGAGCCTCGGCATCCTCCTCGGCGGAGGCGAGGGCAGTCACCGTCTGCACCACCTCCTCGAAGAGGCCTTCGTCCCCACCCCGCAGGGCCCGGCCCTCTCCGACGCCTTCCAGGAGGAGATCCAGGGCCTGCTGTCCTACGCGGGACACCCCCTGTACGCCCTGGTCCACGAGGCGATCTACGGCCAGGACGCCCGCCCCACCGCCTGGTCGGCCGAGCGGGTGCGGGCCGAGTTTCCGCAGTTCGACGCGGCCGAGTCGCTCGCCGGCGACGGACCGCTGCCGCTGACCGGAGAGACCGTCCACCCCTGGACCTTCGACTGCGACCCCGCGCTGCGCCCGCTGCGCGAGACCGCCCGCCTGCTGGCCGCCCACACCGGCTGGACGCCCCTGTACGACCCCGCCCGTCTCGCCGCCAACGAGGTCCCGGTCGCGGCGGCCGTCTACCACGACGACCTGTACGTCGACACCGCGCACTCGCTGCGCACCGCCCGTGCCGTGCGCGGTCTGCGCACCTGGGTCACCGACGAGTTCGAGCACGACGGTCTGCGCGCCGGCGGCCCCCGGGTCCTGGACCGGCTGCTGGCGCTGACCCGCGACGAGGCCTGACGCCCGGCGGAAAAAACCCCGGGGACCTCCCGGGACCCGGTTAGTCTGCGGGCATGACCGAGCCGACGCCCTCTCAGCTCAAGCCCATGCCCGAGGACTGGCGGCGCGCACTCGCCGTCGTCGCGCACCCCGACGACCTCGAGTACGGGTGCTCCGCGGCGATCGCCGCCTGGACCGACGCCGGCCGCGAGGTCGCCTATGTGCTGGCGACCCGAGGCGAGGCGGGCATCGACACGATCCCGCCCGCCGAGTGCGGCCCGCTGCGCGAGCGCGAGCAGCGGGCGAGCGCCGCCGTCGTGGGCGTCTCCACGGTGGAGTTCCTCGACCACCGGGACGGTGTGATCGAGTACGGCACCGCCCTGCGCCGGGACATCGCCGCCGCGATCCGCCGTCACCGCCCCGAACTGGTCATCACCCTCAATCACCGCGACACCTGGGGCGGCGTCGCCTGGAACACGCCCGACCACGTGGCCGTCGGTCGCGCCACCCTCGACGCGGCCGGGGACGCCGGCAACCGCTGGATCTTCCCCGAACTCGCCGAGCAGGGCCTCGAACCCTGGAACGGGGTGCGCTGGGTCGCCGTCGCCGGGTCCTCGACCCCCACCCACGCCGTGGACGCGACGGCCGGCCTGGAACGGGCGGTGGCCTCACTGCTGGAGCACCGCGCCTACATCGAGGCGTTGACCGACGAGGAGCCCGAGGCCTACGTCCGGAACTTCCTGACCGAGGTGGCACGGTCGGTGGGTGAGCGCTTCGGAGGCCGGCCGGCCGTGGCGTTCGAACTGCTGGGCCGGTGAGGGCGATCCTGACCGGCGGGGGAGGGGGAGCGGGAGCGGCGACCGGTACGGACCTGCTCGCGGACCGCTTCGAGGAGTACCGCAGGCACCTGGGGGCCGTCGCCTACCGCATGCTCGGCTCGTTCGCCGAGCGGACGACGCCGTCCAGGAGACCCGGATCAAGCTCAGCCGCAGCGACACCACCGACGTCCGCAACCTCGGCGGCCGGCTGACCACCGTCGTCGGCCGAATCTGCCTCGACATGCTGCGCTCGCGGGCCGCCCGCCGGGAGCAGCCGATCGACGACCACGGCCCGTTCGTCCCCGACCCGGTCCTGCGCCCCCCTGTCCCCGGCCGACCCGGAGCAGGAGGTGCTGCGCGCCGACTCGGGGGCGCTGCTGACAGGGCCCGTCGCGTCCAAGGTGGTGCGCGGCGCGAAGGCGGTGCCGAAAAGGCTCTGTCCTTCCGCCGTTTCGTCCCGCACCGGCGGCTCGCGCTGGTCAACGGCGAGGTCGGCGTCCCCGACGTCGCCGGCGGCCGCCTGCTGCCGGTCATGGGCGTCACGGTCGCCGACGACAGGATCGTCGCCCTGCGCGTCCCGGCCGGCCCCGAGCGCCCGGCGGCCCCGGAGCTGCCCGGCCCGCCCGGTCGGTAGGGTGAACGGAATGCGAGAACAGATGGTGGACCGGGACGACCTGCGCGGAGACTGCGGGAACTGCTTCGGACTGTGCTGCGTGGCCCTGCCGTTCGCCCGGTCGGCGGACTTCGCGCTGGACAAGCGGGCGGGCACGCCGTGTCCGCACCTCGGGGAGGACCACCGCTGCGGCATCCACGCCCGGCTGCGCGAGAAGGGCTTCACCGGCTGCACCGTCTACGACTGCTTCGGCGCGGGCCAGAAGGTCTCCCAGGTCACCTTCGCCGGACGGGACCGGACCACCGGCGGCCCTGAGCACGCCCGGCTCATGACCGAGGTGTTCCCGGTCGTCCGCCGGCTCCAGGAGTTCCTGTGGTACCTCACCGAGGCGCTCACGCTGCCCGCCGCCCGTCCCGTCCACGGCGAACTGCGCCGCATGCGGGACAGGACCGAGGAGCTCAGCCTGCTGACGCCCGGGGAACTCCTCGCGCTGGACGTCGCGGCGCACCGCGAGGAGGTCGACGTCCTGCTGCGGAGGACCAGCGAGCTGGTGCGGGCCGGCTTCCCGGGACGCAGGAAGCAACGCCGGGGCGCGGACCTGATGGGCGCCCGCCTGAAGGGCGCGGACCTGCGGGGGGCGAACCTGCGTGGCGCCCTTCTGATCGCCGCCGACCTCACCGGCGCCGATCTGCGCGGCGCGGATCTCATCGGCGCCGACCTGCGTGACACCGACCTGACGGACGCCGACCTGACCGGCGCCTTCTTCCTCACCCAGCCGCAGCTTCACGCGGCCCGGGGGAGCGCCGGCACCCGGCTGCCGGGATCAGTGGCCCGTCCCGCGCACTGGGCGGCCCGGATCTGACGCGGCGGGTTCCGGCGTGGCGGCCCGGGGCGCGGCGCGCCGCTCCAGGCGCAGCCGCAGCCCCTCGGGCATCAGCGTCAGCCGCTCGGCCACGCGCAGCCGGTAGCCGGGGTCGGGGAGCAGCTCGTAGCGGCGCAGCAGCAGCCCCAGCACGAGTGTGGCCTCGTGCAGCGCGAACTGCCGTCCGATGCAGGCCCGGGCGCCGGTCCCGAACGGTTTGAACGTGTGCGGGGCCCGCGCGCGGACCGCGCCGGCCTCGAAGCGGCCCGGGTCGAAGCGGTCGGCGTCGGCGCCCCACACTTCGGGGTCGCGGTGCAGCATCGGCGTCAGCACCAGCGCCCACCCGCCCCGCCGCACCGGGTGCTCCCCGGCGAGCACGGTGTCCTCGCGGGCCTCCCGGGCGAACGCGGGCGCCGTCGGCCACAGCCGCAGCGATTCGTCCAGCACCCGCCGCACGTACCGCAGCCGGGCCACCTGGTCGTATCCGGGCACCGCCGTGGGCCCCCACACCCGGTCCACCTCGGCGCGGGCACGGGCCGCGACGTCGGGGTGGCGGGAGAGGTGGTGCAGGGCGAAGGAGAGGGCGCCCGACGTCGTCTCGTGGCCGGCGACCAGGAAGGTGATGACCTGGCGGCGCACGTTCTGCGGCGACAGCCGCTCCCCGGTGCGCGGATGGGCGGTCTCCAGCATCCGGTCCAGCAGGTCGCCCTCGCCGCCCGTGCCGCGCCGGCCGTCGCGGCGGGCCCGGACGAGTTCGTCGACCGTGTGGTTCAGGTGGGCGATGTCGGCGTCGTTGCGCCGCCCCGCCCGTCGCAGCAGCCACGGCGACGGCACGGTGTTCAGCCGCTGCGCGTAACCGAGCGTGCCCACCATCGCCGTGACGAAGGGATGCGGCCGGGAGCGCTCGAAGGAACCGAAGTCGTGGCCGAAGCCGGTGCGGGCGATCGTCTCCAGGGTCAGCCTGGTCATGTCGCCGGGCACGTCCACGTCCCCACCCGCGGCCAGGGCGCGGTCCCAGTGGGCGGTGAGCCGCCCGGCGACGTCCAGCATCATCGGGTGGTAGGCCTCCATCGCCTCCCGGCTGAACCCGGGCGCCAGCACGTCGTGCGCCAGTTGCCAGTTGGGCTCGTGGTTGTACGCCGTGAACAGTCCGTCCCCGGCGACCGGCCGCAGGTTGGCGATCCCCAGCCCCACGTGTTTGGCGAAGCGCGTCTCGTCCGCCAGGTCGGCGGCCAGCCGTGCGCCCCACACGAACACGAACTCCCTGCCGAACGCCCTGCGCCGGAAGATCGGCCCGAGCCGCCGGGCGTGCCGCATCGAGTCCTGCAGGGGTGTGCTCCGGCTCGCCCCCAGCAGGTCCCCGAGGAGGGGCAGACGGTACGGCGGATGCGGGATCCGGTGCAGTTCGGGCCAGCCCAGCTCGGCCCCGCGGAACCCCTTGGGCCTCACGGTCCCGGCCGACGCGGCCCCGGTCGTCGTCTCCGCCATGACGCCATCTCCCTCGACACTGCGGCCCGTCGGGCGTGTTGTACGCGGGTTCAACAACGGCCTCAGTCTGGTCCCGCTGTTGAACCGGCGTCAAGTAAAGTGCGGACATGGCCGCGAACCAGGGGGAGCGCACTCGGCGTCGCCTCAGCACCGTGGAACGCAGGGAACAGCTCCTGTCGGTCGGCGCCCGCCTGTTCTCCGAGAGCCCCTACGACGAGGTGTGGATCGAGCAGGTCGCCGAGATCGCCGGGGTGTCCCGGGGGCTGCTGTACCACTACTTCCCGACCAAGCGGGACTTCTTCGCGGCGGTCGTCGAGCGCGAGAGCGAGCGGATGCTGCGCATGACGGCGGCGGTGCCGGGTGTCCCCGTGCGCGAACAGCTCGCCGCCGGCCTGGACACCTTTCTGGAGTACGTGCGGGCCCACGCCCACGGCTACCGCGCCTTCCATCGCGCGGACGCGGCCGGCGACCAGGCCGTGCGCCGTGTCTACCAGCGGGCGCTGGCCGCCCAGGGGGGGCAGATCCTCGCGGCCCTCGCCGCGGACCCCGAGTTCGGCCCGCTGTTCCAGGAGCGCCCCGACGTGCGGCTCGCGGTGCGCGGATGGCTGGCGTTCACGACGGCCGTCTGCCTGGAGTGGCTGCGGGAGGCGGAGCTGTCGCGGGACGAGGTGCGGGACCTGTGCGCCCGGGCGCTGCTGGGGGTCGTCTCTCCGTCGAACTGACCCCCGAGGCGGGGGTGGCGGTTGGCGTGACACCGAAACTCCGATAGGTTAGGCAAGGCTTACCTAAGGAGGTCTGGGATGGGTGACAGCCACAACTGGACGGCCGCGCCCGCCGCGGCCGAGCGGGCCCGGTCGGTGCTCGCCGCCGCGTGGTCCTGCACGGTGACCGCGGACGGCGGCCGCGAGGAGTTCGTCGGCGCGCACACCGTCGACGAGGACGGGCGGGTGCTCCTGACGGTGCCGGAGGACAGCGCCCTGCTCACGGCGGCGATCTGCGCACCCCGCGGTGAGCCGTCCGCCGTGCTGGAGTTCGCGGACGTCGCCCCCGTCCCCGTGCGGAGCCGCATCCGCGCCCGGCTCTGGCTCGCCGGATGGTTCGCCCCCGAGGACGGCCGGCTCGCCTTCCGCGCCACGCGCATCGTGCTGAAACAGCCCACCGGCGCGGTCGTCGTCGGCCTCGACGAGTTCGCCTCGGCCGGGCCCGACCCGCTCGCCACCGCCGAACCCCAGCTCCTCACGCACCTCGCGGACGCCCACCCCGACGCCGTGGAGCGCCTCACCCGGCTCGTCCGCCGCGACAGCCTGCACGGCGCCGTCCGGGTCCAGCCGCTTGCCGTCGACCGGCACGGTCTGACGCTGCGCATCGAACGGACCCGCGCCCACGGCGACGTGCGCCTGCCCTTCCACACGCCCGCCGACGACGTCGCCCAGCTCACCGAGCGCATGCACGTGCTGCTCACGCAGGCCGCCGCCGCCTGCCCGCGCGCCCTACAGCGGCAGCGCGCAGACGGCGACGGGTGACGCGAACGGCTCGCCAGCGAGCCGCAGCTCACCGCTCGCGCCGTCCACGTGGAAGACGCTGACGGTGCTCGAGCGCTGGTTCGCCGCGAACAGCAGGCCGCCGTCCGGCGAGAGCGCCAGCTGCCGGGGGAAGTCCCCGGCCACCGGCACCGTGCCGAGCAACCGCAGGCGGGCCCCGTCCGCCTCCACCGCGTAGCGCGCGAGCGTGTTGTCGCCCCGGTTGGCGAGGAAGGCGTGGGCGCCGTCAGGTGTCACCACCACCTGCGCCGGGTGGTTCCGCTCCGCCTTCGCGCCCGTCGACTGCGGTGCGCCGATGCTCAGCCGGCCGCCGGCCGGGTCGTAGGCGCAGACCGCGAGGGTGTCGTCGACCTCGCCGACCAGGTACGCGTACCGGCCGCCGGGATGGAACGTGAGATGGCGCGGACCGGCGCCCGGCCGGGTGTGCGCCTGCGCGACCTCCGTCAGTCTGCCCGACGTCTCGTCCAGACGGTACGTGTGGACCGTGTCGGTGCCGAGGTCGACGGCGAGGACGTGCCCGCCGTCCGGCGCGGTGAGGATCTGGTGCGCGTGCGGCCCCTCCTGGCCCGGCCCGGGCGCCGGACGGCGGTGGACGACATGGTCGGTGCGCTCTCCCAGCGCTCCCGAGGCGCCGATCGGGTGCACGGTCACACTGCCCGAGCCGTAGTCGGCGCTCAGCAGCCAGCGCCCGCCCGGATGCACGGACAGGTGACAGGGGTGCGCCCCGCCCGTCGCCCTGCTGCCCAGCACCCGCCGGTCGGAGAGCCGCACGGCGGTCACCGCACCGCGCTCCCGCTCGTTCACCGCGTACAGCGTCCGGCCGTCCGGGTGCACCGCGAGGTACGACGGGTCGGGGACGCCGGTGACCGTGCCTGCGGCGGTGACATGGCCGGACACGGGGTCGTAGGAGGCGACGCCCACGCCCCGGCCGCCGCCCTCGGCCGAGGTGTAGGTGCCGAGGTACAGCGGCCGGTGACCGGAGGGCCGGGTCGCGGCCCCGGGCGGGGCGGGGAAGCGGACGGCGGGGGAGCGGGAGCCGGTCGCCTTCCCGGCGGGCGGCTCCTGGGCGCCGGTGCCGCCGCAGCCGGCCGCCGCGGAGGCCGCGGCCGCGCCGAGCAGCCCGAGGAGGCGCCGCCTGCTCCACGGGCGTCCCCCTCGCTCGGTTTCGCCCGGGCGGGGGAACTCCCGCGCCGCTCCCGTCCCCCTGCCCATGTGCCGCACCCCGGGTCGTCGTCCGTCACGTCGTGACCCCACTCTGGCGTGCGGGAGCGGCCGGACGCAAAGGCGCGGACGGCGGCCCGGGCTGTGGGCCGCCGTCCGGTGCCGGCGTGTCCGGCGAGTGCTCAGTGGAAGCGCCCGCCGATTCCCGTGCGGTGGCGCCACAGCTCCTCCTGCACGCCGAGGCGCTCGCGCAGCCGGGTCAGACGCGGCATCCGGGCGCGCTGTTCCCCCGACACCCGGTCCAGCTCCTCCAGGAGGCGGCCCGAGCGGTGCTCGGTGTCCAGCTCGTCGATGATGCGGTTCACCTCGGTGAGCACCGCACCGTGCAACTGCCACTGGCGGGCGTCGTGCTGGAGCCGCTCCAGCAGCAGCTGGGCCAGTTTGTCGCGGGTGGCGGCGGCCTGCCGCAGCTCGGCGGAGAGCCGGGCCTCCGCGGCGTCCGCGTTGGCGCTGACATGGGTCGTGACCAGGACCGCGAAGCTGACCACGGCGTCGGCGATCTCCGACAGCAGTCGCTCCACCGCCTCGCCGGTCTCGGCCTCGAACAGGGGCTCGTCCCGGCGCTCCTTGGCGAGGTCGGTGAGGGAACGGGCCAGCACCCGCAGGACGACCGTGCAGATCTCCAGCGTGTCCAGTCCGGTGCGCAGCACGACCCGGTGCAGCAGGCCCTCCCGCACCCGGGGATTGAGCCGCAGGCTGTCCTCGGCCTGGCGCAGGGCGGCGTCCACCTCCACGATGTCGTGGTCGAGCCGGCGCGCCTCGTGCAGCCGGGCGGCCGCCTGCTCGACGGCCGTGCGTCCGGCCGCCTGCTCCCCGATGCGCAGCATCAGCTGCCGCACCCGCCGGGCCAGCCCCTCGATCGACTCGCCGGCCTCCTCGACCCACACCGGGGGTGGCAGCAGGAGGTTGATGCCGAGGCCGACCACGGCCCCGATCAGGGTCTCCAGCACCCGCGCCCACGCGGTGTCCCCGTGGGTGGTGACCCCCAGCACCAGCATGGCGCTGATCGCCACCTCGGGTACGTACTCGTCGACCCGCACCAGGTGCCCGACCGCCAGCGAGGCCACGATCAGCAGGGCGAGGCTCCACCAGGTCAGCCCCACCAGCAGGCTGAACGCGATGGCGACCAGCACCCCGGCCACCACCGCGTTGACCCGCCGCACGCCGTTGGTGAGCGTCGCGAACAGGGTGACCTGGACGACGAGCAGGGCGGTCAGGGGGGCGGTCAGCGGGGCGGCCTCGGGACTCAGGCGCAGCGCGATGACATAGGCGATCGTCGCCGCGGTGGCGGACCGCAGGGCCTGGACGACCACGGGCTCCCGGTATCGTCGCACGAGCCGAACGAGCGGGCCGACACGCTCACGTACATCTTCCATTCCTTGGCCAGTTCCCGTTCCTCAGCTGCCTCGAACGTCGCTTCGGCAACCGGGTGGTGGCCGGGCGGCGGGGCCCGCCCGGTCACGCGTACAGCTTGTCGACGAAGGCCGACAGGTTCCCCCGCGTGCGGGCGATCTGCTCCTCCAGGGTGAGGCTCTCCTCGAAACGGCCGCCGGAGTCGGGTACCTTGCGGCCCCGCACGTAGAGGGAACAGGCCAGGTCGGTGCACATGTACAGGCCCACCGAGTTGCCCTCGCGGCCCGCCGCGCCCGCCTTGCGGGCCGTCATCAGGGAGACGCCCCCACCGCGGTGCGTGGTCAGGCACAGCGAGCACATGCTGCGGTGCAGGAAGCCGCGCTGCGAGGACGGGAAGCGCAGGGTGACGCCGACGAGGCGCCCCTCCCTTTCGGCCACCAGGAAGCTGCGGTCGGGAGCGCCCGGATCACGCCAGCCCAGGAAGTCCAGGTCGGCCCACGGGCGCTCGTCGAGATCGCGCGGCACCGCGAGGCGTTTGGCCTCCCCCTTCGAGCAGTTGACGAACGAGGAGCGGATGTCGTGCTCGTCGAGCGGTCTCACGGGGACCTCCGGGGAGTGCGTCCGGTCTCTCGGACATTGCCTAGGACCTCTAGGCTCATGCCTAGCCTAGACACGCATCGGCGAGGGATGCGAACCGATTTCCCCCGCCTCTCACCCCTCCGGTGCCGGGACCGTCGGCGGCCGCACGCCCGGCGGCGTCGGGAGGGGGCCGGCGTGCGCCGAGGCCCGCACCACCACCAGCAGCGTGGGTGCCGCCTCGACGGTGTCGCTGACCGGGTCGGCCGTCAGCTTTCCGTGGCGTTCGGTGCCCCTCACCCGTGCACGGGGTGTGCCGACTGCGACGGCGCGGACGGCGCCCGGCGGGCGGGAGGCCTTCCGTAGGCTGTACGGGACCGCACGCCCGGCGCCGACGCGAAGGCCGCCGAGGCGTGGCTCGATGGTCTGTTCGAGGCCGGACGGTACGTCGAGGACGTGCAGACCGCCGGCTGACCGACGGGGCAGGGGGTGGGGCGCGCGGTGGCGGGTTCATGGGAACGGGCTCGGCACGTCCTGGCGGAGGCGGGCCTGTCACCAGCAGGCCTCGCCGACCTGCGCCCGCTGTCCGGCGGCACCTACAACACCGTCGAGCACCTGCGCCTCACCGACGGCAGCAGCCTCGTGCGGAAGGTCGCGCCCGGATTGCCCGGCTTGCGCCACGAGCGGAACCTGCTCGCGGCCGAGGCGGAGTTCTGCCGCGTGGCGGCCGAGGCGGACGTGCCGGTGCCGCGCGTCGTCGCCGGGCGAATCGTGGCTGCTGATGACCTGGTCCCCGGGCGCCGTCTGGGACGACTCGCTCACCGACTCCGAACGGACGCGGCTGCGCGCGGAGCTGGGCCGCCAGACGGCCCGGTTGCACCGGGTGGCCGGGCCGGGTTTCGGCCACCCGTCCGGCGCGCTCGGTCCGCTCGTCGCCGACTGGCGGACCGCGTTCGCCGCGATGCTCGACGCCGTCCTCGACGACGCCCGCGACCACGGTGCCTGGCTGCCCCGTCCCGTCGACGAGATCGCCGCCGTCGTCCGGGCGCGTACCCCGCCCTCGACGAGGTCACCGTCGCGTGTGCCGTCCACTTCGACCTGTGGCCCGGCAACATCCTCGTCGACCGCTCCCCGGGCGGGGTCCGGATCGGCGGGCTCATCGACGGCGAGCGGATGTTCTGGGGCGATCCCCTCGCCGACTTCGTCTCGCTGGCGCTGCTCGGCGACATCCGCGAGGACGAGGCCTTCCTGGCCGGCTACCGGGAGGCGGGCGGCCGTGCCGACCTCGACGTCCCGGCCCGGCTGCGCCTCGCCCTGTACCGCGCCTACCTCTACCTGATCATGCTCACGGAGACCGTTCCCCGGGGCGCGGACGCGGGCCACCACCGCTGGGTCCGCGAGAGGGTCGCCCCGGAGCTCGTCCGCGCACTGGACGAGCTGCGGGAACCGACCGGCTCGGCCGGCTGATCAGTCGTCGGTCAGGCGCTGGAGGATCGACTCGAAATCGCCGTTCTCGTACAGGCCGACCAGCACCCGCGTCATGGCGACGACCCCGGGATCCCGCACGATCAGCCCGTCCGACGCCCAGAAGTACCGGCCGCCCAGCGCCTCGTCGGTCCCGGCCCAGCGCCTCATCAGCATCTCGACCTCCGCCAGGGTGAACATCGTCGCGCTCCACTGGGAGCCGTCGTCGAAGTACACGAAGACGTCGACGTTGCTGACCGATTCCAGGTCCTCGCCCACATCGGGCAGGAAGGCCACCTCGAAGTAAGGGGTGCGGACGCGGTACCAGGGGCTGTCCCAGTAGCCGGACAGGGTGTCGTCGGTCATCGCGCGAAGTCTGCCGGGCGGACCGGCGCCGCCTCAACCGGATTTCCCTCGCCCCCGCCCGCCGGGGTCACCGGGCCTGCCCGGCCCGCCTCGCCCGCTCTGCCCCGCCCCGTCCTGCCCCGCCGGTCCCGCGCCGCCTCGCTCCCGACGGCTCGGTCCGCCGGAGCCCGGTACGGACGGCTCGGTCCGCCGGAGCCCGGTACGGACGGCTTCCTGCGGCCCGCCGGGGACGGCGCCCCCTGGCCCGGTGTGACCGCGCGCTTGGCTCGCCACCTGAATCAAGGGCCGGAGGAAGCGCGCCGGTTGGCCCAGGGGGGTAAGTTGCAGCTCGGGCAGGGTCGGGAAGGAGCCATATGGCGGGGCGGAACGGGCGTACGGTACGCGATCTCAGGCGGGCCAACCGCACGGCCGTCCTGCAACGGCTCTACTTCGACGGACCCCTGAGCCGGTTCGAGCTCGGCCCGGTCACCGGCCTCAGCTCCGGCTCGGTCAGCAACGTCGTCGCCGATCTCGTGGCCGACGGACTGGTGGAGGAGGCCGGCAGCGTCGACTCCGACGGCGGGCGCCCGCGCATCCTGCTGCGGGTCACGCCGGGCAGCGGCCACATGATCGGCGTGGACGTCGGCGAGACCCGGGTGCGCGTCGAGCTGTTCGACCTCACCCTCACCGAACTCGCCCGTGCCGAACGCCCGTCGGAGCGGTTCGGCTACGCGGTGGAGGGGATCGTCGGCCACGTCCGCGACGGTGTCGCCGAGGTGCTCGACGCCGCCGGCATCGCAGCCGAGCGCCTTCTCGGCGTCGGCGTAGGCGTCCCCGGCATCGTCGAGCACACCCCCGACCGGGGCGCCGTCGTGCACGGCCAGACGATCGGCTGGGACGCCGTCCCGCTGGAGGAACTGCTGCGCCAGGGCTCCCCCCTGCCCGAGACCGTCCCGTACTTCATCGACAACGGCGCCAGGACCCTCGGCCAGGCCGAGATGTGGTTCGGCGGGGGACGCGGGGCGCACAGCGCCGTCGTCGTCCTCTTCGGCTCCGGCGTAGGCGCCTGCCTCGTCACCCCCGAGGTCGAGCACGGCCGTGCCGTCGAGTGGGGGCACCTGACCGTCCGGGTGCGGGGACGCCGCTGCCGGTGCGGGGCGCTCGGCTGCCTGGAGGCGTACGCGGGCGCCGAGGCGCTGCTGGAGCGCTGGCGCGAGGCGGGCGGCCGGCCGCCCGCGGACACCGACGAGGAGACCGCCCTGACCGCGATGCTCGCCGCCGCCTACCCGGCCGGCGACGGCCCGGCCGACCCCGTCGCCCTCGCCGTCCTGGAGGAGACCGCCGAGTACCTGGGGGCCGGGCTCTCCGACCTGATCAACCTCTTCCAGCCCGAGCGCATCCTCATCGGCGGCTGGGCCGGCCTCCAGCTCGGCACCCGCTTCCTGCCCTCCGTACGCCGCCACGCCGGCGCGTACGCGCTGCGCCACCCGGCCGAGAAGGTCACCGTCGACCTCGGCCGGCTCGGCCCCGACGCGGTCACCGTCGGCGCCGCGATCCTGCCGCTCGCCGACTTCTTCTCGCGCGGCGGCCGCCGCCCCGACCCCGCGCCCGTCGGACCGGCTCCCGCCTGGCGCACGGCACTGGAGGAACGCGCCCCGCACTGACGTTTCGCCGGTCACGGCGGAGGTACTCGCGGGAGACCGTCCCGAGCAGCCGTGCGATGCCGTACGGCACCACCCCGAAGGGAGGACACCATGGCCGACCATCGCCTCGACGCGCCCGGCGAGACCGGCACGCCGGTCCCGCGCGACCTGCCCGACCAGCAGGTCCACCAGGACGAGGAGGACCCCTGGGACGCCCCCTCCGAGGAGGGGGCGCAGACGGACGCGGAGTCCGCCGACGACGTCCCCGACACCGACGAGGCGGGCACCGGGCGCCAGGGCGCCCCGCAGTCCGCGGCCGTCCACCCCGAGCACCCCGTACCGGACGAGCCGTCCGCCTGAGCGTGCGGTGCCCGACGGGCGAAGCCGAGAAAGCCAGGAGGCGATCCGGCCCGGCCGACGGGCGCAGTCGAAGGACGACAGCTCCGAAGGGACGGCAGCGCAGGTCGTCGATGACCGAAGGACGGCAGCGCAGGACGTCGACCGAGGGGCCGGCCCCGGGCGGGGGCCGGCCCCTCGGGCTAGGTGCCGTAACCGGCGCCCAGCTCGCGGATCGCGGATCAGGTCAAGGGCCATCTCCACGGTGAGGTGCTCGTCGGGGGCACGGCTCGGCGCGCCGGGACCACGACCTTTCGGTCGTCGCCCCGGCGCGCCGAGTCACCCCACCTTCCGCCCTCGCAGAGGCTCCGTCGGTGCGCCCGTGCCGGAGCGCATGCCCTGCAGGAACTCCTCCAGCGTCTCCGTCGCCGTACGCTGCGGGCGCCAGCCGAGTTCCACCCGTGCGCGCGTGCAGTCCATCAGCGGCAGACGCAGGACCGCGTCGAAGAGGTGCGGGGAGGCCGGCAACAGATGCAGGTTCCACGCGGCGGCGATCGCCGAACGGGCCGCCGTCCTCGGCAGCCGCACCGGGCGGGCGTCGAACATCTCGCCCAGCAAGGCCGCGTCGACCGGCGGTTCGGCCGCCAGGTTGAACGCCCCGCGCACCTCGGTGCGCACCGCCAGCCGGTACGCCTGCGCCGCGTCGTCGGTGTGCAGCGCCTGCACCCGCAACCCCGGGATGTCCGGCAGGAACGGCAGCAGCTCCGGCCGGGCGAACGGCCCCGGCAGGAACCGTCCGCCGAAGATGCGCCGCTGCTCGCTCGCCGATTCCCGCTTGAACAGGAACGCCGGCCGCATCCGCACCACCCGCACCTGCGGATGGTCCCGCTCGAAGGTGTCCAGGGCCCGCTCCAGATAGGCCTTCTCCCGGCAGTACGCGGCGTCCGGCCACCCGTGCGTGGGCCACGACTCGTCCACCGCCCGGTCCTTCGGTCCCGGCGAGTAGGCACCCACCGACGACGCGTGCACCAGCACCGGCACGTTCGCCGCGGCCACCGCCTCGAACACCCGCATGCTGCCAAGCACGTTCGTCCGCCACGTCACCGCCGGATCGTGCGTCGGCTGGAACGCCCAGGCCAGATGCACCACCGCGTCCGCGCCCTCGAACACCTCCGCGAGGGAGGCGTCCTCGGAGGCCAGGTCCACCGCCGACCAGCGTGTGCCGGGCGGGGCCCAGTCGGGGATCCGGCGGGCCACGCCCACCACCGACTCGACCTGTGGATCCTCCGACAGCAGCCGCACCACGCTCGTGCCGACGTTCCCGGTCGCGCCGGTGACGACGACCTTGCTCCCGGATCCGTTGCTCACCCTCGTCTCCTCTCGTCGCCACGGCTGGAGCGACCCGAGTACCCCGGTCCGCGGCGCCGCACGCGACGGGCAACGGGGCTGGGCGGCCGGGCGGGAACGAGAAGAGCCCCGACCGGACGGGGGATCACGGTCGGGGCGGTCGGGGTGTGGGCGCGGACGGCGGTCGCCTCTCGGCGAAAGGCTCCGCAGGGCTTCAGCCGGACGATCGTCCCTGCGGGCGGAAGGTGAGGCCCGGGGACACTGTCCCGTCCGCACCCACGGGTGGTTCAACGGCGAACCACCAGCGGGTGTTCCTCCGCATCCCGCCGTGCGGAGGTGAGGTCCGTCACCCGCCCCGGGTACTGCTCTCGCGGGCGTCCGGCATGACCTCCGCCCACAGGTTCTCCGCCTGGAGCAGCAGCGACCCCAGCACCGCGGTGTGCGCGGCGCCCTGCCCGGCATGGTCGCGCAGACTCTCCTGGAGCCGCCGGCGCAGCTCCTCCATCTCGTCCGCGCAGTCCGCGCAGTCGCCCGGGCCCGTCCCCGCGAAGCGGCCGGCCTCGGCCGCGCAGGCGTCGCCGATCAGGTCCAGCAGCCGGGCGTACACCCGCAGCGCCGCCGCCTCGGGCGGGGCCGGCGTACGGTCGTCGTCCGCCGCGACCGCGAGGGTGCGGGTGAGGGCCGTGACATGGTCGGTCACCCGGTCCCAGCGGCCGTCCTCCGACTCCGGCGGCGCATCGAGCGGCACCCGGTGCAGCGCGCGCAGCGGGCCCGCCGTCAGCCGCAGGCTCTCCCGGCACCAGCCGCGCGCCGAACGCAGCCCCTCCCGGCGCCGCTCCATCCGCCGGGCCGCCGCCGACCAGTCCGCG
Source organism: Streptomyces sp. NPDC030143 (assembly GCF_055573695.1). Lineage (NCBI taxonomy): Bacteria > Bacillati > Actinomycetota > Actinomycetes > Kitasatosporales > Streptomycetaceae > Streptomyces > Streptomyces sp. NPDC030143. Next base: position 278,246 of record NZ_JBVIAY010000005.1, read on the forward strand.
GCCGTTCCCGCGTCCCACGCGCCGTCGCGCAGCCCGTCCGCCACGGCGTGCAGCACCTCGCCCGCCTCCCGCGCCAGCGCCCCCAGATTCTCCCGCACGTCCCGCAGGTGCACCGGCGGCAGTACGAGCGCGTTGACAGCCACCCCGATCACCGCGCCGAGCGCCGCCTGCCCCACCCGGTGCCCGACCGCCGAGGCCGTGACCGCGCCGGAGGCGAGCGTGAACACCGCCGTCGTGGCCGCGTAGATGCCCTGGTCGCCGAAGCGGGGCCAGCGCGCCAGCAGCATCAGCAGCGGCACGGACACCGCGAGCGCGCCCAGCGTGGCGCCCGTGAGCGCCTGTGCGGCCGAGGCGAGCAGGGTGCCCGCGCAGATCGCCGTCCACTGCTGGGCGGCCTGCCGCAGGGAGCCGTACACCGTCGTCTGCACGAGCACCAGCGCCACCCAGGGCGCCATCAGGGCCATCGGGTCGCCCAGCCAGTCGCTCGCCACGAACCAGGCGAGCACCGCGGCGACCGCCGCCTTCAGCGCCTGCACGACCAGGTCCCGCTCCCGCCCGGGCCCGGCGACGGTCGCCCGCACGGCCCGGCCGGCCGCGCTCACCTCCCGTCGTGCCGTCTCCGCCCAGCGAGGCACCGCTTCCCTCGTCACGCCTGTCCCCACCCGGATGCTCATGCCAGCGGACTGTCCTCCAACGAGGCCAGCAGATGCGCGGGATCGTCGTAGACCGCCTGGGCGCCCGCCTCCTCCAGGTCGGCGCGCGGGATCCCGCCGCACAGCACGCCCACGCACCGCACTCCGGCCCGGCGGCCCGCCTGCATGTCCCACACCGAGTCGCCGACGAACACGGCCCGCTCGGCCGGCACCCCGGCCAGCTCCAGGGCGTGCTCCACGGGCTCGGGCGCCGGCTTGCCCTCCTCGACGTCGTCCGCGCTCGCGGTGGCCGCGATCGCCTCGTCGGCGTCGAGGGCGCCACGCAGCGCCGACAGCTCCGCCCCGCTCGCCGAGGTGGCCAGGACGACCGTCCAGCCGTCGCCGTGCAGCCGCTTCAGCAGCGGCCCCGCGTCCCGCAGCGCGGGCAGCCGGTCGAAGTACTGCCCGTACAGGGCCTTGTGGGCGGCGCTCAGTTCGGCGTCCGCGTCCTCGTCCCGGTCCTCGCCCAGCAGATGTGCGATCAGGTCGGAGGAACCGAGGCCGATCGCCCGGTGCACGGCGTGCATGGGCACCCGGTGGCCCGCCTGTCGCAGGGCCTCCCACCAGGTCACGACATGCAGGTGGTTGGTGTCGACGAGGGTGCCGTCGACGTCGAAGACGGCGGCGCGTTCCATCCGGGGTCCTTTCGTTCGGGGGAGCGTCGAGTACCACGTCAGGCGCCCGTCACGCCCGCCGGCACCCGGCCTTCCCGGGTCCAGGCCAGCAGGTCCGCCACCGGCCAGGTGGTCACCACCCGCTCCGGTGGCACCCCGCACTCCTCGGCCCGCTCGCAGCCGAGGACCTGCCAGTCGAGCTGGCCGGGCGCGTGCGCGTCCGTGTCCACCGAGAACAGCACCCCCGCGTCGACGGCCCGGCGCAGCAGCCGCCGGGGCGGGTCGAGCCGCTCGGGCCTGCTGTTGATCTCCACCGCCGTGCCCGACTCGGCGCACGCCGCGAACACCTCGTCCGCGTCGAACTGCGACTCCGGCCGCCCCCGGCCCGTCACCAGCCTCCCGGTGCAGTGCCCGAGCACGTCGGCGTGCGGGTCGCGCACGGCCCGCACCATGCGGCGGGTCATCGCCCGGCCGTCCATGCGCAGCTTGGAGTGGACCGACACCACGACCACGTCGAGCCGCTCCAGCAGCTCCGGCTCCTGGTCGAGCGAGCCGTCGTCGAGGATGTCGCACTCGATGCCGGTCAGCAGCCGGAACGGCGCCCAGGTCGCGTTCAGTTCCTCGACCACCTCCAGCTGGCGGCGCAGCCGCTCCGGGGACAGCCCGCGGGCCACGGTCAGCCGCGGCGAGTGATCGGTCAGCGCCGCCCACTCGTGCCCGAGGGCCGCGGCCGCCCGGCCCATCTCCTCGATCGGGCTGCCACCGTCGGACCAGTCGGAGTGCAGATGACAGTCCCCGCGAAGCAGCGCCCGCAGCCGGGAGCCGCCCTCGGTCAGGGGCCTGCCGACCTCGCCCTCCAGCTTCTCCAGGTACGCCGGCACCCGCCCGTCGAGCGCCTCGCGCACCACCTGTGCGGTCTTCGGGCCGACACCCTTGAGCGACTCCAGCGTGCCCGCGGCCGCCCGCTCCCCGACCTCCCCGGCGGGCAGCCGCCCGAGCACCCGGGCCGCGGTGCGGAAGGCCCGCACACGGTACGTCGGCGCGAGGGACCGCTCCAGCAGGAAGGCGATCCGGTCCAGCGCCTCGACGGGATCCATCGCCACCTCCTGGCTCCAGGGTTCCCCGGCCGCGCCCGGTCCGCACGACGACGGGCGACGGTTTGCCGCGGAGCCACCCGGGTACTGCGTCGTCCCACCAGCCTCGACGACTCCGAGGAGGCCCCGTGACGTCCGACCCCACAGCGCCCCGCCCCCGGGTGGCCGTGATCACCGGCGCCGACTCCGGCATCGGCCGCGCCACCGCCGTACGCCTGGCCGAGGCCGGGATGGACGTCGGCATCACCTGGCACGACGACCTGGAGGGCGCCGAGGCAACCGCCGAGGAGGTCCGCTCGCACGGCCGGCGGGCCGCCGTCGCCCGGCTCGACCTCACCCGGCTGCCCGAGGCCGCCGACACCGTCGACGAACTCCACGAGCGGCTCGGCCGCCTCGACGTCCTCGTCAACAACGCCGGTACGGGCACCATGACGCCGTTCCTCGACCTGGAACTCGACGACGTGCGCCGGGTCCTGGACGTCGACCTGGTCGGGCCGTTCCTGTGCGGGCAGAAGGCGGCCCGGCACATGATCCGGCAGGGCGACGGCGGCCGGATCGTCAACGTCACCTCCGTCCACGAGCACCAGCCGCGCGTCGGCGCGGCGCCCTACTGCGCGGCCAAGGGCGGCCTCGGACTGCTCACCCAGGTCATGGCGCTGGAGCTGGCCGAGTTCGGCATCACCGTCAACGCCGTCGCCCCCGGTGAGATCGCCACCCCCATGACCGGGCAGGAGGACGTCGACGTGCACGGCGTGGACCGCCCCGGCGTGCCGCTGGGCCGCCCGGGCGACGCCCGCGAGGTCGCCGCCGTCATCGCCTTCCTCGCCGGCCCCGACGCCTCCTATGTGACCGGTGCGTCCTGGAGCGTCGACGGCGGCATGCTGCGGATGGGACCCCAGGCCGGCTCGCACCTCACCGGTGACGACTGGCGCCGCCCCTGATCCCGTGAGCCGGCGCCCGACTTCCCGTCACCGCCCGCTGAGCCACCCGAGTCCGCCCCGGCCGCGGCTCCCGCTGCCGGGCCGCCCCGGCGCACCTTGACCACCCCGGGCAGCCGGCCCGGACCCGGACCGCGACCCTCCGGTCGACGCGGTGTGCCGGCTGGACCCGGGCCGTGGGTGTCCGGTCGGCCCGCTGTGAGGGCCTGGTCCTGGGCTCCGGGTGCCGGGCCGGCCCGGTGTGACGGCTTGGGACGGGACCGCGGATGTGCGGGTCGCCCGGCGTGAGGGCCGAGGCCGGGCCCCGGCCACCCGGTCGACCCCCGCAGACCGGACCCCGGACGTCCCGTCGACCGGGCAGACCCGGACCGGGCATCCCGTCGACCCGGTCCGAACCGGGCTCGGCCCCGCATCCACGGCCGTCTCCGCGCTGTCGGTACGGCACCCGGCCGGCGGTACGACCCCGGCCGGCGGTACGACACCCGGGCGGGCGGTGCGACACCCAGGGCCGGCGGTACGACACCCGGTCGGCGCCGGCCCGGTGACGGTGCGAACGGGGCGCCGGGGAAGGCCGGTCGGCACCGGCATCACCGGCGAGGGCTTCCGCACCCGGCGCGCGACCGTTACTCGCCGCGGTCGCCGCCGTCACCGCGGGGAGGCCCGCCCCTCGAGGGGCGAATGGCCGCGGCCCCACCCGGCCGTGCGAACAGCGGGCCGTCGACGTGCCCGGCCACCCGGGGCGCGGCGGAGGTGACGGCCCCCGAGCCGTTCGACGGGGATTTCGGGTGATTCGTACCGGCCGGTTGCGTCTTACGCTCTTGTCATGACCGAAAGCGCGAGCCCTTACATCTCCCATCCGCGGATCACGGTGCTCGGGGTGCAGCCGGGCAGATCGCCGTTTCGCATCGTGGAAATCGACGGCGAGGTCGTCGGTGAGGCGAGAACCGTCACCGACGTGCTCCAGACAGCCGCCGCGTTCGGCATCACGGTTCACGACCTCGACGATCCGGACGCGGTGCGCTGGGTGGGCGGCGACCGGTACACCTGGACCCCGCGTTAGAACTCCGAACAACCGGGGACGCCGATCAGGTCACGGCGTCAGGCGCGCTGTGCGCGGGCGTGCACCGCCCGGCTGACGCGGCGGCCCAGCAGGAGGTAGCCGATCAGCGCTCCCGTCGTGTTCAGGATGACGTCGTCGATGTCGAAGGCGCGTCCGGTCACCAGCGCTCCCTGGGCGAACTCCACCAACAGCATCACGGAGGCCGTCAGCAGCAGCACGCGCAGCAGGCCGCGGGCACGCGGCGCGAGGACCGGCACCAGGACGCCGAACGGTAGGCCCAGCACCACGTTGCCGCCGATCTGCTTCACCGCGTCCCGCAGTTCCGGCTGGTCGAGGTAGGCGCGCAGCGAGTGCCCCGGCCGCAGGTTGGTGTGCACCAGCGCCTCGGAGGCGGGGGAGGGCTCCAGGGTGAGGCGGGCGAGGACGACGGCGAACGCCACCATGAAGGCGAAGGCGCACAGCACAGCCAGCAGCCGCAGGGGCCACGGCAGCGGCCGGCGCCCGTCCCGGCGGGCGCCCCGCGACGGCCGTTCGGCCGGCCGGTCCTTCCCGGCGGGCCCCGCGGGCTCGGGGGGCGCGGATCCGGTGCGGCGCAGACGGGACGCCAGACGCTCCCGCAGGGTGGCATGCGGACGTAGGGCTGCACGGGCCATCCGGATCCTCCACTCCTCAACCTGTCTGCGACATACGGCGGTTACCCGCGAAAGGCCGGAGGATGCAGCCCGGCCCGGCACCCCGTGGAAGGGGCCGCCGGGCCGGCGCCGCCCGGCCCGTGGCTCAGGAGCCGTAGGACACGCGCACCTCCTTGAAGCCGAGGGAGCGCAGCAGGCCCTGGAGCATGCCGGTGGTGTTGGACTCGGCGCGCGCGGTCAGCTCGCTCTCCTTCGCCGCGTCGGCGATGTGCCGCACCGCGAGCTTCTGCACGGCCTGCTCGCTGTTGGGGTTGTCCGAGAACAGGTCGCCGAGGCGGTCGAAGAGGCCGCGCTGCTTGGAGACCGCGTAGGAGCGGTCCGGGTCGAGGGCCGGGGTGCCGAGGCGGGCGTGCGGCAGCCGGAGGGTGGCCGACGTGCGGTCGGCGTCGACCGTCACGTCATCGTCGCCGACCCGGCCCAGGTCGACGTAGGCGTCCACGGTGCCCGCCCCGACGTACAGGGTGCGCGTGCCGCGGAGCGCGTCGGGCAGGAACCTGGCGTCCTTCTCCAGGTCCACGACGACCTGGAAGTTGCCGGAGGCGGCCTCGTAGCGGCTCATGTCCTGGATCGATTCGAGCAGAGCGGGTCCGGAGCGGTCGTGTGTCTCGGTGCCGAAGAAGTCGCGCAGTCCCGGCAGCAGGCTCAGCCTGATCCCGGCGAACATCACGACGAGCACGACCACGACGGCGGTGAGCACCTTGGCCCACCCGGGCATGCGCCGGGGGAGGCGCCTGATGGGAGTCGTCATGCCGACGGCCCTCCTTCCTACCGAACGGATTCCCGCCGAATCCCTTGCCAGACCCTGCTGTTGGGGTCCCGTGGCGAAGCGGGGGCCGAGGGGGGCCGCCTTGTCCGTAGGGCGGCGGCAGGGCATCGTGTTCCCGCCCGGCCTCGCCGGTCCCGCCCGCGGTGGCGACCCGGGGGCCCGGTCGGCGCGCCCCGGCGTGCGTCCGTCTGCCGGACGGGTGAGGCTGGCGGGACGGGGGTGATCCGTCAGCAGGGGAGATCCAGTCGGTCATGATCAGGCGAGGAGCGGATCGTGCGAGACATCGCCGTCTTCAGCGGTAGTGCCCATCCCGAACTGGCCGCCGAGGTCTGCGCCCACCTCGGGGTGCCCCTGAACCCCACCCGGGTCAGCAGATTCGCCAACGACTGTCTGGAGGTCCAGCTCCAGGCCAACTGCCGGGAGCGCGACGTCTTCCTCCTCCAGCCGCTGGTGAGGCCCGTGCAGGAGCACCTCGTCGAACTGCTGATGATGTGCGACGCGGCCCGCGGGGCGTCGGCGGGCCGGATCACCGTCGTCATGCCCCACTACTCCTACGCCCGCTCCGACAAGAAGGACGCGCCCCGCATCTCCCTGGGCGGGCGGCTGGTGGCCGACCTGATGGTGGCGGCGGGCGCCCGCCGTGTCCTCGCCGTGACGCTGCACTCGCCGCAGGTCCACGGCTTCTTCCCGGTCCCGGTGGACCACCTGCACGCCCTGCGCGAGCTGGCGGCGCACTTCCGGCGGTACGACCTGACCCGCACCACGGTGGTCTCCCCGGACCTGGGCAACGCCAAGGAGGCCGCCGCCTTCGCCCGGATGATCGGCGCCCAGGTGGCCGCCGGCGCCAAGCAGCGGTTCGCCGACGACCGGGTCAGCATCAGCGACGTGATCGGCGAGGTCGCCGGCCGGGATGTGATCGTCCTCGACGACGAGATCGCCAAGGGCAGCACGGTTCTCGAACTCCTGGACCGGCTGCGGGAGTCGGGGCCGAGGTCGATCCGGGTGGCCTGTACGCACGGCCTGTTCGCGGCCGGTGCGCTCAAGCGGCTCAGCGAGCAGCCCGACGTGCTGGAGATCGTGTGCACCAACACCGTTCCGGTGCCGGCGGGGGAGCACACCGACAAGCTGAGGGTGCTGTCCATCGCCCCCGCTCTCGCCGAGGCCGTGCGCCGGATCCACAACGGCGAGTCCGTCAGCGCGCTCTTCGACGCGCCGCGCGGTGAGTGACCGGTGCGCGGTGGGTGACCGATCTCGGTGGGTGACCGGTGTGCGGTGGGGGAGCGGTGTGCGGGGGTCGGCGGTCATAACGAGCCGGACGTCGCCTCCGGCCGTTCCAGTGCCGCCTCGAGCGTCGGCGCCGGCGGCAGCAGCCGCGGCAGGCCGGTGGCGCGCAGGACGCGCAGGGTCGGCGGATGGGCGCAGACGAGGTGCAGACGCCCGCCGTGCTCCCGGACCCGGATCCGGGCCCGGTGCAGCAGACGCAGCCCGGAGCAGTCGAAGAAGTCGATCCCGCTGAGGTCGATCACGACGCGGGGGGCGGGGCCCGCCGTCGCGTCGTCGAGGTGGGGGGTGATCTCCGTCGCGGCGACGATGTCGATCTCGCCGCGGAACTCCAGGACCGTGTACCCCCGGTCCCTGCGGACGCGCAGATGCGGGGTGTCCGCGGCGGGTTCCTGCTGCACGACTTCATCGCCTCCCACACCGCTCCCCTGGTCGGGAGCCTCCAACGGCGGGGGAGCGCACAGCAGTTCCCCGCCCCAGCAAGTTACCCCCGAACGAGTGAATTCCAGCATGTTCGGTTGACATATGTCTTCGAATTGAGGGCGTGTCTCGGCCGAGTTTTTTCGGATCGTGAGCGAAGCCGTGAGCGATGCCGTCGCCACCGCGCCGCGGGTGGGTCGACGCACTGCGAACGGGCGCTACGACAGGGCCTGCCACGCCTTGGTCAGCGCCTGCCGGAACTGCTCGCTCTGGTGGGACGTGAGGTCCCGCACCATCCGCTCCTCCAGTTCCCGCACCGGCCCCTCGTGCCGCGCGAGCAGCGCGCGGCCCTCCTCGGTGAGCAGGATCAGCAGCTCGCGCCGGTTGCGCGGATTGCGCTCCCGGCGGATCAGGCCCCGTCCCTCGAGCGAGCGCACCAGGTCGGCGATGGACTGCGCGGTCACGAACGAGTCCCGGGCCAGCTGCGCGGCCGACAAGCCGTCGTGCCGCTCGAGAACGGTGAGCGCGGTGTACTGCAGCGCGGTGATCCCGGAGGGCTTGACCAGCTCGTCGAGATGGGATCGCACCACCAGTTCCACCTGTTTCACCATGTACAGGAGGGACGGATGCGCCTTGGCTGTCTGTGTGCCGACCATGTGCCGAGCCTAGGGCATTGACAGGAAACCTGTCTGTAAAGAGACTGCGCACCAACAGGAATCCTGTTGGTTGAAATCTTGGCGACAATGCTGAGGAGTGGTGATGACCACCTTCGAGATCGACCCCGGTCGGCTGTTCATCGGGGGACAGTGGCGCGAGGCCGCCGACGGAGCGCGCACCGAGGTGGTCGACCCGTCCCGGGGCGTGGTCGTCACCACCGTGGCGGAGGCCGGCGCCGCCGACGTGGACGCCGCGGTCCGCGCCGCCCGCGAGACCTTCGACGCCGGGCGGTGGTCCGGGCTCAGCGGCCGTGAACGCGGCCGGATCCTGCACCGGGTGGCGGAGCTGATCCGGGAGAACGCCGACGAGATCGCCCGCCTGGAGAGCCTCGACGTCGGCAAGCCGATCACCCTGGCCCACGCCGTCGACGTGACGAACGCCGCCAACGACTACGAGTACTACGCCTCCCTCGCCTACTCCCTCGACGGCGCCCAGCGCGACACCCCGCTCAACGCCCTCGCCTACACCCGGCGCGGGCCGATCGGAGTCGTCGCCGCGATCACCCCGTTCAACTTCCCGCTGATCCTGGCCGGCTCGAAGATCGCCCCGGCTCTCGCCGCCGGCAACACGGTCGTCCACAAGCCCGCCGACGAGACCCCGCTGAGCGCCCTGTACATGGCCGCACTGTTCCAGCGGGCCGGCGTCCCCGACGGCGTCGTCAACGTGGTCACCGGCAGCGGACCGGTCGCCGGCGAGGCGCTGCTGCGCCACCCCGGCGTCGACAAGATCGCCTTCACCGGATCCACCGCGGTCGGCCGGCACGCCGCGAGCGTCGCCGGCGAGACCCTGAAGTCGGTCACCATGGAACTCGGCGGCAACGCCGCGCACGTCGTCTTCGAGGACGCCGACCTGGAGAAGGCCGTCGGCGCGGTCATCAAGGGCTTCGTCTTCAACACCGGCCAGTTCTGCATGGGCGGCCCGCGCCTGCTGGTGGCCCGCCCGGTCTACGCCACCCTGCTGAACATCCTCGCCGAGGCCGTGCCCGGCGTCCCCGTCGGCGACCCGCGCAAGCCCGAGACCGTCGTCGGTCCCATGGCGGCGGAGAAGCACCTGCGCAAGGTCGAGGAGTACGTCGACCTCGCCCGCAAGGACGGCGGCCGCATCGTCTGCGGCGGCGAACGGCTCGACCTGGACGGCGGCTACTACTACCGGCCCACCGTGATCGCCGACCTGCCCAACGACTCCCGGGTCGTGCAGGAGGAGATCTTCGGTCCGGTCCTGACCGTCCAGCCCTTCGACACCGAGGACGAGGCCGTCGCCCTCGCCAACTCCACGCCCTACGGCCTGGCGTCGGGGGTGCAGACCGGCAACCTGGCCCGCGCGCACCGGGTCGCCGACCGGCTTCAGGCCGGCATCGTCTGGGTCAACGACTGGGCGATGCTCGACCCGGCCGTCCCGTTCGGCGGCGTCAAGGACTCCGGCTTCGGGCGCGAGTACGGCCCCGAGGCGCTCGCCGCGTACACCAAGGTCAAGTCCGTCGTCGTCTCGCTCGACTGAGCGCCCTACCCCCAGGAGTCCGACCGATGCCCGTTCCCACCCGTGCCGCCGTCGTCGAGTCCGGCGGAGCACCCTTCACCCTCAGCGACGTCGTCCTGGACGACCCCGCGCCGCACGAGGCGCTGGTCCGCCTGGTCGCGGCCGGACTGTGCCACACCGACCTCGGCGTGGCGAGCGGCGGGCTGCCCTTCCCGCTGCCCGGGGTCCTCGGCCACGAGGGCGCCGGGGTCGTCGAGGCGGTCGGCTCGGCCGTCACCGGTGTCGCGCCCGGTGACCACGTCGTGCTGTCCTTCACCTCCTGCGGCGACTGCCGCAACTGCCACGGCGGGCACCCGGCGTACTGCGCCACCTGGCTGCCGCTGAACCTCCTCGGCGGCCGCCGCGCCGACGGCTCCCACACCCTCAGCCGGGACGGCGAGCCGCTCGGCGGCCACTTCTTCGGCCAGTCGTCCTTCGCCGAGCGGGCGCTGGTCGACGAGCGCAGCCTCGTCAGGGTCGACCCCGACGTCCCGCTGGCGTCGATCGCCCCGCTGGGCTGCGGGGTGCAGACCGGCGTCGGCGCCGTCTGGAACGTGCTGAAGCCGCACACCGGCGCCACCGTCGTCGTCCTCGGCGCGGGCGCCGTCGGCCTCTCGGCGGTCATGGCCGCCGCACTCACCCCGGCCACCACGATCGTCGCCGTCGACCGGGTGGCCGAACGCCTGGAACTGGCCCGCGAGCTGGGGGCCACCCACACCGTCGACGCCGGCACGTCCAGCCTCGGCGAGGCGCTCGCGGAGATCACCGGCGGCCAGGGCGCCGACGGTGTCGTCGAGACCACGGGCAACGTCGGCGTCCTGCGCCAGGGCGTCGACGCGCTCGCCGCGCGCGGCACCCTGGTCGTCGTCGGCGCCCCGCCGTTCGGCACCGAGGTCGCCCTGGACGTCAACGGGCTGCTCGGCGGCAAGCGGGTCGTCGGCCTCACCCTCGGCGACAGCGAGACACAGGCCTTCATCCCGGCCCTGGTCCGGCTGGTCAAGGAAGGCCGGCTCCCGCTGCACCGCCTGATCGGCACCTATCCGTTCCAGGACATCGACCAGGCGGTGCGGGACATGACGGCCGGCAAGACGATCAAGCCCGTGTTGACCTTCTGACGGACCTCAGCCGACCGTCAGGACCAGCTTCCCGGTGGTCCGGCCGGTGTCGCCGAGCCGGTGCGCCTCGGCGGCATCGGCCAGCGGGAACGTCCCGGCGATCGTGGCGCGCAGCCTGCCCGCCTCGACCAGCTCGGCGATCGCGCGCATCCCGGCCCGGTCGGCGTCGACGAGCATCCGCACCGCGCGCACCCCGAGCCGTCGCGCCTCCTCGTGGAAGTCGTCCGACCCCACCGGCAGGATCGACACCACCACCCCGCCCGGCCGCAGTACGCGCAGCGAACGCACCGACGTGTCCCCGCCGAGGGTGTCCAGCACCACGTCGACGTCCTTCACGACCTGCGTGACGTCGGTCTGCCGGTAGTCGACCACCTCGTCGGCGCCCAGCTCCCGCAGGAAGTCGTGCTTGCCCGCGCTCGCCGTGCCGATCACGTACGCGCCGCGCTCCTTGGCGATCTGCACCGCCACGTGCCCGACACCGCCGGCGGCCGCGTGGATCAGGACCCGCTGCCCGGGCCGCACGTCGGCGACCTCCACCAACGCCTGCCAGGCGGTCAGCGAGACCAGCGGCAGCGCGCCCGCCTGGACGTGGTCGACCGACGCGGGCTTGTGCCACAGGGCGCGGACGGGGGCGATGACGTACTCGGCGTGCGAGCCGTGGCCGTACGGGTAGGGCAGCATCCCGAAGACGTCGTCGCCGGGGGCGAAGGCGGCCACGCCGACACCCACCTCCTCGACGGTCCCGGAGACGTCCCACCCCAGGACGAAGGGCGGTTCGCCCAGGAAGCCGCCGGTGGCGCGGTGCTTCCAGTCGGTGGGGTTGACTCCGGCCGCGCGGACCCGGACCAGTACCTCGTTCGGGCGCGGCGCGGGCCGCTCCACTCGCTTCTCCTTCAGGACCTCGGGACCGCCGAGGACGTCCTGGCCGATGACACGCAGGGTGTTCACAGTGCTCATGGTGGTCCAGCATGCCGCGACGGGCCCGCTGGGAAAATGGCACGATTGCCAACTTCCGATAAGATCGTGCCATGCGCGCCAGGCATCGTGTCGTCGTCCTCGCCCTCGACGGCGTCTACCCCTTCGAACTGGGCATCCCGAGCCGTGTCCTCGGCGCCGCCGACGGTCACTACGAGGTACTGACCTGCACGGTCGACGGACGGCCGGTGCCCACGAACGCCGACTTCACCATCGGCGTCGAGCACGGCGCCGAGGTGTTGGAGACCGCCGACACGGTGGTGATCGCGCCGGTCGCGCCCGAGCGGGTCACCGACGACCTGCCGGACGGGGTGGCCGAGGCCCTCGCCCGGATCCGCCCCGACGCGCGCATCGTCTCCATCTGCACGGCCGCCTTCGTCCTCGCCGCCGCCGGCCTGCTCGACGGCCGTCGGGCCACCACCCACTGGTTCGTCGCCGACCGCTTCCGCCGCACGTACCCGCGGGTCGATCTCGACCCGGACGTCCTCTTCGTCGACGACGGCCGGGTGCTCACCTCCGCCGGAGCCGCCTCCGGCGTCGACGTCTGTCTGCACCTCGTCCGCAAGGACCACGGCAGCGACCTCGCCAACCGGGTGGCCCGCCGCTGCGTGGTCCCGCCCTTCCGGGACGGCGGCCAGGCGCAGTACATCGAACAGCCGGTGCCGGAGGCCGGCGCCGCGAGCACGGCCGCCACCCGGGCCTGGGCCCTGGAACGCCTCGGCGAGCCCCTCACCCTGGCCGACCTGGCCGCGCACGCCCGGATGAGCCTGCGCACCTTCGCCCGCCGCTTCCACGTCGAGGTGGGCCTCAGCCCCGGCCGCTGGCTGATCCAGCAGCGGGTGGCGCACGCCCGGCACCTGCTGGAGGTCAGCGATCTGACGGTCGACCAGATCGCCGGCCGCGTCGGCTTCGCCACGGGCGCCTCGCTGCGCCAGCACCTGCACGCGGCGATCGGCGTCTCCCCGCAGGCGTACCGGCGCACCTTCCAGGCGACCCGCTGACCGGCGGGCGCTCCGGGTGACCCCGCTGACCGGCGTGCGCCTCGGGGTGACGCGCTGACCGGCGCTCGTTCCGCCGGCCGGCGTGCTTCCGGCGGCCCTCCGGGGCGCGGCGCGGCCGCCTGAAGGCCCCGTCCCGACCTCCACGGCGTCGGCACCCGCCCCCCGGCGAAGGGCGGGAGGGCGCGCGCTCAGCGGCTCGCGTGCAGCGCCACGAGGAGCTGCCACACCTGGTCGGCGATCTCGGCGGGTTCGGCTTCGAGTAGCCCGTGCAGCCAGTCCGCCAGCACTCCGGCGAAGGTGGCGGCCACGGCCGACGCGACGAGCGGGGCGTCCGCCGCGCCCGCCCGTTCCCGCTCCCGCAGGCTGTAGGCCCGCAGGTCCCGGTGCAGCACCCGGCCGAGCGGCCCCCCGCCGCCGGGCGTCAGCAGCGTCCGGTACAGGGCCGTGTGCGGGGTCAGCGAGGCGAAGAACCCGGCCAGCGCCGCCGGGGCGCGCACCGGGTCCGGCCGCCCCCGCCAGGCGTGCAGCGCCTCCACCGCCTCGCGCACGACGTCCGCGCAGGCGTCGACCGCGAGGGCCTCCAGGTCGTCGTAGTGGACGTAGAACGTGGCGCGCCCGACGCCCGCCCGGCGGACCAGCGCGGCCACCCCGACCTCCGCCAGCGGCCGCTGGGCGCACTCCGCGAGCAGGGCCTGCCGCAGCCGTGCCCGGGTGCGCGCGGCACGCGGGTCCTGCGGCGCGGGGCGGTTCACCGGGCGAGCAGCACGGCGGCCAGGGCGAGCGCGCCGGGCAGCGCCTGTGCCACGAGGATGCGGACGTTGGCGGTGGCGGCGCCGTACACGCCCGCGACGATCACGCAGGCCAGGAAGAACACCTGTACACGGAACCCGGTCGGGTCGGCGGAGACAAGGCCCCACACCAGGCCCGCGGCGAGGAAGCCGTTGTAGAGGCCCTGGTTCGCGGCCATCGGCGCGGTCCTGCGCGCCAGTTCGGCGTCGAAACCGTGGAACGACATGCCCGGTCCGCGCTGCCACAGGAACATCTCCATCACCAGGATGTACACGTGCAGCGCGGCGACCAGGGCCACCAGGACGTTCGCGACGGCTTCCATCGAAGGCCACTCCTCTTTCTCGACCGATCTCTCCTGGACAGGTGTCTTCCTGGACAGGGCCTGTCTTCTTGGACAGGTGTCCACCATAGCGGGACAGGTGTCCAGGAAAGAACGGGGGTGAAGGGAACGCGGGCGAGAGGAGGCTCACACTGGAGGCATGACCTCTGCACCCGCGCGCTCCGCGGAGCAGCGCAAGAAGGACACCCTGCACCGGCTGGAACACGACCGCGCCGTCCTGGTCGCCACCGCCGCCGAGGACGATCCGGCCCCCCACCTCGCCCCGCTGGCCTACGTCTGGGACGGCGCGACCTTCCTGGTCGCCGCGCCCGCCGCCGGCCGCACCGGCCGCGCCCTGCTGGCCGCCGGCGCCGTGCGCCTCGCCGTCGGCCCGGCCGACGACGTCGTCCTGGTCGAGGGCGTCGCGACGTCCGTGACACCCGCCGACCTGCCGGAGGAGGACGCCGAGATCTACGCCGGCAAGACCGGCCTGGACCCGCGCCGACTGGCCGCGCCCCACCTGTACTTCCACATCCTTCCCCGGCGCATCCGGACCTGGGGCGCGGCCGACGGGAGCGAGGGACGCGAGCTGATGCGCGACGGAGCGTGGCTGCTGGGCGACTGAAACCGGGGTATCCGCAAGGTTCGGGGGCGGACGTCCGCCCCGCTGCCGAGAACCCGCGGAGGAGAACATGTCACTGGTGACAGCGGGCGTCGTCGTGCTCGACTGTGCCGAGCCCGAGAAGCTCGCCGAGTTCTACAAGGGACTGCTGGACGCCGAGGAGACCGACGCCACCGCCAACCGCGTGGAGGTCCGGGGCGCCGGCGGCACCCGGCTCGCCTTCCGGCGCGACGTGAACGCGACCCCACCCAGCTGGCCGCGCCCCGAGAACTCCCTCCAGGCCCACCTGGACTTCCTGGTGGACGACCTCGACGAGGCGGAACGCAGGGTCGTCAGCCTGGGCGGCCGCCCCCTGGACGCCAAGGGCGCCCCGGGACCGTACGAGGAGCGCGGCTACGCCGACCCGGCCGGCCACTCCTTCACCTTGCGCCGGATGCCGTCCACGGCACCCAAGCAGGGCTGAGGGACGACCCCGGGCAGGGCGGAGAGACGACGGCGCCCCCTCGCGGGAGGGGGCGCCCCGTTCGGAGCTCTCAGTCCCGGCCCCCCTTCTCCTTCGTCGGCCACACACCGGTGGAGCGTTCGATCGCCTTGGCACCCGTGCGGTCCGCCGCGCTGCGCACCGCCGCGAAGATCGCACCCTGGATCGCCGCGGCCAGCAGGACCTCCCCCCAGCTGCGGTCGCGGTCCAGGGCGTCGGGGGCGTCGTCCTCGTGCCGTATCGCCTTCCACGTCTTGCGGAAGGCCAGCCCCGCCAGCCATCCGCTCGCCCAGCCGAACACGAATCCGACCGGCTGGTAGACGAGGGGGAGTTTCTGCTTCTTGCCCACGTGGGCCTCCTCTGCTTGGGGACGAACAGGAACTGAGGGGAAGGTCAGGGGCGGCCCGGCGCCGGCACCTCCTCGCCGGCGCGCACCGGGCCGGGCGGCGCTCCGTCACCGAACGGGCGGCCGCCGAGCTCCTCGCGGCGGTGCGGGGCAAGCCACCCGGACAGCTCGGGTCCGAGCGGCACGATCCGGGTCGGGTTGATGCCCGTGTGCACCTGGTAGTAGTGCCGTTTGATGTGGTCGAAGTCGACGGTGTCGCCGAACCCCGGCGTCTGGAACAGGTCCCGGGCGTACGCCCACAGCACCCGATCCTCCGTCACCTTCCAGCGGTTGCACTTGAAGTGGCCGTGGTAGACGGCGTCGAAGCGCACCAGCGTGGTGAACAGCCGGATGTCCGCCTCGGTGATCGTGTCGCCGACCAGGTACCGCTGCCCCGCCAGCCGCGACGACAGCAGCTCCAGCCGCCGGAAGACACCCGCGCAGGCCTCCTCGTACGTGCGCTGCCCGGTCGCGAAGCCCGCCCGGTAGACACCGTTGTTGACGTCCTCGTACACCTCCGCCATGACCGTGTCGATCTCGTCGCGGCGCGCCTGCGGGTAGAGGTCCGGCGCGCCCTCGCGGTGCAGCGCGGTCCACTCGGTGGCCAGGTCCAGCGTGAGCCGCTGATAGTCGTTGGTGACCAGCCTCCCGCTGGGCACGTCCACCACCGCCGGCACGCTCACCCCGCCCGGCGCGTCCTTCTCGCGCCGCTCGTAGGCCTCGGCGAGATAGCGGATGCCGAGGACGGGGTCACGGTCCCCGGGGTCCAGGGTGAAGCGCCAGCTGCGGTCGTCCTGGATCGGGTCGGCCAGCGCCAGCGACAGGGCGTCCTCCAGCCCCAGCAGCCGCCGGGAGATCACCGCCCGGCTCGCCCACGGGCAGGCGCGGCTGGCGACCAGGCGGTAACGGCCCGCCTCCACCGGCCAGCCGTCCCGGCCGTCCGCGGTGATCCGGTCCGTGAAGTGACTCCTCGACCGCTGGAACCTGGTGTGCCCGTAGGCGCTGTTGCCGTCGCCCCCGTCACTCATGCCGTCCTCCTGTCGCGGTGGTGACTGCCCCCGCTCAACGCGTTCCCCGTTTTGCGCGGACGGCACGGTGTGAGCGCGATCGGCCGGGGCATCCGCCCGGACGTGACTGCGAACCCCTCGGAACGGAACACACGACGCGACCCCGACGACGAGACGAGGAGGACGGAGCCGACCGAGTCGCCCGAGTGGACCGGAAAGGCGGACGACGACGGAGGAAGGGCGGCGGACCGCAGAACACGCGTCACCGTCCTGGTGGCCCTGACCGCCAACCTGGTCATCGCCGCGGCCAAGGCGGTCGGCGGGGTCCTGGCGGCCTCGCCCGCGCTGCTGTCGGAGGCGGCGCACTCCGTCGCCGACAGCCTCAACGAGGTCTTCCTCCTCGCCGCCCTGCGCCGCAGCCGCCGCCCCGCCGACCGGCGCCACCCCTTCGGCTACGGCAAGGAGCGCTTCTTCTGGTCACTCCTCGCGGCCGTCGGGATCTTCGTCATGGGCGGCTGCTTCTCCTTCTACCAGGGCGTGGAGGCCCTGCGGACCGGCGCCGAGGAACGGTTCAGCGGCTATGTGGCGGGCCTGGTCGTGCTCGGCCTCGCCCTCCTTGCCGAGGGCGCCTCACTCGTGCGCGCCCTGTACCAGGTGCGCCGGCAGGGCGGTGCGGCCGGCCTGCGCGACCCGGCGCTGCGCACGGTCGTCGCCGAGGACGGCACCGCGGTGCTCGGTGTCACCCTCGCCGCGGCCGGCATGGTCCTGCACATGGTCACCGGACAGGTCGTGTGGGAGGCGTCCGCCTCGCTCGCCATCGGCGCGCTGCTGGTCTACGTCGCCTACGGCCTCGGCCGGGAGGCCCGTGACCAGCTCATAGGCGAGGCCGCCGACCCCGAGACCGCGGAGACGATCCGTGCGCTGCTGGCGGCCGAACCGGAGATCGACAGCGTGGAGGCGCTGTTCACGATGAAGACGGGCCTCGACTCGGTCCTGGTGGCGGCCCGCGTCGACCTCGTGCCGGGGCTGGACAGCGAACGCGTCGAGGAGGTCGCCGTGCGCATCAAGCGCTCCCTCGCCGCGGTGGTGCCCGAGGCGGCGCAGATCTTCCTCGACGTCACGGACCGACCGGCCCGCGAGGCACAAGAGAGCCCCGCCGCGACGGGGGAACGCGGCGGGGCCTGACCCTCGTGTGCCCGGCGCCGGGCCGGCCATGCGCACCCGACGCGGATTTTTTCCACGAGTCTTCTCCACGCTCGTCGCGGACCTCTCGTGACCCCCGCGGGGCCCGGTGCACACCGGTCAGCGCTCCTCGGCCGGCTCCAGCACGAAGACGGGGATCTCCCGGTCGGTCTTCTCCTGGTAGTCGGCGTAGGCCGGGTAGGCGGCGACGGCGCGCTGCCACCACTCGTCCTTCTCGGCACCGGTGACCTCACGGGCCGTCATGTCCCGCTTCACCGGGCCGTCCTGGAGCTCCACCCGGGGGTCGGCCTTCACGTTGTGGTACCAGACCGGGTGCTCGGGCGCCCCGCCGAGGGAGGCGACCACGGCGTACCGGCCCTCGTGCTCGACCCGCATCAGCGGCGTCTTGCGGATCTTCCCGCTCTTCGCACCGCGGGTCGTCAGCAGGACGACGGGCATGCCCGTGTCCAGCAGGGTCGTCCCCTCCGTGCCCCCGGACCTCTCGTACAGCTCCACCTGTTCGCGCACCCAGCGGGTCGGGCTGGGTTCGTACTCGCCCTCGAGCGGCATGGCGTCCGTTCCCTTCGCGTCGTTCGTGCGTCCCCCGTACCCGGCGTCAACACACGAACGGCCGCGTTTCATCCGCCCGGCGGTGCGGGGCGGGTGCTCACGCCAGCATGCGCACGGCCAGCACCGTCATCACCCCGCTCGACACGAGCGCCGTCACCAGTCGCCCCGGGTGCCCGGTCAGCGCCCGGCCCAGCAGGGCGCCGCCCCCGGCGAGCAGCAGCTGCCAGCTCGCGGACGCGGCGAACGCCGCCAGCACGAACACCCCCTGCTCCAAGGGCCGCACGGCATCGGAGGCGCCGCTGCCGAGGACGAGCGCGGCGAAGTAGACCACGGTGGTCGGGTTGAGGAGGGTGATGCCGAGCAGACCCAGATACGCCCGCGCCGCACCCGGCGGATCCGGATCGGTCCGCGTGGCGAGCCGGTGGGCCCGGTAGCGGCGTACGGCGGTGACGGTGCCCCACGCGGCCAGCGCCAGCAGCACCAGGGCGGACAGCCACCGCAGCGGCCCCAGGACGGGGCGCAGCGCCACCGCGACGGCGGAGCCGCCCACCGTGGCCAGCAGGGCGTAGAGCCCGTCGGCGGTCGCCACCCCGAGGGCGGCGCACGCACCGGTGCGCAGGGAGGTACGGGCGGTGAGGGAGACGAGGTAGGTCCCGACCGCGCCGACGGGGACGGCGATGCCGTAGCCCGCGACGAGACCGGCGACGAGCGCGCCCGTCACGGGCGTGCGGAATCGGACCTCCGGGGACGTTCCGGCCGCTGTCGGCGCCCCGCCGGCACGACGACGGCGGACAGCGGCGGCGGCAGCAAGGCGGTGTGCGAGGACATGGCCAGATCGTGCGGTCGCTCCCGCTCGTCCGGCAACTGCTTTTCGCCGCGGGCCGGCGCCCGCGGTGCGCCGACCCGCGGCTCGGGCCCACTCAGGGGAACCATGAGCGCCTGGGCCGCGTGGTCCGGCACCTTGCGATGCACGGCACCAGGCCGCGCGGCCCAGGCGGGCACAGTGCAAGGACCCCTCAGCGCTTGTCGTCCAGGAGCGCGCACACGAAGTGTTCCTGGAGGGCGCGCAGCCGCTTCAGCCGGTCGGGGGCGACGGACCGGTTGATCTGGGTGGTGACCGAGAAGGTCAGGGAGCGCCGGCCGTCCGGGGTGGCGGCGGCCAGCTGGGTGTAGCCGGGGAAGTTGCCGGTGTGCCCCAGGACGACCCCGCAGCGCGTGGCATAGCGGAAGATCCCCAGACCCGCGGTGTTGCGCCCGGGGCCGGCCGGCTCCGACGCGCCAGCCCTCCACCGCCGCTGCTCGCGCAGGACGACAGACCGGTCGTACAGCGAGCCGGAGGCGTAGCCGCGGACGAAGCGGGTCAGGTCGGCCGGGGTGGAGACGATCCCGCCGGACGCCCACACCCCGGAGGCGCCGAGCACCTCGCTGACGTCCTGCGGCGGCGGGGGGCTCACGTCGTACCCGTGGAGGTAGGGCCCGGGCATCCGGTAGCCCTGCGGAAGGCTCGTGTCGCGCAGGCCCAGCGGCCGGTACACCAGCTCGCGCAGCAACTTCTCGTACGGGGTGCGGGTGATGGCCTCCGCCATCAGTGCGACGGCGATGTTGTCGGAGTTGGAGTACCGGTAGCGGGTGCCCGGCTCGAAGCGCAGCGGCTCGCCGGCCACGTGGTCGAGCAGCCGCCGCGAGTCGAAGCGGTGGCGCGGGTCGGCCGTGAGGACCCTGAGGAACGCGGGGCTCTCGGTGTAGTCCGGCAGCCCACTGGTGTGGTTCAGCAGCTGGCGCAGCGTCACCGCGCCCCAGGCGTCAGGCAGTCGCGGCAGACGGGTGCCCAGGGTGTCGTCGAGCCGCAGCCGCCGCCGGTCGACCAGGGACAGCGCCACCGCCCCGCTGAAGGCCTTGGCGGTGCTCGCGATCCGCATGTGGTCGTCGGGACGGGGCGGGCGGGGCGTGCCCAGCTCGGCGACACCCGCGCGGACGACCCGCGTCCTCCCGTCCCGCCGCAGGACGGCGATGAGGCCGGGGGGACCGTCCGGACCGCGCACGAACTCCTCGGCCAGACGCTCCAGCGCGCGATCGCCCGGCGGCCGGGGCGTGGCCGACGCGTCGCCGGACACCAGCGCCGGGACGAGGGACCCCAGACAGACGGCGACGACGGTCGTCACCCGCAGGCGCCCCCGGGACGGCCGGCGGCGGGACGGTGCGGAGCGCAGGGGCATCGGGACTCCCGAGGAGGTGTGGTCGCTACCGCGCCCCAGCCTCGCGGCCCGGTCCGCCACCCGCCCCTCGGCTTGCTGCACCCGGCTCAACGCCGAGGGTGAATAGGGTGATCGGATGACCGCACCGGACGCGAAGCCGCCCTTCCTCTACGCCGTCGTCTGCGCCGCCGGCATCGCCGTGGACGTCGGCATACTGATCACCGCCGCGCAGGAACGCCGGTGGCGGGTCGGGGTCATCGCGACACCCCTCGCCATGAACGGCTTCTTCGACGCGGAGGCGGTCGAGGCGCAGACCGGCCGCCCGATCCGCTCCGCCTGGCGCCGTCCCGGGGACGCGCGGCCCTTCCCGCCGCCCGACGCGGTCGTCGTCGCCCCGGCCACCTTCAACACGCTCAACAAGTGGGCGGCCGGCATCGCCGACACCCTCGCCGTGGGCACCCTGTGCGAGGTGACGGGTCTGGGTGTGCCCGTCGCCGTCCTGCCGTGCGTGGGCGACGCCCTGGCCACCCACCCCGCCTACCGGGAGAGCCTGGACCGGCTGCGCGGAATGGGCGTGCGCCTCGGCGACCCGTACGCGGGCGGAACCGCCGAGGACGGCCGGCGGCCGGAGTTCGGCTGGGAGCGGGCTCTGGACCTGCTGGAATGAGTCACGCGCCCGCGGTGCCCTCCCCGCCGGCCGCGGAGGCCGCCGGCGCGGTCAGGGTGAGCGTGGCGCGCACGGTGCCGACGACGTCCACCCCCTCGGGCGCGGAGCGCACCCGCACGGTGGCCGTGAACTCGTAGGTTCCGGCGCCGGGATGGGCGTGCGCGCCGGGCAGTGTGCCGGAGGCGACCACCGTCCCGTCCCGGCGCGCGGTCCAGGTGCCCGAGGTGAGACAGGCCAGGTATCCGCCCGAGCCCGGCCGCCGGCAGGTGGCGGCTGCGGACACCGTCAGCAGCGGACTGCCGCTGTCCGCGCACAGACCGATCTGGGCGCGCTGGCCCCCCTCGCCGTACAGCAGGCCCGCGGGCGTGCACAGGGTCGCCGGTTCCGGGGCCGGCGCGGACTGCGGGGCCGGCGGCGGGCCGGGCAGCCCCCGGGCGGGGGAGACGAGGACGAGGGGCAGCACGGCCGCTCCCAGCAGGGTTGTGAGCTTGGTCCGTCGCGTGGGCACCGGGTTCCTCCCGCGGGGGCCGACCGGCCGGGCGCCGGTCGTCTGCGCCGAGGATGCGCGACGGCCCCACCCGGCCGGCCGCTCCCACGCCGTGTGGTCACCTGTGGGCAGCAACGTGTCCCCGCCCGCCCGCGCCTCCGCCCGGGCCTCGCCGCCGCGCCGGGACACCCGTCGGCGGTCAGTGGGGTCCGTGCTGTGCGAACTCCGTGCCGCACGGACCAGCGCCCTCGCTCACGGACAGCGGGACGCGCTCTCCGCTCATCGACAGCGTGCGGTAGAACCGGCCGATGCGCTCGGCCGATCGGCCGACGTAGTGCCCGATGAAGGAGCGGCGGAACCGGTCGGCGGTGCGGTTGGGCTGCGAACCGTGCACCAGTTGGCCGTTGAAGAACAGCACGTCACCGGGTGCCATGTCGACCGGTACGGCCGCCAGACCGGGCGGCGGCGGCACGTACTCGCGCGCGAACGACACCTCCGCGTCCGCCTCCTCGGGGCAGAACACCTCCATCCGGTGGGTGCCCGGGACCACCTCCAGGCCGCCGTTGTCCCGGTCGATCACGTCGCACGCCAGCCACGCCGCCACACAGGTGCCCGGCTCGACCCGCAGGTAGAAGTTGTCCTGGTGCAAGGCCTGGCCGCGGGCGCCCGGCGGCTTGAAGTAGAACATGCTCTGCGCGGCCAGCACCTCCTCACCGAGCAGCGTCTCCAGCACGCTCCGCAGCCGTGCGTCCAGCAGCACGCGGCGGGCGAGCGGACTGATCTCGTGCGGGTGCATCACCCTCGGCCAGGCGTCCAGCGGGTCGGTACCGGGGCGCGGCTCGAAGTGCCCGGGGACCCGTCCCGCCGCGGACAGCGCCGCGAACTCCTCCCGCACACGGTCGACCTCCCGGTGTCCGAACAGACCGCGGACGACGGTGAAGCCGTCCTCCCGGTACCGGCGCAACCCCGCGTCCGTCAGGATGGGGGACCCGGCGGCGCCGATGCCCGTGACTGTCATGCGTGCCCTCCTCGGTGCGCTGTCCTCGGCCCGCCACGCTAGGCCGACGCGAGGTCCCGGAGGATGCCCATGGCCGCTGACGACCTGTCCGGCACTGCCGCGCCCGGCGACCCGTCGCCGCCGCCCGGTCTGGTCGTCGCCGGCCACTTCGACCAGGGCGCCGGCTACGGCGTCAACCGCCCGCGGGGATCGGACAGCTGGCTGTTCGCCTGGACGACGTCCGGCCGGGGCCGGTTGCGCCAGGGCGGGGCCGTCACCCGTGCCGAGCCGGGAGACCTGACCGTCCTGGCGCCCGGCGTCCCCCACCGCTACCGCACCGACCCCGGCGCCTCCCACTGGCGCTTCTGGTGGGTCCACTGCCAGGCCCGCCCCACCTGGGCCCCGTGGCTGCGGCCCCACGGGATCGGCGACGGCCTCCACGCCGTCACCCCCGTTTCGCCCGACCGGTACGGGCGGATCGAGGCCGCGTTCCGTCGCCTGCGCGGCGACGCCCGCCCGTACGGCTGCGACGGGCCGTCGGCCGGTATCGCGGTCGCCCACGGCACGACGGCCAGGGAACTCGCCCTGTGCGCGCTGGAGGAGGTCGTCCTGCTCGCCACCGCCTCCGCGCGTGTCCCCGGGCCGCGCACCGGTGACGACCGGATCCGGCGGGCGCAGCAGCGGATCGCCGCCGACCCGGGGGCCGCGCACACGGTGCGCTCGCTGGCCGGGGAGGCCGCCCTGTCGCCCTCGCGGTTCGCGCACCTGTTCACGGAAGTGACCGGGCAGTCGCCGATGCGGGCGCTGCACGAGGCGCGGCTGCGGCACGCGGCGCGGTTGCTGGAGGGGACCGAGCTGTCCGTGGAGCGCATCGCGGCCGCCTCGGGATTCGTCAGCCCCTTCCACTTCACCCGCGTCTTCCGCACCCGGTACGGGAACCCGCCGGGCGCGTACCGGGAGAGAATGCGCGCCGCAAATCACCCGCCCGAAAGGGACACGAATACAGAGACCACCCCACCCGGGAAGCCTGATGGACAATGCGTCAACGAAACGGGTGGCCTGCGCGTCGCGCAAAACCGTGAGATCTCTTGTTCCCCCTCCTGCGCCTGTGCGAAGGTGTGCCTTGTCGGCGCACGGACAACAATTCCCCCACCGTGCGCGTGAGGCGCCTCTCGTTCACACTCCCCACGCTTCACAAGAGCTGCGTCACGCGGACAGTCGAGGTGCCGACCCCCCTCGTACGAGAGATCCCCGCCACCGCTCGGCGGGTTCGCATACCCATTGGTATGGACTTTATGCCGCATGCCCCGGGAGGAATGCACCCGTGAAAGACCCAGGCCTGTCGAATTCCCCTTCGGCGCGCCGCTTCGAGGTGACCGACGAACAGCTCAGCGCGGAGCTGAAGAACTGGACGGGTGCCTCGCCCGCGCTGCATCCCGTCGGTGAACTCCTCGACCGGCACTGGGAAGCGGCCTTCACCTACGCGCGGCTGTGCGCCGACGGGGAACGTGCCGCCGGAATGCTCACCACGGCGGCGTTCACCCGGCTCTTCAGCGAGACCTTGCGGCAGAACGGCCCCACCGCCGCCTGGCGCCCCCACCTCCTCGTCACCGTGCGCCGCATCGCCGCCGAGTGGGACGCCGACGGCCGCCGCGACCTGCTCCACCCCGAACTGCGCGCCGCCGAGGGCGACACCGAACGCCTGGCCGCCCGTCTCCTGCCGCCCCCGCACCGGCGTCTGCTGTCCCGCGCCTTCCAGCGGCTGCCCCAGTCGGCCCGCTGCCTGCTGTGGCACATCGAGGTCGAGCCCGAGCCGCTGTCCGTCCCGGCGGGCCTGCTCGGTCTGGAGGAGGACGGCGCCCGCGTCGAACTGCGCCGCGCCCGCGAACGGCTGCGCGAGGAGTGCCTCCAGCTCCACCGCGAACTCGCCGTCGACGAGGAGTGCCACCGCTACCACCGGCTGTTGGACGTCACCTGCCGGCGTGGCGGCGTCGACGTCGACGCGGACCTGCGCGCCCACCTGGACCAGTGCCGCCACTGCGGGCAGACCGCCGACCAGCTGCACCAGTTCGAGGGCGCCCTCGGCGTCGCCCTCGCCGAGGGTGTGCTGGGCTGGGCCGCCACCGCCTACATGGAGGTCAGGGCGGTCGGCTTCGACGTCCCCGCCGACGAGCCCGAGCCCGCCGGCGCGCCCGCCCGGCGCCCGGGGACGGTGGTGGGCGAGGCCTTCACCGACGCCACGGTCCCGACCGCTCAGCCCCTGCCCGCCGAGTCCGCCGCTCCCGCGGACACCGCCGTCGCGCCCACCGGACCGACGAAGGCCCCCGACCGCCGGCCGGCGCCGGCCCGCGACACCTCGGACAAGGACACCGGCTCCCGGACCGGATCCGGCTCCCGCACCGGTTCCGGCTCCCGCACCGGTTCCGGCTTCCGGACCGGGTTCGGCTCCCGCACCGGTTCCGGCTCCCGCACCGGTTCCGGCTTCCGGACCGGGTTCGGCTCCCGCACAGGGGCCGGCTCCCGCACCGGTTCCAAGGACACCCCCCGCCCCGCGTCCAGCCGTTCCGCCCGGAAGGCCGCCCGCCGCGCCCGGCGTCGCCACCTCGCCGCCGCCGTCCTCACCGTGAGCGGACTCGTCGTCCTGCCGCTCGTGCTGTGGTCCGCCCTCGGCTCCGGTGACTCCTCCGCCCCGGCCGGGGACGAGGCCACGCCCACCCCGGCCCCCGGCACCGACACCGCAGGCTCCGACGCCGACTGGGTCGGTGCCGGCGAGGAGGCCCAGGGGACCATGCGGGGCCGTCTGCACAACGTCGCCTCCGGGCTGTGCGTCGGGATCGCCGGCTCCGAGGCCGTCGTCGGCGCCGAGACCGAACTCGTCACCTGCTCCTCCGCGCGGGAGCAGCAGTGGTCGTACGAGAGCGACGGGCTGCTGCGCAACGCCGCCAGGACCGACCTGTGCCTCGACTCCCAGCTCGGCTACTCGGTACGGCTTGCCCCCTGCACGACGGCCTCCGCGCCGGGCGCCAGGAACATCCGGTACGACCTCACCCTCCAGGGCACGCTCGTCCCGCGCTGGAACCAGAACCTGGCCGTCGCCCCGGCCGCCACCGACGGCTCGGGCGCGGTGGTGCTGAAGAACCGTCAGGACACCGCCGCGCAGCGCTGGGTGATCGACACCTCGAAGCCGGACCTCCAGCTCCAGATCGTCCACTGGGACGGTGACGCCACCGCCCCCGAGGGCCCGGCCCCCGCGCCCACGCCCCGGGCGGCGAAGTCCCCGGCCCCCGCGCCCGCCCCGAAGCCGTCGGCCCCGGCCACCCCGCGGGCGACGCCGACGCCCTCCCCGTCCGCCACGACCACCTGCGGGTACCACCACGGCACCGAGTACTGCTGGAACGGCTCGTCCGGCGGCGACGGCGACGGCTATCCGGGCTACGGCCACGGAGGCTCGGGCTACGGGGGCTCGGGGTACGGATACGGCTACGGCGGCTACGGCTCGGGCGGCTACACGGGCTCCGGCGCCGGCCGCTGACCGCGGGGCCGACGCCGCCCGCGTCAGGGACCGGTGCCGGGGGCGAGCACGGTCAGCCGCACCGTCGACGCGGTGCCCGCCACGGGCACCTCACCGCCGGTCCACGCCACCCGCAGCGACTCCCGCTCGTCCGGCGGTGTCACCAGCAGCGTCGTGGGTGTGGCCGCCCGGGCTCCGCTGATCTCGGGGCGGGAGAACGTCAGTCCGGCCCACGCGCTGCGGCCCGGGGCCAGGGTCACGGTCGCCGGCGGGTCGCCGGGCTCGCGCCGCGGGTCCGGGCCGAGCTGCCGCCCGGCGGCGTCCAGGAACGCGGCGCCCGGGTAGCCGTGCACCGTGCAGGCCCGCGCGGAGGCGTTGGTGAGGACGACCGGGAAGTTGGCCTGACCGGCGCCGGGATCGTTGCGCCCGACGGAGGCGCGCAACTGCGCGGTGCGGCAGCGCGTGTCCGGTGAGGACGGTGAGGGTGCCGAGGCGGGGGAGTACCGGGCCGGCGCCGACGGCTCCCGGGAGGGCCCGGGGTCCGCGTCCGTTCCCGCCGCGCACCCGCCCGCTGTCGCGAGCACCGCCACGGCACTCGCCGTCACCAGGAGCCGTCGTCCGACCGAGGCCATGTGCGCCACCTTTCTCCGCCCTTGCGCCACGGGTGCCCGATGCGGCCCCGGCCGACACGCCCCCGCCGGGGGCGCATCGGTCCAGGTCGAGCGCGCGGGGGGGGCGCATCGGTCCGGTCGAGCGCGGGCGGCGGGACGCGTCAGTCCAGGTCGAGCAGCGCCAGCTCCGCCCAGATCGTCTTCCCCTCGGCGGTGTGCCTGCTGCCCCACCGCTGGGTGAGCTGGGCGACCAGGAGCAGGCCCCGGCCGCCCTCGTCCCAGGTCTTGGCCCGTCTGAGGTGCGGGGCGGAGTGGTTGGTGTCGGAGACCTCGCAGATGAGCGTCGCCGCGTCGTGGATCAGCCGCAGCCGGATGGGGCGGGCGCCGTACCGGATGGCGTTGGTGACCAGCTCGCTCACCACCAGCTCGGCCGTGAACGACGCCCCGCTCAGCGACCAGCGGGCGAGCTGCTCGACGACCTGCTTGCGGATCGGCGCGACCAGTGCCGGGTCGGCGGGGATGTCCCACGTCGCGACCTGGGAGGAGGGCAGTCCCCGGGTGCGGGCCAGCAGCAGGGCCACGTCGTCGGCGGCGCCGCCCGGGGGGAGCAGGGCGTGCAGCACGCGGTCGCAGGTCTCGTCCAGGGAGTCCGCGACACCGGACAGCGCCCGGCTGAGCATCTGGTGGCCGGCGTCCACGTCCCGTTCGCGGGACTCGATCAGACCGTCGGTGTAGAAGGCGAGCACCGAGCCCTCGGGGAGCTCCAGCTCGGCCGACTCGAAGGGCAGCCCGCCGACGCCCAGCGGGGGGCCGGCGGGCAGGGCCACCCGGCGGGGCGCGCCATTCGGCGGGAGCAGGACGGGCGGCGGATGCCCGGCCCGGGCCATGCTGCACCGCCGCGACACCGGGTCGTACACCGCGTACAGACAGGTCGCCCCGACCTCGCCGGGGCTGCCGTCGCCGCCGGCCTCCTCCGACAGCCGGACGACCAGGTCGTCGAGGTGGGTGAGCAGCTCGTCGGGGGCCAGGTCGATGTCGGCGAGGGTGCGCACGGCGGTCCGCAGCCGCCCCATGGTCGCGGAGGCCTGGATGCCGTGCCCGACCACGTCGCCGACGACCATCGCGACCCGCATCCCGGACAGCGGGATCACGTCGAACCAGTCGCCGCCCACCCCGGCGCGGGCGGCGGGCAGGTACCGGGAGGCGGCGTCGACGGCGGCCGTCCGCGGCAGGGAGCGGGGGAGCAGGCTGCGCTGGAGGGCGAGGGCCGTCTCGCGTTCGCGGGAGTAGCGGCGGGCGTTGTCGATGCAGACGGCGGCGCGGGCCGTGACCTCCTCGGCCAGCAGCACGTCGTCGGGCGAGAAGGGGTCGGGGCGCCGGTAGCGGGTGAAGACGACGACGCCGAGGGTGGTGCCGCGGGCCTGGAGGGGCACGGACATCGTGGAGTGGATGCCGAACTCCTTGACCCGGCGCACGCGCCGCTCGTCCCAGGACCGCCACTCGTCCAGGTTCCCGCTGGGCACCGCCGTCACGATCGAGCGGCCCGCGATCAGCGAGGTGGCCTGAGGGGAGGCGATCGGATAGGAGTCCAGCCGGCCCGGCTCGGTGACGGCTTCCGGGGCGCCCGGGTTGATCGAGTGGTGGGCCGCCCGTCGCAGACCGACCGGCGTGGTCGGCGGGCCGGCGGTCTCCCCGCCGTGCTCCTGCGGGTCCAGCAGGTCGACGCTGACGAAGTCGGCCAGCGCCGGTACGCACACCTCCGCCAGTTCCTGCGCGGTCCGGGTGACGTCGAGGGTGGTGCCGATGCGCACGCTCGCCTCGTTGACCAGCTGCAGCCGCTCCCGGGCGAGGAAGTGCTCGGTGAAGTCGTGCGCGGTCACACAGACGCCGCGCGACCGCCCGGCGGAGTCGGTCAGCGGGGCGATCCGGGCCAGCCAGGCGTGCGCCCGGTCCTCGCCCGTGGCCTTCATGTAGGTCTGCATCTCCTGGCGTTCCCGGGTGACGAGCGCCCGCCGCAGGTGCGCTTCCATCTCCCGGTACTGCGGTCCGGAGCCGAAGTCGGTGGTGCGCAGGCCGCGGATGCGGGCGGCCGGCAGTTCGATCAGCTCGGACATGGCGTCGTTGGCGCCGCGCAACCGCAGCCGCTCGTCGAAGATCATCGTGGCGCAGGGGGACTGGGCGAGGGCGATCCGCAGCAGGTCGTCGTCCTCCGGCTCCGGATAGGCGTCGTCCAGCGGGGAGACGGCGAGCCAGCCCGCCGGGCCGTCGCCGTCCGCTTCCCTGCGGTGGGCGAGCACCCACACGGAGACGGTGTGGCCGTCGCGGTGGCGCAGGGACAGGGTGCCGCTCCAGCGCTCCTCCTCGGCGCCGGGGAGCCGGATCCCCGAGCGGGCGGCGAGCAGCAGCGCGGCCGGCCGGCCCACGACGCCGGAGGAGGGGTGACCGAGCAGCCGGCGGGCGCCCTCGCTCCACGCGGCCACCGTGCCGTCCCGGTGGATGACCGCCCGCGCCGCCGAAGGATCGTCGAACGGGTAGTCCGGGCTCATCGTCCCCACTCCATCGCGGACACTGACAGTGAACAGGCACGCCACTTGCGTTCCACCTTAGTGCGTAAGAGTCGCGTGCGGCGGAGAACGCCTGGACGGCCGGGTGCGGACCGTCAAGAGCGAGTTCCGGCCGGATGGCGCACGGGACGGCAGGGTGGCCAAGGGCCGATCGCCCCCCTTGACGGGCAGGAGCCGCACGGCGTCACATTCTGTTTGTTGACGATCAGTTGTGAGTACTTCTGGTTCCTGATGAGGGGAAGCCGCCATGACGGTCACTCGCAGATCGGTCCTGCTCGCCTCCGCGACCGCACCCGCCGCCGGCGCGCTCCTCGCCGGCCCGGCGGTCCACGCGGCGGAGACGACCGGGCACGCCTCCGGCCGCCGTACGGTCGCCCTGCGCGACGGCTGGCGGTTCGCGCTGGTCGACCCGGGCGGCATCACCGACCCGACCGGGCAGTACGCCGACGCCCCCGCCCCCGGGTACGACGACTCCGGCTGGCGCGAGGTGGCGGTTCCGCACGACTGGAGCATCGAACAGGCCCCCACCACCGAGCACGGCACGACCAGCGGCACCGGCTTCCTCCCCGGCGGCCTCGGCTGGTACCGCCTCTCCTTCACCCTGCCGCCCGAGTGCGCCGGCAAGCGGATCTCGGTCGAGTTCGACGGCGTCTACATGGACGCGCACGTCTACTGCAACGGCACGGAGATCGGCCGCCACCCCTACGGCTACACCGGCTTCGCCCTCGACATCGGCGATCTCGTGCACACCGACGGCACCACCGAGAACGTGCTCGCGGTCCGGGTGCAGAACCGGCTGCCCAGCAGCCGCTGGTACTCCGGCAGCGGCATCTACCGCGAGGCCCGTCTCGTCGTCACCGAACCGGTGCATGTCGCCCGCTGGGGCACCTGCGTCACCACCCCGCACGTCGACGACGAACAGGCCGTGGTCCGGGTGCGCACCGATGTGGTGAACGCCTCCGGCGCCGGGGCGCGGGTGGAGGTCGTCTCGCGCGTGGTCGCGCCGGGCGGCCGCACGGTGGCCCGCACCTCGTCCACGGTCGACGTCGCCGAGACCGCCGCCGCGACCCACGAACTCACGGTGCGCCGGCCGAGGTTGTGGGACTTCGCCACACCGCACCTGTACACCCTGGAAACCGAGCTGCGGGTCGGCGGCCGGCGCACCGACACCTACCGCACCCGCTTCGGCATCCGCACCTTCCGCATCGACCCCCGGGAGGGATTCCACCTCAACGGCACGCACGCCAAACTCAAGGGCGTCGACCTCCACCACGACCTCGGCGCGCTCGGCGCCGCCGTCAGCGTCGACGCGATCCGCCGGCAGATGACGATCATGAAGTCGATGGGCGTCAACGCCTTCCGCACCTCCCACAACCCGCCGGCGCCGGAGATGATCCGGGTCTGCGAGGAGATGGGCATCGTGATGCTGGTGGAGGCCTTCGACTGCTGGCGCACGGGCAAGACGCGCTACGACTACGGCCGGTTCTTCGACGAGTGGTGCGAGAGGGACGCCACCGAGATGGTCCTCGCGGCCCGCAACTCGCCCGCCGTGGTGATGTGGTCCATCGGCAACGAGATCCCCGACTCCACCACCACCGCCGGCCTCGCCATGGCCGACCGGATCATCGCCGCGATCAGGGCCGCCGACGCCACCCGTCCGCTCGTCATCGGCTCCGACCGGTACCGCCGGCTGCCCGCCAAGGGCTCGGCCGCCGACCTGATGCTGGCCAAGCTGGACGGTCTCGGCCTCAACTACAACACCGCCAAGTCGGTCGACGCGCTGCACGCCGCCTACCCGCACCTGTTCCTCTTCGAGTCCGAGTCCTCCTCGGAGACCTCCACCCGCGGCGCCTACCAGGAGCCGGAGCGCCTGAACACCGGCGAGAACCACACCCCCGGCCGGCGGGCGACCTCCTCCTACGACAACAACCTCGCCTCCTGGACCATGAGCGGCGAGTACGGTCACAAGAAGGACCGCGACCGGAAGTGGTTCACCGGGCAGTTCCTGTGGTCCGGCATCGACTACATCGGCGAGCCCACGCCGTACGACGTCTTCCCGGTGAAGGCCTCCTTCTTCGGCGCGGTCGACACGGCCGGCTTCCCGAAGGACATGTACCACCTGTTCCGCAGCCAGTGGACCGAGGAGCCGATGGTCCACCTGCTGCCGACGACCTGGAACCACGACGAGGGCGACACCGTCGAGGTGTGGGCGTACGCCAACGTCGAGTCGGTCGAGCTGTTCCTCAACGGCAGATCCCTGGGGACCCGGCGGTTCGACCGCAAGAAGACCCTCGACGGGCGCGCCTACCTGGAGACCACCGAACCCACCGGCGACGACAAGACGTTCACCGACGGCCCCTACCCCGGCAGTTACACCAGCCCCGGCGGCAGTGCGGGCAAGCTGCACCTGACCTGGAAGGTGCCCTACGAGCCGGGCGTGCTGAAGGCGGTGGCGCGGCGGGACGGCAGGGTGGTCGCCACCGACGTGCTGCGCACGGCCGGCGCCCCGCACGCGGTCCGTCTCACCGCCGACCGCACGTCCCTCGCGGCCGACGGCCGTTCCCTGGTCTTCGTGACCGCCGAGGTCGTCGACGCGCGCGGGGTGGTCGTGCCCGACGCCGAGCACCTGCTGTCCTTCGCGGTGGACGGCGGTTCCCTCGCCGGGCTCGACAACGGCCGTCAGGAGAGCGCCGAGCGCTACCAGGCCAGCACCCGCACCGCCTTCCACGGCAAGGCGCTCGCCATCGTGCGCTCCGGCACCCGGCCGGGCGCCCTGAAGGTGACCGCCCGCGCGGACGGCCTGCGCCGGGGCACCCTGACCGTGCGCACCACCCCTGCCCGCGCGAGGGCGACCACCCCGGCCGCCGCCTTCGCCCCGGACCACCCGGCGCCCCCCGCCCACCCGCACGCCGACGCCTCCTACTCCGGCCGTCCGGACACCCTGCCCGCCGCGATGCTGGACGGCGACCCGGCCACCGGCTGGTCCAACGCCTTCGTGAAGGCGGCCACGGCCCTGCTGCCCGCCTTCGACCACGCCCGGGCACAGGACTGGGTGTCGGTGGACTGGGGGCGGACGCGGACCTTCGACCAGGTGGAGGTGTCCTTCACCGTCGACACCACGCACTCCCTGCCCGCGGCGATCGAGGTGGAGGTCTGGAACGGGCGGCGCTACGCACCGGTCACCGGCGCCTTCGTGGAGCGGGCCACCGTCTCCGACGCGCCCACGGTGATCACCTTCGACCCGGTGCGCGGATCCCGTCTCCGGCTGACGCTGACGAGCGGTCATCCCGGTGAGGTGCGAGGGGCGGTACGGATCAGCAGGTTGCAGGCGTAGCGCGGCACGGCCGGACGCCGCGGCGCAGGCCACTCGGCAGAACCGCCCCCGTCCGGACCGTTGACGCCATGTCATGACTGCAACAAGCATGGCCCCGTCCGTAGTTGGGAGCGCTCCCACTCAGGGAGCGCCACCCGCACTCCTGGAGGAGCCCAGACGTGAAACGACGCAGAATCGCCCTACTGACCCTGACCGGGCTGCTGGGCACCGCCCTCACCGCGCTGCCCGCGCAGCAGGCCGGGGCCGAGGAGGTCGAACAGATCAGGAACGGCACCTTCGACACCACCGCCGACGGATGGTGGACCAGCAACGTGAGCGCCGGCCCGGCCGAGGGCCGGCTCTGCGCGGACGTGCCCGGCGGCACCGTCAACCGCTGGGACTCCGCCGTGGGCCAGGACGGCGTCACCCTCGTGAAGGGCGAGACGTACCGGTTCTCCTTCAAGGCGTCCAGCCTGCCCGAGGGGCATGTGGTGCGGGCGATCGTCGGCCAGAAGGTCGCCCCGTACGCCACCTGGCAGGAGGCGAGCCCGGTGCTCACCGAGGCGGCCGGCGCGTACTCCTACACCTTCACCTCGCCGGTCGACTCCGCCGAGGGCCAGGTCGCATTCCAGGTCGGCGGCAGTGCGGAACCCTGGCGGTTCTGCCTGGACGACGTGTCCCTGCTGGGCGGGGTGCCCCCGGAGGTGTACGAGCCCGACACCGGGCCCCGGGTGCGCGTCAACCAGGTCGGCTACCTGCCCGCCGGGCCGAAGAACGCCACGCTCGTCACCGACGCCACCGCGAGGCTCCCCTGGGAGCTGCGCAACGCCGCCGGCGCGACGGTCGCGCGCGGCTGGACCGTACCGCGCGGGGTGGACGTCTCCTCCGGACAGAACGTCCACTCGATCGACTTCGGCGCGTACCGCAGGAGCGGCACCGGCTTCACCCTGGTCGCCGACGGGGAGGCGGGCCGGCCGTTCGACATCGGCACGGCGGCCTACGAGCGGCTGCGCCGGGACGCCGTGAAGTACTACTACCCGCAGCGCAGCGGCACCGCGATCCGCGACGACCTGCGCCCCGGCTACGGCCGGGCCGCGGGACACGTGGGCGTGGCCCCGAACCAGGGCGACACGGCCGTCCCCTGCCAGCCGGGGGTGTGCGACTACACCCTCGACGTCTCCGGCGGCTGGTACGACGCGGGCGACCACGGCAAGTACGTCGTCAACGGCGGCATCACCGCCTGGGAGCTGCTCAGCACCCATGAGCGCGCGCTGACCGCCCGCACCGGCGACCCGGCCAAGCTCGGTGACGGCACGCTCGCCCTGCCCGAGAGCGGCAACGGCGTGCCGGACATCCTCGACGAGGTGCGCTGGGAGCTGGAGTTCCTGCTGAGGATGCAGGTGCCGGACGGCCGGCCGCTGGCCGGCATGGCCCACCACAAGATCCACGACCGGCAGTGGACCGGTCTGCCGCTGTTGCCGAGCGAGGACCCGCAGCAGCGTGAACTGCACCCGCCGACCACCGCCGCCACCCTGAACCTCGCCGCGACGGCGGCGCAGGCGGCCCGCCTGTACCGGCCCTACGACAGGACCTTCGCCGCACGGGCGCTGACGGCCGCCCGCAAGGCCTGGGCGGCGGCCCTGGCCCACCCGGCGGTCCTCGCCGACCCTGCCGACGCCACCGGCGGCGGCGCCTACAACGACGACGACGTCACCGACGAGTTCTACTGGGCTGCCGCAGAGCTCTACCTCACCACCGGTGAGCGGGCGTTCGCCGACCACGTCCTGGGATCCCCGGTCCACACGGCCGACATCTTCGGACCCAACGGCTTCGACTGGGCCCGCACCGCCGCGGCCGCCCGCCTCGACCTCGCCACCGTCCCCAGCAGGCTTCCCGGCCGGGACAAGGTCCGCCGCTCGGTGGTCGCCGGCGCCGACACCTACCTGGCGACCCAGCGCGCCCACCCCTACGGCATGCCCTACGCGCCCGACGGCAACCGCTACGACTGGGGCTCGGCCCACCAGGTCCTCAACAACGCCGTCGTCCTCGCCACCGCCTACGACATCACCGGCGCCGCGAAGTACCGCGACGCGGCCCTGCAGAGCATGGACTACCTCCTGGGCCGCAACGCGCTGAACATCTCCTACGTCACCGGCTACGGCGAGGTCAACGCGCACCGGCTGCACAGCCGCTGGTACGCCCGCCAGCTCGACCCCGCGCTGCCCGACCCGCCGGACGGCACGCTCGCCGGCGGCCCGAACTCGAGCATCCAGGACCCCTACGCACAGAGCAAACTCGCGGGCTGCGTCGGTCAGTTCTGCTACATCGACGACATCCAGTCCTGGTCGACGAACGAGACCGCGATCAACTGGAACGCGGCGCTGACCCGGATGGCGTCCTTCGTGGCCGACCAGGGCTAGAAGGCCCCGAGGTACCGCTCGGTTACCTGTTTGACCTGGAGATATTTACGAGTAAGTACCCGAGCGGTACCGTGAGGGCATGCCAGCCCTCAATGTTGAGTTCAGCGATCGCGAGCTGGAGGACCTGCGGCAGATCGCCAAGGAGCGCGGTACGTCGATGAAGGCGCTCGTACGGGAGGCGGCCGCTGCCGACATAGCGCGGCACCGGGCGCTGCAGGAGGGCGCGGAGGCGTTCCGCCGCTTCTTCGCGTCCCACGCCGACGAGTTCGCGGCGGCGTTCCCCGAGGACGAACGACCCCTCAAGGGCGAGGGGCGGGTCGCCTGACCGATGACGCCCGTCATCCACATCGACGTGCCGTGGCTGCTCCAGCGCCACGAGGCGGTCCTGCCGGACCAGCCGACCGTCGACGACTTCTCGGCGCTGGTCGCCGCCGTGGCCCGCCACCGGGTCGACCCGCCCCGGCTGGGCGTGGACTCCGACCCGGCGTGGCGGGCGGCCGCGCTGCTGCACACCCTCGCCCTGCTCAAGCCCCTGCCGTCGGCCAACGCCCGCTTCGCCTGCGCGACGGCGGTGGCGTACATGTTCGTCAGCGGGGCCGGTATCGACCCGCCCTACGGCGCTCTGGTCGACCTGGCCCGCGACCTGATCGACGGCAAGACCGACGTGTACGGCGCGGCAGACCGGCTGCGCTCCTGGCAGATCTGAGCGCCCGGGTCTCCTGCGGGAGAGGGGCGGGCCGCCGGCCCAGGGCGGGAGGAACAGGGCCGGCGGCCGTTTGGCGTGGGAGAGCCGCCGTCCCGTACGGGGCCTCGGAGGAGGGGCCGCCGCCGGTCCACCACGGCGTGGGGTGCGTCGGGAGCGTGCGCACCGGGCCGGCGTGGATGTGTGGTTCACACGGGGCGCGAGTGAGTGCAAATGCGTTGTGGACGGGGCGAATCGGGCCCGCGTTGTCGACGTTCTTTCAACAAGGCGCGGGATGTCCGGACAGCTTGTTGCGCGCGACTCAGTTGTGCAATGGTGAGCCACTCGTGCGGGGGCCGGGGCCGGGCCCCTGCGTTCGCCGGCGGAGGTGAGCGCACTCTCCCCGCCGCGCCGGACAGGTACGTACCGAAGGAACCGCTCAGTGCCGACCTCGCACCCCCCTCGCCCGTCCTACCCCCCGCCCGGCCGGGGCCCCGGCGAATCCGACGAGGCACTCGCCGCCGGGACGCGCGGCGGCACGGACGACGCGGTCGCCCGGTGCACGGCCCTGCTGATCACCCGGCACTGGCGGCCGGTGCACGAGTACGCGGCCGTCTGCCTCGCCTCCTCGACGAGCGCCGCGTCCGCCTCCATGGTCGCCACGGCCGCCTTCCACCAGGTCCTCGACCGGCTCAAGCTGGGCGAACCGGGCACCGGGTTGCGTGCCCGGCTGCTGGTCACCGTGCGTGACACCGTTCGGCTGTGGGCTGCCGACGAGGACCTGTCCGGTGTGCTGCCGGAGCTGCGCAAGCCGGCGGGCGCCCGGGGCATGCGGGCCGCGAGGTCGCTGATCCCCGAGAACCGGGCGCTCACGGAACGCTCCTTCCAGAACCTGCCCCCCGTCGCACGCTGCGTCCTGTGGCACGTCGAGGTCGAGGCCGAGCCGGTGACCGTCGCCGCCGGACTGCTGGGGATGGACCCCGAGACCGTGACCGCCGCCCACGAGGAGGCCCGCGAGAAGCTGCGCGAGGGCCTCGTGCGCGCCCACCGGGAACTCGCCCCCAGCAAGGACTGCCGTTTCTACAACCGCCTCCTCGACGTCCCCATGCGACGCGGCGGCGAGCTTCTGCCCGACGTCCGCCGGCATCTGGACGCCTGCCGTTACTGCCGGGCCGCGGCCGAACAACTCGGTCAGTTCGAGGGCGAGCTGGGCGTTCTGCTCGCCGAGTCCGTGCTCGGCTGGGGCGCCCGCCGCTATGTCGACTCCCGTCCGGGCCGCGTCCGGCAGCAGCCGGTGCGGCTGCGCGCCTCCTCCCGGCGCCGGGGCCGCCGGGCCCGTGACACCCGTCGCACCCTGCTGGCGCGCATCCCCTCGCCCCGCCGCCGACGGGAGGACGGCGGCCCGCGGGCGCCGCGGGCGCTGTACACGGGCGTGGGCCTCGCCTCGGCCGGTCTGCTCACCACCCTCCTCGCCGCCGGCATGTGGTCCGACGACGGCGGCACCGACCCCACCGCCTCGACGAGCGCCACCGGCGGCGGCGAGGCCTCCGGCGCCGGCTCCCAGGCGGGTCCGCCCGGCGCCGCCACCTCGGTCCCGGACACCGCCCCCCTGCCCGCCGCGCTGCGCCAGGCCCGGCTGCGCAACGCCGCCGCCGACCTGTGCCTGGACGTCCGGGGCGAGGCGCGGGCGGGGGCCGCCCTGGAGCTGGCGCAGTGCTCGACCGAGGCGACCCAGCGGTGGACGTACGAGGACGACGGCCTGCTGCGCAGCGAGGCCGCCCCCGGACTGTGCGTGGACTCCCACGCGGACGCCGGCGTCGTCATCATGGGCGCCTGCACGGACCCCGACGACACCCGCGCCGACGACGTCCGCTACGACCTCACCGTCCAGGGCGAGCTGCTGCCCCGCTGGGACGAGGCCCTCGCCCTCGCCCCCGCCGGCCAGGATCCCGGGGCCGACGTGGTCGTCAAGGTCCGCGACCACGCCCCGGGCCAGCGCTGGCTGCCCGAGGCGACCACGGCCGGCCCCGGCTCCCTGTCCATCACCGGTACGGAGAGCCCGGCGGCCCGACCGGCGGACCTGCCGGAGCGGTCGGCCTGAGAGCTCCGGGCACAAGGGGAGCACGGCTCGCGACGCCCGGCACGCACGCTCGCCGCGTTGCCGAAAGCCCCCGGTGGCTCGTCGAGTCGTCGAGCCCGCGCCGCGAGTGAGCGGGACGCGCCCCGACCGCCTGCGCGCGCAGGAACGGAAGGCGTCCTGAAGGGGCGGTCCGGAGAGGAAGCGGAATGTTTCCGGACGATTAACGAGCCTATGAAATCCGGTCATCGGGGCGTACCGGAGGATCATGAAGCGCTTGTTTACGGGGTTGGAACGTTCGAATTCCGTGACTTCACGCCACTGATTCAACACGCAAGGTTACTGAAACCCGTGGGGTCGATGTGAGTTTCGGCGGCGGACTCGGCAGACTCGCGCTCGCCGCGTCCGGCACCCAACCGGTGCGGGCCGGCTCACCCCCGAATCGAGCGGAAGGATGCACACAATGCGGAACACCGCGCGCTGGGCAGCGACTCTCGGCCTCACGGCCGCCGCCGTCTGCGGACCCCTCACCGGGCCCGCGCTCGCCGCCCCGGCCGCCACCCCGGCCTCCCTCTACGCCCCGTCGGCCCTGGTGCTGACCGTGGGGCACGGTGAGAGCGCCGACGCCGTCGGTCCGGCCCGCGCCGTCACCCTCACGTGCGCGCCGAGGCCCTCCGGCAGCCACCCCGCAGCCGCTCTGGCCTGCGCCGAACTGCGCGCCTCCGAGGGCGACCTCGAGCTGCTGGCAGCTCCCGGCGGCGGGATCTGCACCCGGGAGTACGACCCCGTGGTCGTCACCGTGGACGGTGTGTGGCAGGGCAAGCGCGTCTCCTACCAGCGCACCTTCTCCAACGAGTGCGTGAAGAACTCCTCCGGGAGCGTCCTCTTCGCGTTCTGAGACCGGGATTGCGTGGCCCTGTGGACGCCGCGAGAGGCTCGTGACGTGGGGAGTACGGGCCACTGACACGGGACCATCGCGATCTCGCACCAGGGGCCGGCGGGCGGAGTGGGGCCTCCCGCCGGTCCCTGGGATTTTCCGGATCGTCCGGCTCCGGGAGCCGTCCGGCCCCTGCGGTCGTGCGCCCCGCCGGCCGGGGCTGGTCGCCGGTCGTGCGCCCCCCGGTCAGCCGGACGTCGGCTTCTCGCGGCTGCGGTCGCGGTGGCTGGTGTCGCACCAGGGGTAGCGGCGGCTGCGGCGGCAGGTGCACAGGGCGACCTGGAAGCGGTCGGAGACGACCGTGGAGCCGTCCTCGAGTTCCACCTCCACCGGGCCCTCGACGAGCAGCGGGCCCTTGCGCCGGACGGTGATCCGGCGGGGCCGCTCAGCAGGGGAGTTCGGCACGGACGACCACCAGTTCCTCGTAGTTCTCGTCGTCGGACAGCAGGCCCCGCCCGCGCAGCCACTCCTCGCGGGAGCGCAGCACCGGCCCGAAGGGGATACGGCGGCGCCGCACGACGGAGGCCTTCAGGCCGACCGCGCGCAGATGTCCGAGGGTGCGCTCCGGGCCGCTGAGCGCCGAGTGCACCATCAGCAGCACCCCGCCCGGCCGCAGCAGCGGGGGCGCCTCGCGGCAGATCCGGTCCAGGAGCATCCGGCCGTCGCCGCCCGCGTCCCAGGCCCGGGCCGTGCCGCGTGGCGCCCGGTCGCAGGCCGGGGCCGGCACGTAGGGCGGGTTGGTCAGGATGAGGTCGAAGGACTGGCCGTCGACGGGGTCGAAGAGGTTGCCGTGGCGCACGCGCACCGGCAGGCCCGCCCGCAGGGCGTTGAAGCGGGCGGCGCACACCGCGCGCCAGGACACGTCGACCGCGGTGACGCGGGTGTCGCGACGGGCCGCCTCCAGGGCCAGTGCCCCGGAGCCGGTCCCCACGTCCAGGACGTCGGCGCCCCGTGGGAGCGGTTCCTCGGACAGCGCTCCGGCCAGCAGGTCGGTGTCCTCCTGTGGGGCGTAGACGCCCGGAATTACCAGCGGATTCACGCCGACCAGGTACCCCGGCATTCAGGAAATATGGGCCAAGGCGGGAGTGAGGGGTCCTTGCACTAGGAGCGCCTGATCAGGCCCCGCGGCCCAGGCGGGCACAGTGCAAGGACCCCTGAGGGCTCAGAACGAAAGAGGTGGCCGATCATCTCGTGGCGTCCGGTGCGTGCGGTCGCAAGGCGCCGGAAGTTCCTCGTGGCGGAGCTACCGGGGGCTTCCGGCCACGCGACGGGCGTGCGTGCCGGGCGTCGCGAGCGGGGCTTCCCTCTCGTCCGGAGCACTCAGGGGCGTGCGCAGCGAGGAGCGGCCCGCCCGCCACTCGGTGAGCAGACGGTCGCCGAGGCGGTCCTCCAGCAGGCCGGTGACGGCGATGCCGAAGGCGATGTCGGGCGCGAGGTGCGGTTCCTCGTCGAGCAGTCCGCCGATGACGTCGTGCCGCACGACCTGTTCGTGGACGGCGTCGGCCTCGACGTGCTCGTCGTAGAAGTACGCGGCGGCCGGACCGGCGTCCACGCGGCGCATCGCCTCGGCGAGCCGCCGGGAGCCGGGCGAGGAAGTGATCTCCACGGCCGCGAAGTGTCCGACGAGGGCGCCCCGCAGGGAGCGGTGCAGGCCGAGCAGGGACATGAGGTTGACCGTGGCCAGCGTCTCGGCGCAGGCCGCGTCGAGGTAGTGCCCGTACGTCGTGTCCAGGCCCAGGTCGGTCATCAGGTCCGCGAACAGGCGCGCGTGGACCCGGTCGGGGCGGCCGCCGCCGTACTCGTCGAACTCCACCGCCGCCATGGCCGCCTTCGCCCGGCCCCACAGCCGCGGCAGCACCCAGGCGTGCGGGTCGGCCTCCTTGAGGTGGTAGAGCGAGCGCTGGGCCGCGTACTCGCGCACCTGCCACAACGTGCCCTCGTCACACAGGAAGTGGGAGACGCCGGTGCCGTCGACCGGCTCGACGAGCAGGTCCGCGAGCGCGTCGTCGACGCTGCCGCGGACGGGTGTGTCCGCGCGCAGGGCGGTCAGGAAGCGGTGCTCCAGCGCGGCGCGGGTGCGCAGCAGGTCGAGGTCCCACTCCCGGTCGGCGGCGACGCCGTCGAAGCCCCGGTAGTGCAGTTCGTAGCAGAGGTACAGGGCCAGTTGGAGATCGTCGCCGTACGCGGGCGCGTCCGCGACCGTCCCGGCGGGCGGCAGCGGGCCGGTGCCGAGCAGGTACTCCCGGACGCCCGCGGAGAGCGGGCCCCGGGCGTCCGGCAAACGGGGTCCTCGGGGGTCGTGTGCCATGCGGGCCGGGTACCCCGGGGGCGCCGTGCCATGGCCGCCGACCGGCGACGACGCGCTCAGGGGGCGATCGGCAGCCGGCGCTTGTGCTCGGTCAGCCGGTAGCGGCGGACGACGGCGTCGACCACCGCCTCGTCGACCGGCTCGCCCTCGAGGAAGGCGTCGATGGCGTCGTAGCCGAGGCCGAGCGCCTCCTCGTCGGGCCGGCCCGGGTTCAGGGTCTCCAGGTCCGCCGTCGGGACCTTCGTCACCAGCTCGGACGGTGCGCCCAGGGCCTGTGCCACGGCCCGTACGCGCCGCTTGGTCAGGCCGGTGAGCGGGACCACGTCGGCCGCGCCGTCGCCGAACTTGGTGAAGAAGCCGGAGACCGCCTCGGCGGCGTGGTCGGTGCCCACCACCAGCCCCTCGTGCGCGCCGGCCACCGCGTACTGGGCGATCATGCGCTGGCGGGCCTTGATGTTGCCGAGCACGAAGTCCTGGTGGTGCGCGTCGCGGAAGACCGCGCCCCCGGCCAGCAGCGCCTCCAGCGCGGCGTCGCTGGCGGGCCGCACGTCGACGGTCAGGACCTGGTCGGGACGGATGAACTCCAGCGCCAGCCGGGCGTCCTTCTCGTCCGCCTGGGTGCCGTAGGGCAGCCGCATCGCGTAGAACGTCGCCTCCCGTCCACCCGCCCGGACCCGCTCCACCGCGAGCTGGCACAGCCGGCCCGCGGTCGTGGAGTCCACGCCGCCGCTGATGCCCAGGACCAGTGAGCGCAGGCCCGTGGAGACCAGCCGGTCGGCGAGGAAGCCCACCCGGTGCTCCGCCTCCTCCCGTGCGTCGAAGGACGGGCTGACCCGGAGTTCCCGGGCGATCTCGTGCTGTGTGGACATGGACACCGTGTCGGTCACGACTGCTCCTCGGTCGGTGGGTCAGGGGCGGGTGGTCACGTGCGGACGGGGGTGGGGCGGGCGGTGGGCAGGGGCGGGGTGCCGGTGACGGAGAGGACGAGGGAGTGCAGGGCGGTGTCGGCGGCGATGAACAGGCGGTTGCGCTTGGCTCCGCCGAACCGGATGTTGGCGACGGTGCCGGGGACCAGGATGCGGCCCAGCAGGGTGCCGTCCGGGTCGTAGCAGTGCACGCCGCCGTCCAGGGCGGCGGCCCAGAGCCTGCCGTCGTCGTCGAAGCGGATGTTGTCGAAGTTCCCCGTGCGGCACTCCGCGAACACCTCGCCGTCGGTGAGGGTGCCGTCGTCGCGGACGTCGAAGACCCGGATGTGGTTGGCCCGGCTGTCCGAGACGTACAGCCGGCGTTCGTCCGGGGAGAAGACCAGGCCGTTGGGCCCGCGGAAGCCGTCGGCGACCAGGCGCACCACCCCGTCGGCGGGGTCCACCCGGTAGACGTTGCAGGCGCCGATCTCGCTCTCGGCGCGGTGGCCCTCGTAGTCGCTGGTGATCCCGAAGTCGGGGTCGGAGAACCAGATCGAGCCGTCGGACCGCACGGCGGCGTCGTTGGGGCTGTTGAGTCTTCTGCCCTCGTGACGGTCGGCGATCACGGTGACCGTGCCGTCGTGTTCGGTGCGGGTGACTCGGCGGTTGCCCTGTTCGCAGGTGACGAGCCGACCCTCGGTGTCCAGGGTGTTGCCGTTGGGGTGACCGGCGGGGGAACGCAGGACGCCGACCGCCCCGGTGGTCTCGTCCCAGCGCAGCAGCCGGTCGTTGGGGATGTCGCTCCACACCAGGTACCGGCCGGCCGGGACGTAGACGGGGCCCTCCGCCCAGCGGCACCCCTCGAAGAGGGTCTCCAGCGTCGAGTCGCCCGCACGGCACGGGCGGAACCGGTCGTCGAGGGTCTCGTACAGCGGTGAACGCTCGCCGGGCATGTCGTCGCCCTCCTGCGGGAGTTGGATGTTGATCTGATGAACCCAAACTATGCAGAATGAGGTTCGGTAGATCAAGCTCATCACCGAAGGACATTCCGTGGACGACGTCGATCGCCAGCTGCTCGCCCTCCTCCAGGAGGACGCCTCCCGCTCGTACGCGGCGCTCGGACAGGCCGTCGGGCTGTCCGCGGGCGCGACCCACGAACGGGTCCGCAAGCTCCGTGAGCGGGGCGTCGTCCGCAGGACGACCGTCGACGTCGACCCGGCGGCGGTCGGCCGGGGCCTGCTCGCCTTCGTCATGGTGGAGTCGACGCGGTGGGTCGGTGACTCCGGCGACCGGTTCGCCGCCGTCCCGGAGATCCAGGAGGCGCACGTCGTCGCTGGCAGCGCCTCGGTCCTGGTCAAGGTGAGGACGGCGACGACGGAGCAGCTCCAGGACGTCCTGCGGCGCATCTACGCGATCGACGGGGTCAGCGGCGCCCGGGCCACCGTGGTGCTGGAGACCTTCTTCGAGCGTCCCGTCAGTCCGAGGACTCCTCCTGAGCCCCGGTGTTCGGAGTGATCGCGTCACCGGCCTCGCCGTCGTGGCGGCCGTCGCGGTGGCGGTCGGAGTCGGTGGTGCGGCGCTCGGCCTCCTCGATCTCCCGGAGGACCTCCTCGAGGGCGGACGTGGGGTGCTCCTCGGAGGGGTGCGGCGTGTCGGACACGGGTGGCTCCTTTCTCTGGGTGCCCCGGGCAGGGGCCCGGTTCAGTGCTGGGCGGCGGCCATGAGCAGCGGTACGGGCTCGGGCGGCGCCGCCTCCTCGGCGAGGCGGGTGACCTCCGCCCACCAGGACGCGCCGTCCTCGATGTGACGCAGCAGCACGCCCTCGCGGATCGCCCACGGGCACACGGTGACCGTCCGCAGCCCCATCAGTTTCATCGCCGTGTGGCCGACCACGGCGCCGGCCAGGCTCTGCGCGGCGCGCGGCGCGGAGATGCCGGGCAGCCGGGCGCGTTCGGCGGCGGGCAGCACCGCGAGCCGGGGAATGGCCTCGCCGAGGTCACGGCAGTCCAGCGTGCGGGCGACGAACGGTCCGTGCCGGCCGGGCGGAGCCCCGCACAGCCGGCCGAGCTGCTGGAAGGTGCGGGAGGTGACCACCGCCGTGCGCGGCCCCTCCCAGCGGATCCGCGCGGCCACGTCCCGCAGCTGGTGGCGCACCTTGCGCCGCAGCGCCTTGACCAGCTCGGGGGCGGGCGGGTCCTGCTCCGCGAAGAACTCGTGGGTCAGCCGGGCCGCCCCGAGCGGCAGCGAGGCCACGAAGTCGGGCAGCCGGCCCCGCCCGAACGCCACCTCGAACGAGCCGCCGCCGATGTCCATCAGCGCGAGCGGACCCGACCGCCAGCCCATCCAGCGCCGCGCCCCGAGGAACGTCAGCTCGGCCTCCACCTCGCCCGGCAGGGTGCACAGCGGCACTCCGGTGCGGGTGCGGACGGCGCGCAGCACCT
The DNA here is from genome assembly GCF_055573695.1 of Streptomyces sp. NPDC030143. Lineage (NCBI taxonomy): Bacteria > Bacillati > Actinomycetota > Actinomycetes > Kitasatosporales > Streptomycetaceae > Streptomyces > Streptomyces sp. NPDC030143. The sequence goes on from NZ_JBVIAY010000005.1 coordinate 322,596, forward strand.
CCTGGCGGTTGGGGGCGTTGCGCACCACGGCCGTCGCGAAGGCCAGCGGACTGGTCGCCCCCCACCGGGTCGCCGTCCGGCTCGCCGCCTCGACCGCGCCCACCAGCCGCTCCACGGCCTCCTCGGGGATCGCCTCCCCCGGCTTGCTCTGCTGGGACAGGCGCAGCCGCCACTTCGCGGTGTGCACGGGCAGCGGCACGCCGTCCTCCGCGTCCGCCACCACCAACCGCACCGTGTTCGATCCCACGTCCAGCACGCTGACTCTCATGGCCGGTCGAGTACCCAGGCGAGGGCCTCCATGCCCGCCGACGGGGCGCATCTCGGCCATCCCCGAGCGGCACCGGAGGCATCCGCGGCCACGTCAGGCGCGGGGCGCGGCGATGAGGGGGACCGCGCCACCTGGCAGAACCCTCCCGCGGCGCCCGCGCGGCCCGTTCGCGAAAACGGCGGGGTTTCGCCGGGACGGAGCGCGGGCCGGCGCGACGCCGGGTCCGGGGCCGACGGGCCGGACCGCATCACGGGGCACACCGGCGCCGCCGGTGGTGACGGGCGGCGCGCGAGGTCTCCGCCGTCAGGCAAGCTGTCGGCGCACCAGCTCGTGCAGCCGTCCGTCCGTGTCCGCCAGGAGCCGTGCGGGCGGGCCCTGCTCGGCGACCTTGCCGTTCTCCATCACCACCACCCGGTCGGCGTCCATCACCGTCGACAGGCGGTGGGCGATGACGATGCGGGTGGCGTGGAGCTTGCGGGTGCTCTCGATGACCGTGCGCTGCGTCTCGTTGTCGAGGGCGCTGGTCGCCTCGTCGAAGAAGAGGATGCGGGGGCGGCGGATCAGCGCCTGGGCGATCATCAGCCGCTGCCGCTGGCCGCCCGAGACCGACCCGCTGCCCGAGACGATCGTGTGCAGCCCCATCGGCATCCGCTTGATGTCCTCCGCGAGCCCCGCCATCTCGGCCGCCGTCATCGCCTCCTCCGGCGTGTACGCCTCGGTGCCGCAGATGACGTCCAGGATCGAACCGGTGAAGGGCTGGGCGTGCTGGAGCACGACCCCGCACTGACGGCGTACGGCGGACTGGTCGAGGGCCGCCAGGTCCTGGCCGTCGTACAGGACGCTGCCGGACAGCGGACGGTCGAAGCCGATGAGCAGGCGCAGCAGGGTCGACTTGCCGCAGCCGCTCGGGCCGACGACCGCCACGAACTCGCCCGGGCGCACCTCGAAGGACACGTCGTCCAGGACGAGGGGGCCGTCGTCGGAGTAGCGGAAGGACAGCCGGCGGGCCTCGACCGCGCCGGACAGCGGACCGGGGCGGGTGCTCGACGAGCGCACCTCCGGCGTCGCCTCCAGCACCGGACGGATCTCCTCGAACAGCGGCAGCGCCGCCACCGCCGACACGAACGCGCCGGTCAGCGAGGTGACCGCGGTCAGCAGCATCGTCATCGAGGTGTTGAAGGTGAGGAAGTCCGCCGCCGACAGCGCGCCGCGCGCCGGACCGGCCAGCAGCATGAACATCAGCAGCGAGCACAGCGGCAGGTAGACGGCGCCCAGCACCGAGTTGAGGTTCTTGATCCGGCCCAGCCGCTGCTGGAGTTCACGGCTGCGCGCGAACCGCTCCGCCCAGGCCGCGTACGCGTAGTTCTCGGCGGCGGCCACCCGCAGCTTCGGCAGCCCGCGCAGGGTCTGGAACGCCTGGTTGTTCAGCTTGTTGGAGAGCACCACCAGCCGCCTCTGCCAGCGCACCTGCCACAGTCCGAGCCCCAGGAAGACCGCGGCGACGACGACGAGCATGCCGATCGCCGCCAGCGCCATCGGCACGCTGAACCACAGCAGCAGCCCCAGGTTCATCGCGCCGATCGTCAGCGACTGCGCCACCGACGGGCCGAGCCCCGCCAGCAGCCGGCGGATCGCGCTGACGCCCATCGCGGCGCTGGCCAGTTCGCCCGTCGAGCGGTCGGCGAAGAACGTCGTCGGCAGCCTGAGCAGCCGGTCCCACACCGCCGGCTGGAGCGTCGCCTCGATCCGGCCCTCCAGCCGCAGGATGGTCAGGTTCTGCAACAGCAGGAACGCCGCCGTCACCACGCCGGTGACCATCACCGCCAGACAGACCTGCGCGATCAGGTTCTCCTGGGCCTTCGGCACGTACTCGCCGAGCACCTTGCCCGTGGCGATCGGCACCAGCGCACCGACGGCCACCGTGACTAGCCCGCTGAGCAGCAGGTGCGTCAGATCCCCCGACGTGCCGCGCATGCTGAAGCGCAGCAGTCCGAGCGGGCCCGGGGTCCGCTCGGGCAGCGGACGGTAGAACATCACGGCCCGCGGCTCGAACTCCTGCGCGTTGGCCTTCTCCACGGGCGTCTCCCGCCCGGTCGCCGGATGCACCGCGACATATCCGCCGCGCCTCCACAGCAACGCGACCGGCGCCCCCGACAGGGCCCGGTGACCCACCAGCGGGCCCACGTCGTCCCGCCACCACCGGCCGTCCAGGCGGACCGCGCGGGTGCGCACCCGGGAGGCGAGGGCGACCCGCTCGACCGGGTCCAGCCGGTCGTCGCCCGCACCCGTCGCGACGGGCTCGGCGAGGGTGATCCCGGCCGCCCGGGCGACCAGACGGCACGCGGCGAAGGTGGCGTCCGCGTCGGCGGCCGTCGTGCGCTTGTCCGACCGCCTGCCGATCGACGCCAGCAGGGTCAGGTCGGCCTGCGCGCGCACGGCCTCACCGGCCCTGATACCGGCGGCCGTGCGGCTCTCGTGGGTGCGCTCCACCTGCTCGATCCAGCGGTCGAGCGTGGTCAGCAGCCGGTACTGCTGGTCCACCATGGACTGCCACACCGCCGGGTCCATCAGCAGGTCCGCGGCGGCCTCCGCGCCGTACAGCGAGCCGTACTGGACGCTGCCGGGCGGCACCTGCATCCAGAACACGTCGTCGTCCTCCGTGCTCGCGTACGCCCGCACGGGGGCGGCCCCGTCCTCGGCCGGCCCCTCGGTGGCCATCGGCGCCTGGAACAGGACCGACAGACCGCGGCCCACGCCGAGGGCGAGCGCGTACTCCAGCGGGCTCGTCGTCGGCGGAACGTACCGGGGATTGCCGTACTCGTCGTACGACCAGGTCTGGGTGCCCGCCGGCTGGTACAGCTCGCGCAGGTTGACGCGGTGCACCACGCAGTCGCGCGACGGGCGTGCCACCAGGGTGTGCTGGGGGCCGGCGACCGGGCCGAGCAGCAGGGAGCCCGCCTCGAGGCGGCCCAGGTGGTGCCAGTGCCCCTGCTGTCCGGCGTCCACCGCGAACAGGTCCAGCGCGCCGGCCGCGACCAGCCACAGCACCTGCGGGCCCTCCAGGTCCAGCCGGCTGAAGCCCGCGCAGTCGATGCGCGCGCCGCTCTGCCCGAGCGCGCCGAGGACGAGATCTCCTTCGTGCATGGCCGTCACCGCTCCCTGACCAGTGCCGCGTACGCCCCGCCGCGCGCCACGAGGTCCTCGTGCCGTCCGCGCTCCACGACCGTGCCGTGCTGCAGGACGACGATCTCGTCGCTGTCGCGCACGGTGCTCAGCCGGTGCGCGATCACCACGCACGCGCAGCCGCGCCGGCGTAGGTTGTCCATCACGACCTGCTCTGTCTCCGCGTCCAGTGCGCTGGTCACCTCGTCGAGCACGAGGATGCTGGGCCGGCGCACCAGCGCCCGCGCGATCTCCAGGCGCTGGCGCTGACCGCCGGAGAAGTTGCGGCCGTCCTGCTCGACCCTGCTGTGGATGCCGCCCGGCCGGCGCGTCACGACGTCGTACAGGGCCGCGTCGCGCAGGGCGTCCACGACCGCGTCGTCCGGGATCGACGGGTCCCACAGCGCCACGTTGTCGCGGACCGTGCCCTCGAAGAGGAACACCTCCTGGTCGACGAAGGAGACGGAGGCGGCGAGGGCGCCGCGCGGAATGTCCTCCAGACGCCGGCCGTCGATGCGGATCACGCCCTCCCACGGCGCGTACAGACCGGAGATCAGCCGGGACACCGTCGACTTGCCGCTGCCCGAGCCGCCGACCAGCGCCACCTGCTGCCCCGGCCCGACGGTGAGGTCGAAACCGGACAGCAGCGGCTTGTCCAGCGGGCTGTAGCCGAAGGTGATGTTCTGCAGTTCGACGTGGCCGTGCAGCCGGCGCGTGGAGTCGGCGCCGCCGGGCCGGTCGTAGAGCGGGTCGGCGCGGAAGTTCTCCACGTCCTTCAGCCGGGCCACGTCCGCCGCGAAGTCCTGGATGCGGCCCGCGACGCCGTTGAGCCGGGTCAGCGGCGCGGTGAACCGGGTGACCAGCGCCTGGAAGGCGACCAGCAGGCCCACCGAGATGTGGCCCTCGATCGCCCGCATCCCGCCGATCCACAGGATCAGCGCACTGTTCAGCGTGGCGAGCGTCGGCGCGACCACGCCCAGCCAGGCACTCGGCACCCCGAGCCGCTGCTGCTCCTCCAGCGTGGTGGCGTGCTGCCCGGCCCACTTGCGGAAGTAGCCGTCCTCCCCGCCGGTCGCCTTCATCGTCTCGATCAGCTGCAGGCCGGTGTACGCCGTGTTGGTGAGCCGCGCGTTGTCCGCGCGCAGCTTCGCCGTACGGGTCGCGCGCAGCCGGATCACGACCCGCATGGCGGCGATGTTCAGCAGGGCCACGCCGACGCCGACGAACGTCAGCTGCGGGTCGTAGGTGTAGAGGAGGACCGCGTACAGGACGACGACCACCGCGTCCACGCCCGCCGAGGCGAGGTCGCGCGCCAGCGTCTCGGCGACCGCGTCGTTCGACTGGAGGCGCTGTACCAGGTCGGCCGGGCTGCGCTGGGAGAAGAAGGTCACCGGCAGCCGCAGCAGATGCCGCAGGAAGCGGGCGCTGGAGAGCGTCGAGGAGATGATCCGGCCGTGATGCAGGTTGGCCTGCTGCAGCCAGGTCAGTGCGACCGTGAACAGCACGCACGCGCCCATGGACAGGAACAGCACGTCCAGCAGCGAGCTCTGGCCGCCGATCAGGAACATGTCGATGTAGGTCCGGCTCAGCGCCGGCACCGCCGCGCCCACCAGGACCAGCAGCAGGCTCGCCAGGACGGCGGCCGGCAGGGTGCCCGCGGTGCCGCGCAGCCGGGCGGGCATCGCGCCCAGCACACCCGGCCGGCGTCCGCCCCGCTCGAAGCCCTCGTCGGGCTCCAGCACCAGCACCACGCCGGTGAAGCTGCCGTCGAAGTCCTCCATCGTCACGAAACGCCGGCCCTTGCCGGGGTCGTTGACGAACACGCCCCGGCGGCCGAAGCGGCGGCCCATGCCGTCGTAGACGACGTAGTGGTTGAACTCCCAGAACAGGATGGCGGGCGCCGTCACCCGGGAGAGCGCCGCCAGGTCCATCTGCATGCCCTTGGCGGTCAGGCCGTAACTGCGGGCCGCCTTCAGCAGGTTGCTCGCCCGCGAGCCGTCCCGGGACACGCCGCACGCGATGCGCAGCTCCTCCAGCGGGACGTGCCGGCCGTAGTGGCCGAGGACCATGGCGAGCGAGGCGGCCCCGCACTCCACGGCCTCCATCTGGAGCACGGTCGGCGTACGGACGGTCTTCCCCCGCCCCTTGGGGACGGTGCGCCGGGGCGGGGCGGCCCGGCGTCTGCCCCGGGTCTCCTGAGCGGTGTTCACGGCAGCAGCCAATCGACGGGACGCTGGTCGGCCAGCCGGATCGAACCCGTGGCCATGGTCATGGAGGTGAGCGCGAAGGGCGGACCGTCCGCGGAGGACCACCGGTAGCCGCTCTTCGTTGACGTCGAGGGGTCGAGCCGGACCAGGACGGCCACCGGCCGGCCCTTGCGCGTGAACTGCTCGCCGAGCTGGCTGTCGCCGAGGAACGCGGCGATCTGCCGCGCCGACTGCGCCGTGCGGTCCACCGACGCCACGTGACCGCGCAACACGCCGTACCGCTGCGACGGCACGGTCTGCACGGTCAGGTCGACGGAGGCGTTCGGCGGGATGGAGGCCGCGCTCTCCGCCGGGACGTACACCGTCGCGTACAGCGGGTCGTCGGCGGCGGCGACCTTCTCCACCGCGGCGACGTTCGCGCCGGTCGAGATGATCTGCCCGATGGTCGCGGCGAGCGCGGTGACGCGGCCCGCGGCGATCGTGCGCACCACGGTGTCGCCCTGCGCCGTGCGCACCTTCAGCACGGGGGAGTCGGCGGGCAGCCGCCTGCCCTCCGTCGCGAGCACGGCGGTGACCTGGCCGGCGACGGGGCTCTGCAGGATGTAGCTGCCCTCGCCGTGGGTGAGGACGGCCGGGGCGCTCACGGTGGAGGTGACCGAGCCGGTCACGGCCCACACGGTCGCGGCCGCGAGGGCGATCACGGTCACGGTCAGCACCAGCCAGCCCTGAGGGCGCGCGAAACGCACCGGCAGGTCGAGTTGCTCCGGCGACTGGAGCTTGGCGAGGGCCTGTTGGCGGAACTGCACGGGACTTCCCTCACCGGTCGAAGAGCTTCACGGCATCGCCGAGTCCCGGAACCGCAGGCGGCGGCTCCGGGACTCGGCGGTCACACGGGTGCGATCAGAGACCGGCGACCAGGTTGGTGACCGGGGCGGTGTTCAGGCCGGTCACACCCTCGACGGTGCCGACGCCCGTGTCGACCAGAGCGGAGACCGGGGCGACGCCGTCCACCAGGCCGGTGACGGTGCCGACGGCGTTCACGGACAGGCCGCCGGAGACGTTGTCGAGGTCCGCGTCGGAGATCTCGACGGTCTCAACCTGGGGGGTGGAGTTCATGGTGGAACTTCCCTTCATATGGATATCTCTCAAGGGGGGAGCGGCCCCCTCTGGGGACAGACGACGGCCGCGACCGCGGACACCGGGCACCCGTCTCCGGGAGCCCCGCAAAGCCCTGCGGTGCGATGGATCAAAGCAGGTCCGCGGCCGACGCTGCGAATCAAGCACCGCTCTCACCAGGGCACTTGCATCACAGATCCGTTGAACGGTGCAGGAGTGGCCACGTCTTGTCGGCGACTTCTTCACACCTCGGACGAGGTTCACCGCGTCGGGCGAGGGGGTCGTCACGGCGAATCCGACACTCCCGCCCCAATGGCGTGGCGGGCGCCGTCGACTTGTGCAGAAGCCCCGCTTCCGGTGACCTGCTTGAGCAATCGCTGTGCAGATTCTCTGAAGCAGGGATTCCGCTCCCTGACCTGAACGGACCGTCACTGACCGGTGGCGTTGCGTCCACTTGCCGGTGGGCGCCGACGGGGCGTCAGCCCAGCAGGGCGTAGACCGTGCTCGCCCGCGCCGCCAGTTCCCCCGTCCGCTCGGCCGTCATCGTGATGTCGGCGAACGCCATGCGCCGCCCGAGTTTGGTCAGGACCGACTCGATCAGGACATCCGAGTCGGTCACCGGGCGCTGGAACGACGTGGACTGCTGCACCGTCGTCATCGGCCCGTAGGCCCCCCGCGCCGCCGACACCGCGATCACGGTGGCGGTGTCCGCCGCCGCCATCAACGCCTGGCCCGACAGCCCCCCGCCCTCCCGCGCCAGCTCCTGTGACCAGGGCAGACGCAGAGTCGCCCGATCCTGTCCGAGGGCCTGGACCGACAGGCCCAGGGCGAGCACCCAGGGCGCGAAGCTGCCGGAAAGGATCTTGTCGGCTTCAGCGGTCGTCATCGTCATATGGGCGATTGTTCCCCGGGCGGCCGCACGGGACGCGCGCCATGGCCGATTCACGATTGCGCACAGGAACCCGGCGAACGGAGTTGAACGCGCCACGCGCCCCGTGCGTACTCACCGGCAACCAGGCGCCGCTGTACGGAGCTGCCGACCACGGCAGCACGAGACCCCGTCCCCCCAGGAGGTCGAGAAAAGTTGAGTCACAAGCGAATTCCGAAGCGCAAGGCCGCGATCGCGGTAGGCGGCGTGGCGGCGCTCGGAGCGGCGGCGCTCCTGCTCCCCAACGCCAACGCCTCGCAGGACGGCGGCAACACCGCCGCGGCCGCGCCCAGGACCCTGAAGGCGGCCGACGCCTCGGACCTCGCCGCGCAGCTCGAGAACCTGCTCGGTGACGCCTTCGCCGGCTCGTACTACGACTCCGGGCAGCAGCAGCTCGTCGTCAACGTGGTGAACGCCTCCGGCGACGAGAACAACGTGATCGTGCAGGCCAAGAAGGCCGGAGCGCAGGTCCGCGAGGTCGGCAACAGCACGGCCGAACTGAAGGCCGCGTCGCAGACCCTCAAGGCCGAGGCGACCATCCCGGGCACCTCGTGGGCGGTCGACCCCCGGACGAACAAGATCCTCGTCACGGCCGACTCAACGGTCACCGGCGCCAAGTGGGACCAGCTGGAGTCCACCGTCAAGAGCCTCGGCGCGGAGACGGCGACCATCAAGAAGTCGGCCGGCACCTTCAAGACCTTCGCCTCCGGCGGCGACGCCATCTTCGGCGGCGGAGCGCGCTGCTCCCTCGGCTTCAACGTCACCGCCGGCGACGGTTCTCCGGCCTTCCTGACGGCCGGTCACTGCGGGGTCGCGGAAGAGCAGTGGTCCGACGCCGAGGGCGGCGAGCCGATCGCCACCGTCGACCAGGCGACCTTCCCCGGCGCGGGCGACTTCGCGCTCGTGAAGTACGACGACCCGGCCACCGAGGCGCCGAGCGAGGTCAACCTCGGCCAGCAGACGGTCCAGATCACCGAGGCCGCCGAGGCGACGGTCGGCACGCAGGTCTTCCGCATGGGCAGCACGACCGGTCTGGCCGACGGTCAGGTCCTCGGTCTCGACGCCACGGTGAACTACCCCGAGGGCACCGTCACCGGTCTCATCCAGACCAACGTCTGCGCCGAGCCCGGCGACAGCGGCGGCTCGCTCTTCACCCAGGACGGCCTCGCGATAGGCCTGACCTCGGGCGGCAGCGGCGACTGCACCGTCGGCGGCGAGACGTTCTTCCAGCCGGTGACCACCGCCCTCGAGGCGGTCGGCGCGACCCTCGGCAACGCCGGTGCGGGCGCGGGCGCGGGCGCGGGTGCCGGCGAGGCCGGCGGCGGTGAGGCCGGCGCCGGCGACGCGGGCGCGGGCGGGGAAGCCGGGGCCGGAGCCGGTGAGGAGCCCGGCGCGGGCCAGGAGGTCGGCGGCCAGGAAGCCGGGGCCGGTCAGGAGGCCGGTGCCGGAGCCGGTGAGCAGGCCGGCGGCCAGGACGTCGGCGGCGAACAGGCCGGAGCCGGTGCCGGGGCCGAGGACCAGAACGGCGCGGGCCGGCAGGACGACGCCGCAGTGAACGAGAACCACTGACCCCACCCCCGCACCGCGGCGGACCCACCGTCGGCCCGGCACCGACCGCGGCCGACGGTGTCACGGTCCGGCCCTCCCACCCGGGGGTCCGGACCGCCGCCCGGACCGAACCCCCGGGCACCCGGGCGCGCGGGGACGCGGGGACGCGGGGACGCGGGGACGCGGGGACGCGGGGACGCGGGGACGCGGGGGGGGGGGGGGGGAAAGCCCGTCTTCCCCCGCACCCCACACCACCAAAACGACACCCCCTCCA
>NZ_JBVIAY010000005.1:332108-451864 GCF_055573695.1 Streptomyces sp. NPDC030143
ACGCGGGGACGCCTGACGATACGTCAGGCGTCCCCGCGCGCCCGCAGCAACAGCAGCGCCACGTCGTCGATGCGCTCCTCCGCCGCAGCGTGGTACCCCACGAGAGAGTCGGCCACCTCCTCCAGCGGCCGGTCCCCGGCCGCGCCCAGCCGCCGCCCCAGCGCCGCGACCGCGTCCTCGATGTCCACACCGGGCGCCTCGATCAACCCGTCGGTGTACAGGGCGAGGACACAACCGGGGGAGAGGTCCACCTCCGTCGTCGCGTACGTCGCGTCGCCGTCGATGCCCAGCAGCGGCCCGCCGGCGAGGTCCAGGACGCGCACCCGGCCGTCCGGCCGGCGCACCAACGGCGGCGGATGCCCGGCCCGCGCCATCACCGCGCGCCCGCGGCCCGGATCCAGCCGCAGGTACAGACAGCTCGCGAACAGCTCCGCCCCGAGGTCGATCAGCAGCCGGTTGGTGCTGCGCATGACCTCCGACGGCTCCTGACCCACCGTCGTGTACGCGCGCACGGCGGTCCGGATCTGCCCCATCAGACCCGCCGCGGTCACGTTGTGGCCCTGCACGTCCCCGATCACCGCCGCCGGCAGCGGCCGCGAGGGCACCAGGTCGTAGAAGTCGCCGCCGATCTCCATCCCCCGGGTGGCCGGCAGATAACGGGCGGTGGCCTCGACACCGGGCAGCGCCGGCAGCGAGTGCGGCAGCAGCGCCTCCTGGAGGCCGTGCGCGAGCTTGTGCTTGACGTCGTACAGCAGCGCCCGGTCCAGGGCCTGGGCGATCAGCCCCGCCAGGCTCGTCAGCACCGCGCGCTCGTGCGTGGAGAACGCGTGCGGCTCTGCATAGGCCAGCACGCACGCGCCCACCGGACGGCCGGAGACGATCAACGGCAGATAGGCCCAGGCGGCGAACCCGTCGGGGGTGGCGTGCCGGGCCGGATAGAGGTGTTCCAGCCGCTGACGGGAGTCGAAGAACGCCGGCACACCGTGCGCGACGGCGTGCGCGCCCGGCGTCGGCGCGGTCAGCGGCATCCCGTCGAACCGCTCGACCACCCCGGCGTCGGGATAGCCGTGGTGCCCCAGCACGTGCAGCCGGCCCACCCGGGCCCCCAGCAGGGCCAGCGCCTGGCTGCCGACGGCCGGGGCGATCTCGTCCGCCACCAGCCGCACCACGTCCTGCACACTCACCGTCTCGGTGAGCGCCCCCGCCAGGCTCAGCGCCTGCGACATCGACACCAGCCGGGCCGGCGCGTCCCCCTCCTGCGAGCCGGCCGGACGCGTCCGCGACACCGACCGGGCCCGGCTGACCCGCACACTGATCCCGTTGGTGCTCGGATACAGCCGGAACGACAGCCAGTGCGAGGGCGGGCGGAGCGCCACGAACGAGGTGGACTCCTGGCTTATCAGCGCCGCCCGGTAGCGCTCCTCGTACATCGGGTCGTTCAGCCAGGGCACCGACGCCCACAACTGGGTGCCCAGCAGCCCGCCCACCGGCACGCCGAGCAGGGCCGACGCGGCGGCGTTGGCGAAGGTCACCCGCCCGCTCAGGTCCAGGGAGCACAGGCCGTAGGGCAGCCGGGCCACCATCCGCGCCGCCTCCACCGTGCCGAGCGTGTCGGCGACGGCGCCGATCGGCGCCGTCGCCAGCGGGTCGGTCTCGGCGCGCACCGGACGGTTCTGCGCCGCCGCCCGCTCCAGCCGCAGCGCGAGCCGCTCGCAGGCCGACTCCAGCTCCCGCCGCTCGCGCTGGGACAGCTCCGGCGGGTGCGAGCCCGGCCAGGTCACGAAGACGGCGCCGTACACCTTCGACTCGGTCGCCAGCGGCAGTGCCGCCAGGGCGAAGGGGTACGGCAGGACGACGGCGATCCTCGGATAGCGGCGGGCCATGTCCTCCTCGCCGCCCACCCACACCAGGGACCGCTCGCGGACCGCCTCGGAGACCGGGATCGGCGCGCTCAGCCCGACCCGCTCCCAGGGCGCCGCGAACGGCCGGGGCAGTCCGGCCATCACCGCCATGTCCAGGACCGGCGCGTCGCCCACCCGCAGGTAGACGGCACCGGAGTGCGCGCCGACGGCGTCCATCATCCCCGTCAGCGCCAGCGTCAGCAGCGGATGGCCCACCGGGTCCCTGACGGCCGGCGGCGGCCGGCCGGACCTGGGTCCGTCGGACACGGCGACCACCTCCTCGCCCGGTCCCGCGGGGTCCAGGGAACCAAATCTGCCCCCTGACGGCCCGGAGCGCACGGCGAGCGGCGTTCCCTCCGGCGCGAGGGCATACCCCGTCGGCCCCCGGGCATGCCACCCCAGTCGATGCGCGCGGCGGCGTGCGGGCGCCGGACGTGCGCCCCCGCGCATCCCGATGGCCGGATCTTCGCGCCCGGAAGGGGTCCGCGGGGCCCAACAATGGGGCACGCGTTCATCATCGCGAAACCAGGGGCGGCAGGACCGAAGGGGCGGCAGTGATCCGGGTACTTCTGGTGCACGACGAGTGTCTGGTGCGAGCGGTTCTCGCGCAGTGGCTGTCGGGACAGCCCGACCTGCGCGTGGACGACACACCGTGGCGCAACGCCCCGGCCCGGATCAGGTCCGTGCGGCCCGACGTCTGCGCCGCCGACCTCGAGTGCGAGGACACCTACGGCATCCCGCCCCTGGGGGAGCTCACCCCCCGCGGCACGGGGGCACCGGCCCGGCTGCTGGTCCTTGCCAGCGCGAACAGACCGGGCCTGCTGAAGAGAGCCTGGGAGGCGGGGGCGCTCGGCTACGTGGACAAGGCGGGCTCACCGGAGCGTCTGCTGCACGGGATCCGCAGGGTCGCGCTGGGGGAACGTTTCGTCGACGAGTCGCTGGGCTTCGGTTTCCTCAAGGCCGCCGAGATGCCGCTCACCCGCCGGGAGCTGAGCGTGTTAACCCTCGCGGCCGAGGGCGCCTCGGTGGCGGAGATAGCCGGAAGCCTGCACCTGTCCCACGGGACCGTGCGCAACTACATGGCCGCCATCACCCGCAAGACCGGGGCCCGCAACCGCATCGACGCCATCCGCATCTCGCAGGGGCAGGGGTGGCTGTGACGGTCCGTCCGGCTCCCACCGGCCGACGAGATCGCGGTACAGCGCCGACCGGCGCAGGACGTCCTCGTGCGTCCCGTACGCGGTGCGCGGGCCGTCCATGACCAGCACCCGGCCGGCCCGGCGGGCCGAACTGATCCGGTGGGCCACGACCACCAGCGTGCCGCCCGGCCGCCGGGCGAAGGCCCGCTCCGCCCGCTCCTCGGCCTCGGGGTCCAGATGGCAGGTCGCCTCGTCCAGCAGGGCGAGCGGCGCGGACGACAGATAGGCGCGGGTGAGGGCGACCAGCTGGCGCTCCCCGGCCGACAGCGCCGCCGGGTCCACCGGGGCCGCGATCCCGCCGAGCCGGCCGAGCAGCGGGCCCAGCCCGACCGCCTCGGCGGCGGCCAGCATCTCGCCCTCCGCAACCGGGTCGGGCCGCAGGTACCCCAGGTTCTCGGCGAGCGTCCCGCCGAACACGTACGCCTCCTGCGGAATGAGCACCCGCAGCGCCCCGGCCCGCGCCGCGGGCCGCCCGCCCACCCGCACCACCCCGCGTCCCGCCGCCAGCACGCCGGCGACCAGCCCCACGAGCGTCGACTTGCCGCTCCCGCTGGTGCCCACGACGGCCAGATGCCCCCCGGTCGGCAGGGTGAGATCGAGGCCGTCCAGGACGGGGGCGGAGGCGGGCCCGTAGGCGAAGGTGACGGAGGCGAGGTGGAGGGCGGGTTCGGCGAGCGGCCCCCCGCCCGACACGGTGGGGGTGCCGTTCGCGTCCCCGTGTGTCGGTGGGGTGGCTTCCCGGTCCGGGTGGGACGGGCATGTCCGGTCGGCGCTGTTCGCGGCCCCGCGTACGCCCGGGCCGGTCCCGCCGTCCGGGGCGGCCGTGCCGTCCGGGCCGGTCCCGCCGTCCGGGCCGGTCCCGCCGTCCGGGCCGGTCCCGCCGTCCGGGCCGGTCCCGCCGTCCGGGGCGGGGTCGGCGGGCGGTCGTCGGGCTTCGGGGCCGGTGTCCGGGACCGCCGGGCCGTCGTCGTCGGGGGCCGTCGTCAGGGTCAGGCGGCGCAGGACCACCGTCAGGCGGGAGCCACTCGTGCCCAGACCGTGGATGAGAGCGGCGAGGGCCGGCAGGAGGGACTGGGTCACGTAGGTGAGGGCACCGACCAGCGCGCCGGGGGTGACGTCGTGCGCCAACAGCCACGGGGCGCCGGCGAGGAGCAGGACGACCGGCAGGTGGCCGCCGAGTGCCAGGCACGCCACCCGGGCCACCCCCCAGCGGGCGAGGGAGCGCGCCGCCCGCAGTTCGGCGCGGACGAGGACGTCGGTGTCCGCGGCGAGCCGCTCCTCCGCACCCGCGGCCGTGACGTCGCGCAGCCCCGCGCAGACCGCGCCGAGGTGGCCCGCCAGCGCCTCGTCGGCGGCCAGGAACGCCTCCTGCCGCCGGGCCAGCGGACGCAGGGTCACGGCGAAGAGGGCCACCGCCGCGGCGAGCGGCGGCACCACGACCAGCAGCAGGGCGGGAGCGAGCGAGAACAGGCCGGCCAGTGCGCCGGCGGACGTGAACACGAACGAACGGGAGACCATCACCAGGCCCGCGAAGGTGTCCCGGGCGATCTCCACCTGCTGGGTGAGGCCCGACAGCGCCCCGCGATCCGCCTCCCGCACCCCCCGCTCCACCACCCGTGTCACGAGCCGGTCTCGCAGCGGCTCGACCAGGGCCGCGACCGCCCGGTACACGCGCCCGGTCCCGTACGCCCCGACGAGCACACCGACGGCGGCCACCGCCAGCCATCCGAGCCCCACCCGGACCCGCCCGCTCAGGAAGCCGTCGTCCAGGGCCCGCGCCAGCGCGAAGCCGAGCAGGAAGGTCTGGCCGGTCTCGAGGACGGACCAGCCGGCCAGCCGCAGCAGGACCCGCGGACGCGCCCGCAGGAAGCGCACGCCGCGCCGTCGCAGCCCCTCGGTGGTGTCGTCCTGTCCGTGCCGGCCGTGCTGTCGCGGTCCGCCGGTGGTGTCGTCCTGTCCGTCCTGTCCGTGCTGTCCGTAACGGCCGTGCTGTCGCGGTCCATCGCATGTCCCGTCCCGCTCGCTCACGCCACCGCCCCCTCCTCGTCCGCGCCGAACACCGCCCGGTAGCCCGCCAACCGCCACAGCTCGGCGTGGTGTCCCACCGCCCGCACCCGCCCTCCGTCCAGCCAGGCCACGGCGTCGGCGCGGGCCGCCGTGCCGGCCCGGTGGGTGACGACGAGGCGGGTGCCACCCGCGTCGGCGCGCAGGAGCGCCTCGGTGACCTGGTGCTCGGTGACGGTGTCGAGGCTGGAGAGGGCGTCGTCGAGGACGAGGAGACGACCGCCGTGGGCGAAGGCGCGGGCGAGGCCGAGCCGCTGGGCCTCGCCGCCGGAGTGGGGTGCGTCCGCGCAGCGGGTGGCGTACCCGGCGGGCAGACGGCGGACGAAGTCGTCGGCGTGGGCCGTGCGGGCCGCCTCCCGGACCCGGGCGGGGCAGGGGCGGGACAGGCCGAGCCCGATCGTGTCCTCGACGGTGGTGCCGAGGAGGGCGGGGCGGTCGAAGGCGTGGGCGATCGCCGCGCGCAGCTCGGCCCGGGACAGCTCGGGCAGCGGGACCCCGTCCAGCAGGATCTGCCCGCCGTCCGGGTCGGCCAGCCGGCCGGCGAGCGCGGCCAGCAGCGACTTGCCCGACCCGGAGCGGCCCACCAGCGCGAGGGTCGTCCCCCCGGGCACGACGAGGTCGACACCGTCGAGGACGGTGCGTCCGCCGCGCCGGGCGGTCACCCCGCGCAGCTCCAGCCGGCCCGGCCCGTCGGGCGGGAGACGGCGGTCGCCGTGGGCCGGGGCCGTCTCGGCGAGGACCTCGCCCAGGCGTTCGGCCGCCGTCCGGGAGCGGACCAGTCCGGACAGCCGGCCGACCAGGACGCCGACGCCGGTGGCGAGGACCGCGTAGCGGGAGGCGGCGAGGACGTCACCGGCGGACACGCGGTGCCGGGCGAGGAGCAGGCCGGCCACGGCGAGGACCCCCAGGTGCAGCAGCGGGGCGACGGCGACGGCCTGCGCGGCGGCCCGGCCCTGGACGTGCCACATGCGCCGGCCGGCCCGGGCCAGTTCGGGCAGCGGCCGCAGGATTCGCGCCGTGTCCCGGTCCGCCGTCCCGGCCGCGCGGATGGTGCGGGCTCCGGCGACCGCCTCGGCGAGAGCGGCCGCGATCCGTCCCTGGGCCCGCTGGTACTCGGCGACGCAGGCGGAGGTGTCCCGGGCCAAGGTGCGCAGCAGCAGCGTCAGGGCGGGCGCGCCGGTCAGGAACACGACCGCGAGCCACGGGTCGATCAGGGCCAGCGCCACCACTCCTCCGACGGGTCCGGCGAGCGCGGCGAGCAGGGCGGCCCGCGCGGCGGGCGCGGTACCGGCCTGGGCGGCGTTGCCGACGAGCCGGGCGACGAGGTCGCCGGGACCGAAGCGCGGTGCGAGCCGCGGGCCCACGGCCAGGACGTGGCCGTTCACCCGGCGGCGCAGGAAGGCGGTGGCGCGGGCGTCGACGGTGCCGGTGAGAACCGTCTCGCAGGTGTCCAGCAGGGTCAGCAGCAGGACCAGGGCCGCGCAGGCCAGGACCCAGCGGCCGGCCGGCGCCCCGGCGAGCAGCAGGTCCAGGGCGCGGCCCAGAGCGGCGGGCAGCAGCAGTCCGGCGCCGGTCGTCGCCACGCTCACCAGGCCCAGGGCCGCGCAGCGGGCGCCGCTGTGCCGGGCCGCCGCGCCGAGCAGTTCGCGGGTGGTCCGTTCCACCGGGGCGTCCTCCTCGGGGTCACGGGACGGACCCCGGGCGGCCCCTCCCTCGCGGGAGACGGCCGCCCGGGGCGGTCAGTGCGCGGTGCCCGTCACAGACAGAGCATGACGCTCGCGGCGCTGACGCAGGACAGCAGGCTGACGGTGCTGGCGCCGCCGCCGCCGGTGAGCTCGTCGGATTCCATCGTCTGCAGGTCGAGCAGGGCCATGGTGGTGTCCTTTCGTCCGGTCGGATGAAGATTCGTCCCGTGGGGACGGGGTTGTGTCACGACTCCGTCGAGGACGGAACCGCGTCGGTGGGCCGCCGGTGCGGCGGCGGGAGGAAGGGCAGGTGGGCGTCGGTGTCCGCGTCGAGGGCCGCGGCGAGCGCGAGCAGACAGCCCGCGGTCCCGGTGGCCAGGTCCATGGACAGCCGCATCATCTGGTGGCCGGGGAAGGCGAGCCGGCCCCGGTAGGGCATCGCGAACCAGCCGAGCCCGGCGATCTGCTGCTCCAGCCTGGCCCGCGTCGCCCCGGGCGTGCCGGTGCGGGCCAGGTGCAGGATCATCCCGGCGCGGCCCTGGAAGAGTCCGGGTTGCGCGTAGAAGCGCGAGGTGGCCGCGGTGAGGACGCCGGCCCGGGCCTTCTCGAAGGAGCCGTCGGGGTCCCCGGCGAGGGCCAGGTACTCGTCGAGCACCGCCCCCACGCCCACGCTGCCGTCGCCGAGGTAGGGCAGCGTCCGCCATCCCTCGTCGACCTCCAGGGCGCCCCCGGCGCGTTCCACGCAGCACTCCAGGTCCCGGCGCAGCGCGGTCGCCGCCGCCTCCAGCAGCGCGCGCTCGCCCGTCGCCTCGTACTGCCGCAGCAGGAACAGCGCGGGTCCGCTCGCGCCCCGCAGCAGCCCGGCCCGCCGGCGGGGTGCGGGGGCGGCCGGTTCGGCCAGGCGTGCGACGAGCAGGTCGGCGGTCTCCGCGGTCCGCGCGCGCAGCTCCGGCTCGCCCGTCTCGCGTGCCAGGTGGCCGAGGACCAGGCCGAGGCCGGCCAGACCGCCCTGGAGGTCCCAGGACAGCTTCTGCCAGCGCTCGCGCAGGATGCCGTCGACCAGGTCCAGGGCCCGCTGCCGGTGGCCGAGCAGGTTCAGGACGTGGGCGACGCCCGCGAGACCGTCGTACAGGCCGAGGGGGGTGCCCGTGGGCGGCGGCGCGGTGTGCTCCAGCAGCCAGCGCTCGCCCTCCTCGTGGCGTTCGGCGCCGACGGCCGCCAGCGCGTACAGCACACCGGCCGCGCCGTGCGCGAGGCCGAGCCCGCCGCCGTCGGAGAACTGGGCGACGTCACCGGGGTAGAGCCGGTCGTCGCGGTCCGGGGTCGCCGAGGCGAGGATCGCCCCGACCATCGCGTCGCGGCTGCGCGGCCAGTCGCCGGGCTCCACCCGCTCGGCGGGCGCCGACGCCGCGGACCCGCCGGCCGGGGGGCGGGCGGACCGGCCGTCCGCGGTACCGGCCGTCTCCGCGTCCGGGGTGCGGGTGATCTCCTCGACCGCCTCGTCCAGGAAGGCGCGCGGCACGTCCGGGAACTGCTCGGCGATCACCTCCGCCAGATGGGCCGCCTTGCCCCGGTCGACCACGAACAGCGTGGTGACCGGCAGGAACAGGGCGAGCCGCAGACAGGCCAGCGCGTACCGGTCGACGTCGACGCCCCGGCGGTCCGGCGGGGCGAAGAACCCGGGGTGCGCCACCACCTGCCGGCCGCTCTGCGCGGCCGGGGCCGCCGCCTCGAAGTCGATCAGGAACACCGACTCCTCGTCCGGCGCGACCATGATGTTGAAGACGTGCAGGTCGTTGAAGACGATCCCGCGCGCGTGCACCTTCTCCACCGCCCGCTCCACCGCGCCGTGGATGCGCACCGCCCACGCGGTGTACGCGGCGACGGCCCGCGGGTCGGGGTCGGGGTCGAGCAGCGGGTGCCGTTCGGCGAAGAACGAGTTGAGGGGCCGCCCCTCCACGAAGTCCATCACCAGGAACCGGTGGTCGCCGAGGGTGAACCAGTCCCGCACCTCGGGCACCACCCCCGTGCCCGCCACCGCCTCCAGCGCGTGCTTCTCGCGCTCCAGCCGGGTGATGGCGTCCGCCCCGTCGGAGGCCAGCCCCGCGTGCGGGCGCCCCTCCTTCAGCACCACCTTGCGCCCGTCCCGCAGGTCGGTGCCGGCGTACACCCCGCCGCCGTTGGAGAAGTGCAGCGCCTTCTCGATCCGGTACGGCAGCTCGCCCACCGTCGTGGCACCGCGCGCCGCCAGATGCGGCTCGAGGAACGCCGGCAGCGTCACCCAGTCGGGCACCTGGAAGGACGGCGCCCGCCGGTCCGGCACCAGTGTTCCCGCGCCGTCGCGCACCGCCGGCACCAGCGAGCCCCGCTCGTCGACGGTGAACATGCGCGCGAAGGCGCCGTAGCGGACGTAGAGCGGGCCGTCGTGCCAGCGCAGGTCGGTGAGGATGTAGGGGCCCTCGAAGCCCTTGAGCTGGGTGCCCAGCTCGCGCAGGACCGTGTGCAGCTGCTCCTCGTCGGCCGGGTAGACGGTGACGAACTTGCCGCTCGTGTCGCGGCCGGCGTACTTGGTGTTGCGCAGGTGCAGCAGGTGCGGACCCGGTACGAACTTGAACGGGATGCGGCGCGGGACGCAGTAGTCCCACACGATTCCCGCGATCTCCTCCGCGTTCGCCCGGGTGGCCGAGGCGTGGATCTTCCAGCCCTGGGCCGGGCCGGGCGCCGGTGCCCCGTCGGTCCCGAGCGGCGTCAGTGTCAGCCAGTCGCCGATCCGTGCCGCCTCCCAGCCCTCGGGCACGGCCCGCCGCGCCGTCTCGAACAGCGGCGCGGCCCCGCCGCCCGTGTCCAGCCGGTCGGGCGTCTCGTAGAAGCAGGCGTCCGCCAGCGCGTACACCTCGTACCGCTTGTCCATGCGTCCCCCTCCGTCGGCCCGGCCACGAGACTCGCAGTGGGCAGCGGGGCGCCGACAGTCACGCCTGTCACGACATCGGTGTGCGGAACGCATGGGTAAAGACATGTTCGGCCGGTTTCGATCGCGATCCCCGCCCGCCGCGCGCCCGAGCCCCGCCCGGCCGCTGTGAATCGGCCACAGGGGCTGCGCGCACGTCTCATAAGCGCTGTAATACGGACGTGGTCACTGAGGGTGCTGCGGAGCGCAGAACGAGAACGCTGCGCGTCCAGGTCGCTCTCGCGACGATCACAGCCGATCCCGCCTCACCCGAACGGACCCGACGCGTCCTCGAACAGGCGCTCGTCTTCACCGGCGCCTCCCTCGCCGCCGTGTACACGCCCGGCGACGACGGCGAGCTGCTCTGCCTCGTCGACTCGGCCGGCGTCCCGCGCACCCTGTACGGGCTGCGCGAGACCTATCCCGTCGACGGGAGCTCACCGGCCGCCGACGCTCACCGCTCCCGGCGGCCCCTGTGGCTCGGCCCCGACGACCTCGCCGACCGGGCCGAGTCGCGGCGGGCCGCCGCCCAGGACGTCCATCTGGCGGCCCTGCCGGTGACCGACGGCGCCGGGGGCTGCCTCCTCGCCGTCAGCGAGCACCCGGGCGGCTTCGACCCCGACGACCGCGCCGGCCTGCGGCTCGTCGCCGACGCCGTCGCGCTGCCCGTCCCCGGCCCGCCCGTCGAGGGCGAGGAACTGCCGGCCGACGCCTTCACCCTCGCCATGGACACCGGACGCGTCGAGGTCGGCGACGAGATCCTGGACCTGTTCGGCGTGAGCCGGGCCGCGTTCGACGGCCGGGTGGAGACCCTGCTCGGCCTCACCGTCCCCGAGGACCTGCCCTCGCTGATGTCCGTGGTCGAGGCCGACCACATGTCGATCGGCGAGCGGGAGCTGGAGTTCCGGGTGCTGCGGCCCGCCGGCCCGCCGCGCTGGCTGCGGCTGCGCGGCCGTCTGCTGCCCGGTGGCGAGGGGCACCCCGCCCGCCTCGTCGGCACCGTCGCCGACGCCTCCACGCTGCGCTCCGACGTCACCGACGTGGCCCGCGTCCAGCGCCTGGCCGCCGCGCTCGCCACCGCCGGCACCGTCCGCGACGTCAGCAAGGCCGTCGTCGCCGCGCTGCGGGCGCCCCTGCGGGCCGACCGGATCGCGCTCGCCGAGCTGGAGAACGAGCGGCTCGTCGTCACCGTCCTGGACCCGCCCGAACCGGAGGCCTGGCCCGAGCTGTGGCGGCTGGAGTGGCGCACCGAGTGGCCCGACGCGCCCGTGCGCGCCATGCCCACCCTCGCCGCCGCCCTGCGCGGGGGCCGCGCCCAGATCTGGCCCGCCGGCACCCCTCTGGAGCCGGCCCTCGCCGAGGTCGGACCCGGCGGACTGGCCGTGCTGCCGCTGCCCGCCGCGGGCCGCATGGCCGGCGCCTGCCTCATCGGCTGGGACGCCCCCCACGACTTCGGCCCCGACGAACGCGCCCTGCTCACCGCCTCCGCCGGCCTCGTCGGTCAGGCCCTGACGCGCGCCCACGCCTTGGACGCCGAGCACGAACTGGTCGCCATGCTCCAGCGCCAGCTGCTCCCGCGCCGCCTGCCGAAACTCCCCGGCGCGGTCGCCGTCGCCCGCTACCTGCCCGCGACCGCCGGCCTGGAGGTGGGCGGCGACTGGTACGACGTGATCCCGCTGCCCGACCACCATGTCGCCCTCGTCATCGGCGACGTGCAGGGCCACAGCACGGGCGCCGCCACCCTCATGGGCCAGATGCGGACCGCCCTGCGCGCCTACGCCGCCGAAGGACACCCGCCGGACGTGGTCGTCTCGCACGCCAACCGGCTCCTCATGGAGCTGGAGACCGACCTCTTCGTGACGTGCTGCTACGTCGACGTCGACATGGAGGGCGGCACCGCCTGGTGCGTCCGGGCCGGACACCCGCCGCCCGTCCTGCGTCACCCGGACGGCTCCACCGACATCGTCGAGTCCGACGGCGGCCCCCCGCTCGGCGTCGTCACCCAGGCCGACTTCCCCATGACCCCGCTGCGGCTCGTCCCCGGCACCGTCGTCGCCCTCACCACCGACGGGCTCGTGGAGTCCGCCGACTCCGACATCGACGCGGGCATGGACCGCCTCGCCAGGGGGCTGGCCGGCTCCGACCCCGCCCACCTCGGCCTGGTCGCCGACGCCCTGCTCGGCCACGCCCACCGCGGCGACGACGTCGCACTGCTCCTCATGCGCTACGACGGCATGGCCGTCAGGCCGCTGCGCGAGGGCTGGACGGTGTGGCGGGTGCCCGAGGCGGCCCGGCAGGCCCGCCGCTTCAGCCGCCGCACCCTGCGTTCCTGGGGCGTCCGCGACGACGCGACGGACGCCGCCCTGCTCGTCGTGTCGGAACTCGTCACCAACGCCCTCGTGCACACCGACGGCCGGGTCCGCCTCGACCTCTCCCTGGTCGGCCGGCGGCTGCGCGTCGCCGTCACCGACTCCTCGCCCCGCACCCCCGTCCAGCCCACCGACCCCGGCTGGGAGGCGACCGGCGGTCGCGGCATCCTGCTGGTCGAGGGGGTGTCCGAGGCGTGGGGCGCGGTGCCGGTCAGCGGCGGCAAGCAGGTGTGGGGCGAGGTGGCGCTGACGGGGTGAACCGGCGCGGCCCCACGTGTCCCGCGCCGACCGCGGGGTACCCGCGGTCCATGGACACCATCGCCACCGCCCACCTGGCGGCTTCGGGGAGGTCCGTGCTGGCCTCCGTAGCGTTCGTCGTCGTCGGCATCGCTCTCGTCGCCGGCATCATCTGGGCCTTCCGCCTGGGCTACCGGGTTCGCCGGGGCGAGCCCGCCCCGCCCCGGCCCGAGGAACAGCCCCGGATGCCCGCTTCCGGGCCCGTCCGCGAGAGCCACGAGAGGCGCGAACCGAACGAGATGCCGCAGTCCGCGGACGGCGACCGCCTCACCCCGCACGAACTGCGGCCCACCGGCGGCCGCGCCGGCGACGACCAGTCGCGTCCGCGCTGGGACCCCGGCTCCAGCGGTTCGTTCGGCAGCGGCGGCCCCGGTGCCCGCTGACCGCCACACATGAAGGGTGATGAACCGCCGTGACCTCGTCGTTCGAGGACGAACCCGCCCCGCGCCGGCCCGAGACGGGCTGGGCCAGGGCCCGCCGCCTGCGGGAGAGCCCCGCCCTGCGCACCTGCATCCCGGCCGTGGACATCGCCGGCCTGACCGCCGGGACGCGGTCCGCGCCGGAGGGCCACATCGTCCGGGGTGAGGACTGACCCGGGGCCGGAGCGGCTCCCGCGGCGGACGAGGGGCGCACGCCGTACGCTGACGGCGTGCGCCTCCTGCTGACCTCCGACACGCACCTCCCCCGACGGGCGAAGGCCCTCCCCGCGCCGCTGCTCGACGAACTCGCGCACGCCGACGTGGTGATCCACGCGGGGGACTGGGTCGACACCGCCACCCTCGATCTGCTCGAAAGCCGCAGCCGCCGGCTGATCGGCGTGTACGGCAACAACGACGGCCCCGAGCTGCGCGCCCGGCTTCCCGAGACCGCCTTCGCCGACCTCGGCGGCCTGCGCTTCGGCGTCGTCCACGAGACCGGCCCCGCCCGGGGCCGCGAGGAGCGCTGCGCCACCCGGTATCCCGACCTCGACGTCCTGGTCTTCGGGCACAGCCACATCCCGTGGGACACCACCGCCCCCGGCGGTCTGCGCCTGCTCAACCCGGGTTCCCCGACCGACCGCCGCCGCCAGCCCCACTGCACGTACCTGACGGCGGCGGTGGACGGCGGGCGCCTGACGGACGTGGTCCTGCACCGGCTGCCCCCTCGTTGAACCCCGGTGTCACCCGGTGCCCGGGCGGTGGACGGCCCCTTCCGTGACGGTCAGCGGGGCACCGCTGCCGCCCCGGCGCAGCGCGACGATCTCGGCGGCCACGGACACCGCCACCTCCTCGGGCGTACGCGCCCCGAGGTCGAGTCCGACGGGCGAGCGCAGCCGGGACAGCTCCCGGTCCGTGAGCCCGGCCTCGACCAGCCGGCGCCGGCGCTCGTCGTGGGTGCGGCGGCTGCCCATCGCCCCGATGTACGCGGCCGGCCGGCGCAGCGCCTCCTCCAGCAGCGGTACGTCGAACTTCGGGTCGTGGGTCAGCACGCAGATCACCGTGCGCCCGTCGGTGCCGGTCCCGCGCAGATAGCGGTGCGGCCACTCGACGACGACCTCCACGCCCGGCGGGAACCGCGCGGCCGTGGCGAACACGGGCCGCGCGTCGCACACCGTGACCCGGTAGCCGAGGAAGCCCCCGACGCGGGCCACGGCCGCCGCGTGGTCGACCGCGCCGAACACCAGCATCCGCGGCGGCGGCGCGAAGGAGTGCAGGAACACCGCGACGGCGTCCTCGCGCGGCCCGTAGCGCCGCACGCCCGTCACCCCCGGGGCCGGCTCGCCGCGGACGTCGGCGGCGACCACCGTGTCCAGCGCCTCGGCGCCGAGCGTGCCGGAGGCCCGCTCCGGCCAGACGGAGAGGACGGCGCCGCGCGGGGCGGGCCCGTCGGTCACGGTCGCCACGGTCACCGGCTCGCCCGCCGCCACCGACCGTGCGACCGCCCCGAACGACGGGTCGAGCGCGGGCGTCACCGGCCGCACCAGGAGCGTGATCTCGCCGCCGCAGGTCAGACCGACCGCGAACGCGTCGTCGTCGCCGTACCCGAAGGTCTCCAGCCGAGCCGCACCGCTCGCCACGACCTCCCGGGCCAGCTCGAACACCGCCCCCTCCACACAGCCCCCGGACACGCTGCCGACGACCTCGCCACCGGGCCCGACCGCCATCGCCGCGCCGGGCTCGCGCGGCGCGCTGCGGCTGACGGCGACCACGGTGGCGAGCCCGAACGGCTCCCCGTCCGCGTACCACCCCGCCAGCACCGGAAGAAGATCCCGCACACCCGACTCCTTCCCGCCCACCGCCGACCTCACATCCCCCACCACACCCGTCCGGGTACCCGCCCCCGGGGCGACCGGACCGCCACCGGACCACCGTCCGCCCTCGTCGGGCCGCCCCCCCCCGCACCGGGCCGCCCGCCCGCACCGGGCCGCCGTCCCGCCCAGGGAGGGCCGCCCCGGGACCCCGCCCGGGCCGTCGCGGGACAGCCGGGGTGACTGACAGTCAACTTACTCGAGGGTCAGGTGGTATTGACGGTGTCCGAAAATGGCCGGACTGTAGTGGACATGCCGAATATTCGGGCACGTCTGCTCGCTGTTCTGGTCGTCCTCTGCGGATTCCTGACGGTGGCCGGTACCCCGTCCGCCGCCGCCCCCCTCCCCGACTCCCTTCCCTTCGACGGCAGCGCCCTCACCGTGTCGGGCGGCCGCTTCGTCGACGCCCACGGCCGCGAGGTCGTGCTGCGCGGCTACAACGTCTCCGGCGAGACCAAGCTCGCGGAGAACAAGGGTCTGCCCTTCGCCTCGGCCGCCGACGCGAAGAAGTCGGCGGCCGCCCTGCGGACCCTCGGCGGCGGCAACTCCGTGCGCTTCCTGCTCTCCTGGGCGTACGCCGAACCGGTGCGCGGCCAGGTCGACGCCTCCTACCTGGCGGCCGCCACCGACCAGATGCGTGCCTTCCTCGACGCGGGCATCCGCGTCTACCCCGACTTCCACCAGGACCTCTACTCCCGGTACCTCTTCGACCCCGACAGCTGGTACACCGGCGACGGCGCCCCCCGGTGGGCGGTGGAGCTCGGCGGCTACCCCGACGAGTCCTGCGGCATCTGCCTCTTCTGGGGCCAGAACATCACCCAGAACGGCGCGGTGAAGGCCGCCCAGCACGACTTCTGGCACAACGCCCACGGCCTCCAGGACTCCTTCCTGTCCATGGCCCAGCAGACCATGGCGTACGTCCGACAGCACCTGACCGCCGAGCAGTTCGCGGGTGTCGTCGGCTTCGACCCCTACAACGAGCCGTTCGCCGGCGCCTACGACCCCGGCCAGAACAGCCGCACCTGGGAACGGGACCTGCTGTGGCCGTTCTACGTGAAGTTCCGGGCCCGGATGGACGCCGCCGGCTGGCAGGACAAGCCCGCCCTCGTCGAGCCGAACCTCTTCTGGAACGCCAACATCGACTTCCAGAAGCACGAGGGCGGTCTCCTCGACGCCGGCACCCTCGGTTCCCGCTTCGTCTTCAACACCCACTTCTACGACCAGAAGGCCATCTCCGGGCTCTTCATGTGGGGCAAGGCGGCCGACGGCCAGTACGCCGGCGACTTCGGCACGGTCCGCGACCGGGCGGCTGCGGCCGGGACGACGGCCGTGGTCAGCGAGTTCGGCCACCCCCTCGCCGGCACGGTCGCGGACAAGGCGCCGACCGTCCTGAAAGCCATGTACCAGGGCCTCGACTCGCGGGTGAAGGGCGCGAACTGGTGGACGAACCCGGCCGCCTCGGGTCCCGTCCTCTCCGGCCAGCAGTGGCAGTGGGACATCTACCACGGCCGCCACCGCGAGCTGATGAACGGCAACCCCGACAAGGTCCTCACCGCCGGCGACGCTTGGAACGACGAGAACCTCTCCGCCGTGCGCCTCGACGACGCCGGCAGGGCGACGCTCCGTCAGGACTCCCGGCTGCTCGACCGGGTCTACCCGAGCGCCACCGGCGGCACCACCCTCGCCTTCACCTACGAGGACCGCTCCCGCGACGGCTCGACGACGCTGACCTGGAACCCGGTGCCGAGTTCGCTGCCCGGTGTGGCGCAACTGGTCGGCTCGGGCCAGTACGGCCTGCTGGTGTGGCGCTCGAACGGCACCGCGGCCCCGACCGAACTGCACCTGCCGGCCTCCTTCGGGACCGCCGCCACCACCGTCGTCTCCGATCTGGGCGCGGTCCACGGCCCGCCGGCGTACACGAGCACCACCCCGATCGCCGCCGCGCCCGAACCGGGCGGCACGGGCAGCCGCCGCCTGCTGCTCACCGCACCGGACAAGGGCACCGTCCACTACGCCCTGGTGACCAACGGGGCGGCCTCGCCGTCCGCGTCCCTGCTCGCGGCGGCCCGGTCGGAACTGTCGGCCTGGGCCGCGCAGAAGGTGGGGTAGACGACGGCGCCCCCGGGGTGGTCCCGGGGGCGCCGTCCCGGCCGCGCGCCACGCCGCCCGGTCAGTTCCCCGGGCTCGTCCAGTCGGCGGCGACGTGCCCGAGCCGGACGCGCTGCGGGTGGTCGCCCACCGCGACCGACACGACCTTCCGGCCGGTGGCGAAGTCGATCGCCGTGACCTGGTCGGTACCGCTCTCGGAGACGACGCAGCTCCTGCCGTCCCCGCTGACGGTGGCCCAGTAGGGCTTGGAGGCGGTGATCAGCGGACCTTCCTGGAGGGTGGCGCGGTCGACGACGGTCGCGTAGTCGTCCATCGTGCCCGCCACGCACAGCTTGCTGCCGTCCGGCTTCACGGACAGGCCGTGGTGGCGCGAGTCGTTGACGAAGGTGGTGCGGTCGTCGCTGGTCGCCGGGTTCTTCGGCAGGGTCTTCGTCCGGGTGATCTTGTCGGTGGCGATGTCGTACTCGAAGAAGCCGTTGAAGAAGGAGACCTGGAAGTACAGCTTGGACTCGTCCGGCGAGAACACGGCCGGCCGGACGGCGTCGGAGTGGTCCGACAGACCGATCGCGTCGAGCCGCTGGCGCATGTCGATGACCTTGACCTGCTGGAACGTCGTCGCGTCGACGACGGTGATGCGCCGGTCGCCCTTCGTCCAGTCCAGCCACGGGGCGTCCAGCGCGGTGTTCACCTCGCCGATCGACATGGTCCAGATGTGCCTGCCGTCCTTGGTGAAGATGTTCTCGTGCGGCTTGGCGCCCGTGGCGTACGAACCGAGCTGCCGGCCCGTCTCGATGTCCAGCACGTGCACGGTGTTCGACGTCGAGGCGGAGACCGCGACCCGCGTGCCGTCGGGGGAGACCGCCATGTGGTCGGAGCGGTAACCGGACACGGGGAAGCGCCAGTTGATGTCCCCCGTGGCGAGGTCGATCGAGACGACGTCGGCGAAACTGGGCCGCGAGACGACCACGGAGGAGCCGTCCGGCGTGGAGTACATGTCGTCGACGAACTGGTCGTGGCCCTCGCCGACGCTGTTGCGGATGGTCATGAAGGCGATCCAGCGGACGGGGTCGGCGTTGATCTCCGCCATCCGCTCGTCCTTGTCGGGGATGACGTCGATCCGGCCGATCCTCGCGAAGTCGCCGGTGGACCGGATGACGTCGGCGGTGCCGTCCCAGTTGTTGCCGACGAACATCACCTCGCGCAGCGCGGCCGTGCCGGGAGCGGCGGGAGCGGCGGTGGCGGCGGTCGCGGGGGCGGTGACGGTCAGGACGAGGGCGGCGGCCACGGAGCATAGGTGCCTGGTTCTGAAGGCAGGCATGAGTGCTCTCTCCTCTGGGTGGGGGCGGGTGCGCGGGCGCGCGTGAGGCTCGCCCGAATCTGAACACCGGTGCGTTCAGAGTTGACTTACTGGAAAGTAAGGAAGGGGTGGCCTTCGCCACAAGACCGCGGGCGCGACAAAATCGAGCGAGACAGTGACGAGGGAGGATCCGTGGCGGGCAGGCTGAGGGCGCCGACCGGCCGGTACGCCGGCAAGACCGCCGCCGAGCGGCAGGCCGAGCGGCGCCGGCGATTCCTGGACGCCGCCCTGCAACTGTTCGGGGACACCCCCGGCTACCGGGGCACGACGGTCGCGGCGCTCAGCGAGGCGGCCGGGCTCTCGACGCGCCAGTTCTACGAGGAGTTCCGCACCCTGGAGGACGTCCTCGCGGCGCTGCACCTCCAGGTCAACGACTGGGCCGAGGAGGCGGTGGTCGCCGCCTTCGCCACCGCCCGGGACCTGCCGCTCGCCGCCCGGGTCACCGCGATCTTCCGCGCCTACGCGGGCGACGTCACCGGCGACCCGCGCCGCATCCGCATCACATTCGTCGAGATCGTCGGCGTCAGCCCGCGCCTGGAGGAACAGCGCCTGGCCCGCCGGGCCCGCTGGGTCGACCTGATCTGCTCCGAGGCGACGGAGGCCGCCGCCCGCGGCGAGGCGGCGCCCTGCGACTACCGTCTCGCGGCGACGGCGTTCATCGGCAGCGTCAACGGCCTCCTGCACGACTGGAGCGCCGGCTGGGTGGACGCGACCCTCGACGAGGTCGTCGACGAGCTGGTCCGGCAACTGCTGGGCATCCTGCGTCCACCGGGCTGGTCGCCCACGGCCCCGTAGCGCTCGAGGGGCGTCGGCGACCCGTCGACCCCGCGGCTTCGGCGACCGCCCGGCACCCCGCCCCGCAGCGCCACGCCCGGCTCGGCTACCCCAACCGTGCGACCGCCTCCACGACCCGCCCCACCCCGTCCTCCGCCCGCACCAGTGCCCCCAGCTCCGCGGCCCGCCGCCGGTAGGAGGGCTCGCTGGTGGCGCGGACGAGTGCTTCGGCGAGGCCGTCGGCGGTGAGGCGGCGCAGCGGGAGCGCTCGGGGGGCCGTGCCGAGGCGCACCAGGCGGCCCGCCCAGAAGCCCTCGTCGAACTGGACCGGCACCGGTACCGCGGGGACACCGGCGCGGACCCCGGCCGCCGTCGTGCCCGCCCCGCAGTGGTGGACGACGGCGGCCGTCTCCGGGAAGAGCAGCGCGTGCGGGACCTCGTCGACGGTGAACATGTCGTCGCCGTCCGCCGCCAGACCGGCCCAGCCCCGCTGGATCACCCCGCGCAGCCCCGCCCGCCGCAGACCCCGCACGATGTCGGCGCTGAGCCGCTCGGCGTCGGGCACGGTCGCGCTGCCCAGCCCGACGAAGACCGGCGGCGGCCCGGCGTCGAGGAAGTCGCGCAGCGCCACCGGAAGGCCGGTGTCGCGGTCGTAGGGCCACCAGTAGCCGACGAGGTCCAGTCCCGGCCGCCAGTCGCGGGGCCGGGGGACCATCTCGGCGCTGAAGCCGTGCAGGACGGGCCGGGCCCGGTGTTCGCGCGCCAGCCGCCCGGTGCGCGGGCTCGCCGCGGGCAGCCCGAGGCGGGCGCGGAGCGCCGGGAGAGCCGGAGCGAAGACCTGTTCGACGGCGAGTTCCACGCCGTGCCCGGCGAGCCGGTTGCCGAGCGCGCCCCAGGAACCGCCGCCGAGCAGGGGCGGTGCGAACTCCCGGGTGGGGGCGGTGGGTTGGAGGTGGAGGCCGATGCTCGGCAGGGACAGCCCCTCGGCGATGGTGTGGCCCAGCGGCGCGAGGGAGGCGGACAGCAGCAGGACGTCGCTGGTGCGGGCGGCGGCCAGCAGATCGTCGCTCATGCGGCCGACCAGCTCCCGGGCCATGCGCGCCAGTCGCAGCAGCTTGCCCGGTCCGGTGGTGCTGCGGTGCAGGCCCCGGCCCCGCTCGGACTCAAGCTCGGCCCGCGGGTCGACCGGCAGTGGGTGGAACCCCACCCCCGAGCCCGTGACCAGGGGCGCGAACCGTTCATGGGTGACCAGCGTGACCTCGTGGCCCGCGCGCACCAGCCCGTGGCCGAGTCCGGTGAAGGGGGCCACGTCACCCCGGGAGCCCGCCGTCATGATCGCCACTCGCACGACGGACAGTATGGCGGCGCCGGGCCGACGCGGGCGAAAGGGCGGTGCAGAAACGGCCACTTCACTCCTGCCGCAGCCGTTGACTTCACCCTCGCGCGCCTCTAGTTTCGGCGCGGCATGTTCGGATTGCCGACCCTGGTTCGATACTTCGCCCTCGAGGCGGGCAGGTCGGACCGACCGACGTCGCCGCCCCTCCCTCGCCGACGAATGGTGGCCGGGCCCGTCCCGGTCGAAGGAGTCGTATGCATCCCCCCTCCCCGCGCCACCCCGGCCTGGTCCGGCGCTGCAGGAACGCCGCGGTCCGGGTCCTCGCCCTGCTGCTGACCGCAGCAGCCGCCGTCGTGTTCGTCCAGCCCGGGCCGGCCGGTGCCGCCACCACCCGGCAGATCGCCGTGCCGACCGCCCCCATGGGGTGGGCGTCCTGGAACAGCTTCGCCGCCAAGATCGACTACAACGTCATCAAGCAGCAGGTCGACGCGTTCGTCGCGGCGGGCCTGCCCGCGGCCGGCTACCAGTACGTCAACATCGACGAGGGCTGGTGGCAGGGCACCCGTGACGGCGCGGGCAACATCACCGTCGACGAGACGGAGTGGCCCGGCGGCATGGCCGCCATCGCCGACTACATCCACAGCAAGGGTCTCAAGGCCGGCATCTACACCGACGCCGGAAAGGACGGCTGCGGCTACTACTTCCCGACCGGCCGCCCCGCCGCCCCGGGCAGCGGCAGCGAGGGCCACTACGAGCAGGACATGCTCCAGTTCTCCCGGTGGGGCTTCGACTTCGTGAAGGTCGACTGGTGCGGCGGTGACGCCGAGGGCCTCGACGCGGCGACGACGTACCGGGCGATCAGCGACGCCGTCGGCAAGGCCACCGCCACCACCGGCCGCCCGCTGACCCTGTCGATCTGCAACTGGGGCTACCAGAACACCTGGAACTGGGCCCCGGGCCTCGCCCCCATGTTCCGCACCAGCACCGACATCGTCTACTGGGGCAACAAGCCCTCCACGACGAGCATGTTGTCCAACTTCGACCAGGGCCTGCACCCCACCGCCCAGCACACCGGCTACTACAACGACCCGGACATGCTGATGGTCGGCATGGACGGCTTCACCGCCGCCCAGAACCGCACCCACATGAACCTGTGGGCCGTCTCCGGCGCCCCGCTCCTCGCCGGCAACAACCTCGCGACGATGACCGCCGAGACCGCCGCCGTCCTCAAGAACCCCGAGGTCATCGCCGTCGACCAGGACCCGCGCGGCCTCCAGGGCGTCAAGGTCGCCGAGGACACCAGCGGGGCGCAGGTGTACGGCAAGGTCCTCGCCGGAACCGGCAAGCGCGCCGTGGTCCTGCTCAACCGCACCTCCACGGCACGGAACATCACCGTGCGCTGGTCCGACCTGGGCCTGACGAACGCCTCCGCGACCGTCCGCGACCTGTGGGCCCGCGCCGACGTCGGCACCTACGCCACGAGCTACACCGCGAACGTCCCGGCGGGCGGCTCGGTGATGCTCACCGTCACCGGCGGCACCGAGGCGTCCGGCAGCACCTACCCCGGCACCGCGAGCTTCTCCGGAGTCGTCGCCGGCACCACCGGCCTGAAGGTCGTCGACGTCGCCTACACCAACACCTCCACCACCGCCCGCACCGCGACCCTGAAGGTCAACGGCCAGACGGCGACGACGGTGTCCTTCCCGCCCACCGGCTCCGCGCAGGGGACGATCACCCTCCAGGTCTCCCTCTCGAAGGGCTCGACGAACACGCTCGCCTTCACCGGCGCCCCCGCCCTCGCCGACATCACCGTCCGCCCCCTGCCCGGCACCGACGGCGCCCTCGTCGTCGGCAGGCAGTCCGCCCGCTGCCTGGACCTCTACAACAACACCATCACCAACGGCACCCAGGCCGAGCTGTGGGACTGCAACGGCGGTTCCAACCAGGCCTGGACGTACACCTCCCGCAAGGAACTCGTGGTGTACGGCAACAAATGCCTGGACGCCTACAACCTCGGCACCACCAACGGCACCAAGGTCGTCATCTGGGACTGCAACGGTCAGAACAACCAGAAGTGGAACGTCAACGCCGACGGCACCCTCACCAACGTCCACTCCGGCCTCTGCCTCGACGCCTACGGCGCGGGCACGGCCAACCGCACCCCGATGGTGCTGTGGACCTGCGGCACCGGCGCCAACCAGAAGTGGACCCTGACCTGACGGCCAGCGTTCCCGACACCGCCCGGCCGGCCCCCCGCGTGCGCGGGGCCGACCGGGCGGGCTCCGCCGCCTACTCGTCCCACGCCTGGATCATCGTCTGCTCGACGATCTTCCCGTCCCGCAGCGAGATCATCGACTCGGCGAGGACGCGCACACCGTCGGGGTACTCGCAGGACTCGCTGAACGCGGCCCGGTCGCCCTGGACGACGCAGTCCTCCAGCCTGTGCGTCATCTCGCGGCTGTAGACGTCGTCGAGCATCCGGGCGATCTCGTCGCGGCCGTGCAGCACGGTGGGCCGGCTGGGCCGGCTGTTGTGGTCGACGACGCGCAGCTCCGCGTCGTCCGCGTACAGCGACAGCAACGTCGTCGCCGTACGTCCTTCTATGCCCCTGCGCAGAGCCTCGGTGTCGAACGCGGAGCCTGCCGACGTACTCATGGTGACCTCCTGCGAGGGCCGCGACCGAGGGGAGGACGGGCCGCCGTGCCCCACCTCCGAGGCTCCTCCGCCCCACCCCGGTCGGCAAGCGCGGACGGCGGGCTGCGCCTGTCGGGTGAGCAGTCCCGTCCACCCGTGTCCGCGAGGCGGCGCGGCGCGTTGCTGGGGGCATGATCTCCACTCGACGCATCGTCGCCGCCGCCGCGATCGCCGCCGGGGCCGTGGGCCTCGCCGCGCCCCTGGCGAACGCGGCCGACGCCCCGGCCTCCGGCCCGATCAACCCGATGACCACGCTGGACTCGCTCGCCGCGAGCGGCATCCCCGCCGAGCAGCGCGAGGCGCTCCCGCCGGTCTCGCGCCAGCTCGGGGAGCTGAACAAGATCAACCCGAACCAGCTGAGGGAACTGCACCAGCTCACCGACCTCGTCGCCCCCGTCACCGGCCTGCTGCCCGCCGTCGAGACCTGAGCCGTCGCCCAGCCCGGCGCAGGGGGCCGTCCGGACACTCCGGGCGGCCCCCTGCCGCGTCACTCGGCGGTCGCCAGGAACTGCGTCGCCGCCAGCTCCGCGTACAGCGGATCGGCCGCCACCAGCTCCCGGTGCGTGCCTACCGCACGCACCCGGCCGGCGTCCATGACGACGATCCGGTCGGCCGTCGTCACCGTCGACAGCCGGTGCGCGACGACGAGCACGGTCGTCGTCCGGGCCACGTCGGCGACCGTGTCGCGCAGGGCCGCCTCGTTCACCGCGTCCAGCTGCGAGGTCGCCTCGTCGAGCAGCAGCAGCCGCGGGCCGCGCAGCAGCGCGCGGGCGATCGACACCCGCTGCCGCTCCCCGCCGGACAGCTTCGTCCCCCGGTGGCCGACCAGCGTCTCCAGCCCCTGCGGCAGCCGCGCCACCAGATCGTCGAGCCGGGTCGTCTTCAGCACCCGCCGCACCGCCTCCTCGTCGGCGTCCGGATTGCCCAGCAGCAGGTTGTCGCGCAGGGTGCCCGACAGCACGGGCGCGTCCTGCTCCACGTACCCGATGGCGGACCGCAGACGCGCCAGCTCCCAGTCGGGCAGGGCACGGCCGTCGACGGTGATCGTGCCGGACTCGGGGTCGTAGAACCGCTCGATCAGGGAGAACACCGTCGTCTTGCCCGCCCCCGACGGCCCGACGAACGCCGTCATGCCCCGCGCCGGAACCTCGAAGCTCACCCCGTGGTGGACGTACGGCAGATCCTCGGCGTAGCGGAAACGGACGTCGTCGAAGGCGAGCGAGGCCGGCTCGGCGGCCGGTGACGGCAGCGGCGCGGACCCGGCGGCGGGCTCGGCCGGCAGCCGCAGCGCCTCCTGGATGCGCCCGAGCGCCGCCGCGCCGGTCTGGTACTGGGTGATCGCGCCGACGACCTGCTGGATCGGCGACATCAGATAGAAGACGTACAGCAGGAACGCCACCAGCGTCCCGACGTCGATCGCGCCCGTCGCGACCCGCGCCCCGCCGACCGCCAGCACCGTGATGAAGGCCGTCTGCATCGCCAGACCGGCCGTGTTGCCCGCCGCCGCCGTCCACTTGGCGGCGCGCACGCTCTGCCGCCACGACTCCTCCGCCGCCGCGTGCAGCGCCCGCTCCTCGCGGCCCTCGGCGCCGGACGCCTTGACCGTGCGCAGCGCGCCGAGCACCCGCTCCAGCGAGGCGCCCATCACGCCGACGGCGTCCTGCGCCCGCCGGCTCGCCCGGTTGATGAGCGGCACGATCACACCGAGCAGCGCGCCCGCGACCACGATCACCGCGAGCGTGACCCCGAGCAGCACCGGATCCACCACGCCCATCAGCACCACGGTCGCCACGAGGGTCAGCCCGCCGGTGCCCAGACCGACCAGCGAGTCGGAGGTGACCTCCCGCAGCAGGGTCGTGTCGGAGGTGATGCGCGCCATCAGGTCACCCGGCTCGCTGCGGTCCACCGCCGTGATCCGCAGCCGCAGCAGGTACGACGACAGCGCGCGCCGCGCCTCCAGCACCACCGACTCGGCCGTCCGCCGCAGCACGTACGAACCCAGGGCGCCCACCACCGCGTTGGCCAGGACCAGTGCCGACAGCGCGAGCAACGCACCGGTGATCGCCCGGTCGTGCCCCAGGTCGTCGATCAGCCCCCGCGCCACCAACGGCAGCAGCAGCCCGGTCGCCCCGGTGACCAGCGAGAGCAGGGCCCCCACCAGCAGGGCCCAGCGGTGCGGCCGTACGTAGCCGAGCAGCAGGCGCCACGGAGGCGGGACGGCGGCTGGTCGTTCAGTGCTCACGGGGCTCCTCGGGACGGGTGTTCGGGTGGCGCCGTTCAGGCTACGGGGCGAGCCCCGGCAGCTGGCCGGAACCAGGTCCTCCGGCCGATGACCGGCCCTGTTGGCCGTGCCCGCACCGATCGGTCACGCGTAGGGTCGGGGCAACGGTTGGCCGCCGACGAAAGGGACAGTGCCATGGCGCAGGAAGTGCGCGGTGTGATCGCACCGGGCAAGGACGAGCCGGTGAGGGTGGAGACGATCGTGGTGCCGGACCCCGGTCCCGGCGAAGCCGTGGTACGGATCCAGGCCTGCGGGGTGTGCCACACCGACCTGCACTACAGGCAGGGCGGCATCAACGACGAGTTCCCCTTCCTGCTCGGCCACGAGGCCGCCGGCGTCGTGGAGTCCGTGGGCGAGGGCGTCACCGACGTGGCGCCGGGGGATTTCGTGATCCTCAACTGGCGCGCCGTGTGCGGCCGGTGCCGCGCGTGTCTGCGGGGCCGGCCCTGGTACTGCTTCGACACCCACAACGCGCGGCAGAAGATGACCCTCACGGACGGCACCGAGCTGTCACCGGCGCTGGGCATCGGGGCGTTCGCGGAGAAGACGCTGGTGGCGGCCGGGCAGTGCACCAAGGTGGACCCCTCGGTGTCACCGGCGGTGGCCGGGCTGCTGGGCTGCGGGGTGATGGCCGGCATCGGAGCGGCGATCAACACCGGGGGCGTCACCCGGGGCGACAGCGTGGCCGTGATCGGCTGCGGCGGGGTCGGTGACGCGGCGATCGCCGGGGCCGGCCTGGCCGGCGCGGCGAGGATCATCGCCGTGGACATCGATGACCGCAAGCTCGCCACCGCCCGCACGATGGGCGCCACCCACACGGTCAACTCCCGCGAGACGGACCCGGTCGAGGCGATCCGCGAACTCACCGGCGGCTTCGGCGCGGACGTGGTCATCGAGGCCGTCGGCCGCCCGGAGACCTACCGGCAGGCGTTCTACGCCCGCGACCTCGCCGGAACGGTGGTCCTGGTGGGTGTGCCCACCCCGGAGATGAAGCTGGAACTGCCCCTCCTCGACGTGTTCGGGCGGGGCGGCGCGCTGAAGTCCTCCTGGTACGGCGACTGTCTGCCCTCCCGGGACTTCCCGATGCTGATCGACCTGCACCTGCAGGGCCGCCTGGACCTGGAGGCCTTCGTGACCGAGACGATCCGGCTCGACGAGGTGGAGAAGGCGTTCGAGCGGATGCACCACGGCGACGTGCTGCGCTCGGTGGTGGTGCTGTGATGGCCGCGCGCATCGAACGCCTCGTCACCTCCGGGCAGTTCACCCTCGACGGCGGCACCTGGGACGTCGACAACAACGTCTGGATCGTGGGCGACGACCACGAGGCCGTCGTCATCGACGCCGCCCACGACGCCGACGCCATCCTCGCCGCCGTCGGCGACCGCCGCCTCACGGCGATCGTCTGCACCCACGCCCACAACGACCACATCGGCGCCGCGCCCGCCCTCGCGGACCGCACGGGCGCGACGATCTGGCTGCACCCCGACGACCTGCCGCTGTGGAAGCTGACCCACCCCCACCGCGAACCCGACGCCCACCTCGCCGACGGCCAGGTCATCGAGGCCGCCGGCGCCGACCTCACGGTCCTGCACACCCCCGGGCACGCGCCCGGCGCGGTCTGCCTGTACGACCCCGGGCTCGGCGTCCTCTTCACCGGCGACACCCTCTTCCAGGGCGGCCCCGGCGCCACCGGCCGCTCCTACTCCCACTTCCCGACGATCATCGACTCCATCCGCGACCGGCTCCTGACCCTCCCGCCCGCCACGAAGGTCCTCACCGGCCACGGTGATCCCACCACGATCGGCGAGGAGGCACCCCACCTTCAGGAGTGGATCGTCCGGGGCCATTGAGGTGCGCTGTGCCCGCCTGAGCCACGCGGCCTGATCGGGCGCTCGTAGTGCAAGGACCCCTGAGAGCTCCGAACAAAAGGGAGCCCGGCTCGCGATGCCCGGCACGCACGCTCGCCGCGTTGCCGAAAGCCCCTGGCAGCTCCGCTGCGAGGAGCTTCCGGCGCCTTGTGATGGCACGTACCGGATGCCGCGAGCTGAACGGCCTCCCCTCTTGTTCGCAGCTCTGAGCCGCCGGGTGACACCGACCGCCGCCGGTCGGGTGACTCCTTTTGAAAAGGCGACAGGAGATGTCCGGGTTCCGCGCGATCC
Source organism: Streptomyces sp. NPDC030143 (assembly GCF_055573695.1). Lineage (NCBI taxonomy): Bacteria > Bacillati > Actinomycetota > Actinomycetes > Kitasatosporales > Streptomycetaceae > Streptomyces > Streptomyces sp. NPDC030143. The sequence continues at coordinate 359,568 of NZ_JBVIAY010000005.1, forward strand.
TCGATGACGCCATCGACGGAACACACTCAGGAGGTCGGACATGTCCGGTCCGCTGGAAGGCAAGGTCGCGCTGGTCGCGGGGGCGACCCGAGGTGCGGGGCGCGGCATCGCCGTGGAACTCGGGGCGGCCGGGGCGACCGTCTACGTCACCGGGCGCTCCACCCGCGCACGCCGCTCCGAGTACGACCGTCCCGAGACTCTCGAGGACACCGCCGACCTCGTCACCGAGGCCGGCGGCCGGGGGATCGCCGTCCCCACCGACCACCTCGACCCCGCCCAGGTCCGCACGCTCGTCGGGCGGATCGCGGACGAACAGGGCCGCCTCGACGTCCTGGTCAACGACATCTGGGGCGGCGAGAACCTCTTCCAGCCGGACACCCCCGTCTGGGAGCACGACCTCGACAACGGCCTGAGGCTGCTGCGGCTCGCCGTCGAGACGCACGCCATCACCAGCCACCACGCGCTGCCGCTGCTGCTGCGCCACCCCGGGGGCCTGGTCGTCGAGGTCACCGACGGCACCGCCGAGTACAACCGTGACACCTACCGGGTGAACCTCTTCTACGACCTCGCCAAGGCGTCCGTGCTGCGCATGGCCTTCGCCCTCGCCCACGAACTCGGCCCGCGCGGCGCCACCGCCCTCGCGCTCACCCCCGGCTGGCTGCGCTCGGAGATCATGCTCGAAGAGTTCGGTGTGGGCGAGGACAACTGGCGCGACGCCCTCGACCGCGTGCCCCACTTCGCCATCTCCGAGACGCCCCGGTACGTCGGCCGCGCGGTCGCCGCCCTCGCCGCCGACCCCGAGGTGGCCCGCTTCAACGGACAGTCCCTCTCCAGCGGCGGCCTGGCCCCGGTGTACGGCTTCACCGACCTCGACGGCAGTCGCCCCGACGCCTGGCGCTACCTGGTCGAGGTAGCGGACGCGGGCAAGCCGGCGGACACCACGGGATACCGGTGAGGGGCGGCCGGCCCCTCACCGGTATCCCGTGAGGGGCCGGCCGGCGTCCGCACGCGGGGTGCGGACGCCTCCAGCGGCGGTCCCCTCACCCCGGGTGGGGACGCCTCCCGCCTCGGCCCTGCGGCGGGGGAGCCGACACTCCGGCGTGACCGACTCCTCCACGACGCCTCGGCGCAGCCCGGTGCGCACCGCCCGCCCGGGGCAAGTTCACCGTTTCGTCACAGCTCGGGCGTGACCACAACCAACGCTCCCACCCACGGGTCTAGTGGTGCAGGCGAACGAGACCGCCGCACACCACGCCAGGGAGAGAGCAGCCATGGGGGACATACGCAGACGAGGAGCCGTAGCGCTCGGGGTCACCGCACTGGTGGCGCCGTTGACGCTCGTGCTGGGCGCGGCGCCGGCGCAGGCCGCGAGCTGTACCACGCAGGCCGGGCCGTACCAGAAGCAGGTGGAGAAGTTCCTCGGACGGCCCGTCGACGGCAAGCAGTCGACCGCCGACTGCAAGGCCATCCGGGCCTTCCAGAACAAGCACGGCATCACGCCGAACATCGGCTACGCGGGGCCCGTCACCTGGGGTGTGATGGACCTCATGAACAAGCAGAAGGCCGTGGGCAACAAGCCGAACAAGGACGGCAAGTGCCCGACCAACAAGGGCCGCATCGCCTGCGTCAACCTCAGCCTCCAGCTCAGCTGGATCCAGGACGGCGGCAAGCTCGTCTACGGGCCCGTCCCGGTGCGCACCGGCCGCAACGGGTACGAGACCCGCACCGGCCTGAAGAAGGTCTACTGGCGCAACATCGACCACGTGTCGAGCATCTACCACGTGCCGATGCCCTACAGCCAGTTCTTCGACGGCGGCCAGGCCTTCCACTCCGTCGGGGTGAGCATGTGGAACCCGCCGGGCTCGCACGGCTGCGTCAACATGACCCCGACCGCCGCGAAGAAGTACTGGTCGCTGCTGAAGAAGGGCGACGACGTCTTCGTGTACGGCCGCAAGCCGGGCACCTGACGGACGGCGGGGGCGGGCAGACGGACGTGATCAGCAACACGTCCGTTTTGTCCGTTTAACTAGGTATTACTCACGGCGCCTTCACCTCCGACACCGTAAGATTCACACCATGTCCACCACTGTTGAACCCCTCTCCGAGCGATCGGCCGAAGAGGTCAACGAGGAGATCCGGGCCCTGTGGCTCCGGTCGGGCGGGACACTGAGCGTCGAGCAGCGCGAGGAGTACCGGCGGCTCGTCCTGGAGTGGGCCGCCGCGGCCCCGCAGCCGGACGAGGCGGCCTGACAGCCGCCCGACCGCGGGGCCGTTCCACCCCCCTCGTCGTCTTCTTCGGCGGACTGCCGTCCCGCCGCATCCACTCAGCCGCCGTCACCCTCCTCGGGCAGACCGGCGGCCTTCTTCTTGCCCGGGCGGCCACCGCGCTCATCGCGGTCGGCCGCCGCCCCGGCCCGACGCCCGCTCATCCCCACGTCGTCGAGTAGTACCGCTGGTAGGCCTTGCGGTCCTGTTCGGCGCGGATGTAGCGGGTGGCGACGAGCGCGACCAGGCTCCCGGCGATCACCAGCAGGCCGGGTCCGATGTTGCGCGGGTCGGTGAGCCGGGCGGCCAGCGAGGTGCCGACCGAACCGGCCGTCGCCGGGGCCGCCGAACCCGGCGAGGCCGCGCCCGGGTCGACCGCCGCCGCCGTCGAGGAGGCGGACGGCTCCGGTTCGCCCTGCGTCGGTGCGGGCGAGCCGCCGCCGGCCGCGACGTCCGACGGCGCGGCCACGATCAGCTGTACGCCGAGCTGGGCCAGGGCCTTCGTCACCGGCTGGAAGAAGGTCGTCCCGCCCGCCGTGCAGTCGCCGCTGCCGCCCGAGGTGATGCCGAGCGCGATGCCCTCGGAGAACATCGGGCCGCCGCTGTCGCCGGACTCCGCGCACACGTCCGTCTCGATCAGCCCGGAGACCGTGCCCTCCGGGTAGTTGACCGTCGCGTCCAGGCCGGTGACCTCGCCGTCGCGCAGCCCGGTCGTGCTGCCGCTGCGGAACACCCGCTGCCCGACGGCGGCGTCGCCGACGCCCGTGATCCGCACCCCGTTGCCGTCGCCGATGGCCACGATGTCGGCGCCCTCGCCGGCGTCCCCGCCCGCGTACTGCACGAGGGCGAAGTCACCGCCCGGGAAGTTGGAGTTGACCGTGCGGCCCACCTGCCGGGTGCCCTGGCTGTCGGCGAACCAGGTGGATCCCGTGGGGCCGCAGTGCCCGGCGGTCAGGATGAAGTCGTTGCTGCCGTTGGTCACGTTGAACCCCGCCGAACAGCGCCCGCCCGCCGAGATGATGGGCTGGGCGCCGTTGAGGCGGGTGGTGAAGGTGCCGGAGGTGCGCTCCATGCGGACGTGACTGCCGATGCCCGACGCGACCTTCGTCAGGTCGGCCCAGTCGGACGCCGACACGGTGGAGTCGCCCCGCACCACGACCTGGTTGGACTTGTAGTCCATCACCCACGCGGTCCCGGCGACCCGGGGCGCCGAACGCAGCGCCGCCGTCGCCGCCTTCAGCTCGTTCATGCTGTGCCCGACGACCTTCGCCTCGGCGCCCGCCTTGCGGACCGTCGCCGCCGAGTCCTCGTCGGTGACCGCGACGACCGGACGGCCGTCGCCGCCGATCCAGGTGCCCGCCGTGCGGGAGGCGCCGAGCTGCGCGACCAGGGCCGTCCCTGTGCTCGCCACGGACTTCGCCGGAGCGCCCGCCACCGTCGGCGGGGCGGGCGTCTCGCTCGCCACGGCCGCCCGCGCGACCATGGCCCCTCCCAGGAGGAGTCCGCCGACTGCCGCCAGCCGCGTCACTCGCCGGACGGTCCGTCGTCGTACGTGCCTCATGCATGGCTCCCGAAACCCCGAACGCGCGGTACGACACCGCGGGGCCCTCCGGTCCTTGAGCGCCCTCATCTCCATACGTGCGGAAAGCCGTCGGTGTTCAGCCGCGCGTGATCGTCTCAGAGCTTGCGGGCCACCCCGCCGAACATGGCGACCTCCTCCGGCTGTTCGCCCCCGGTCGGCTCCGGCCGCCAGCGCGAGCACGACACCACGCCGGGCTCCAGCAGCTCCAGACCGTCGAAGAACCGGGCGACCGCCTCCGGCGTGCGCTGGGTGAGCTTCGGCGTGCCGTGCTCGTTCCAGAACTTCACCGCCTCGTCCACGTCCGGCATCGACGGGGAGGTGACGGTGTGCGACAGCACCAGGTGGCTGCCCGGCGGCAGTTCGTCGACCAGCCGCCGCACCAGGGCGTACGGGTCCTCGTCGTCACCGATGAAGATGACCACGCCGAGCAGGATCAGCGCGACCGGCTTGCTGAAGTCCAGGGTCTTCGCGGCGTGTTCGAGGATCGCGTCGACGTTGCGCAGGTCCTCGTCCAGGTAGTCGGTGCGGCCCTCGGGCGTGCTGGTGAGCAGGGCGCGGGCGTGGGCGAGGACCAGCGGGTCGTTGTCGACGTAGACGATCCGCGCGTCCGGGGCCTCGCGCTGGGCGACCTCGTGCGTGTTGTCGGCGGTCGGCAGGCCGGTGCCGATGTCGAGGAACTGGCGTATCCCGGCGTCCGCCACCAGGTGGCGCACGGCCCGCCCGAGGAAGAGCCGGTCGGCGCGCGCGTACTCGCCTATGCCCGGGTGCAGTTGGCGGATCTGGTCGCCGGCCGCGCGGTCGACCTCGTAGTTGTCCTTGCCGCCCAGCCAGTAGTTCCAGATGCGGGCGGTGTGCGGCTGGGCGGTGTTGATGCGGTCGCGCAGCGACTGCGCCGCGGCGTCCACGGCCGGCGGGTTCTCGGTCACGGATCAGCTCCTGTGCTGCCTGGTGGGGGAGGCCTCGGACGCGGGACCGAGGCAGCCGAACACGCTCGTCGAACGTGTTCGAGCGTTCGTCAAGGAGCAATCTAGACGGCCGAGTTGACCGCCGTGCGAGGTCCCCCGCTTTCCCCCGCCGGACCGAGCCGCGCCCAGCTGCGCTCGTCGGCCCAGACCGCCCGCTCACCGGTGTACGGGCGCAGCAGCGCGGTCAGGGCCGGATCGCCGCGACCGTTCAGCTCGTCGGAGGCGATCTTCCGGGCGATCCCCGCGAGGAAGTCGGCGAGCTGCACCCGGGCGTCGCACCGCGCCTGCACGAGCCGCAGCCCCGCGAGCGCGATGCCCCGCCGGTGCGCGGTGGCCTCGATCCAGGCGATGCGGTCGGGGGTGAGCATGTTCTGCCGGTCGTGGGTGAGCAGCACCGGACGGCCGCCGGTGCTCCAGTGCGCGGCCGTGGACAGCACGGACGGCAGCAGCGGGTTGAGCAACGGAGTCAGCACGAAAGGCCCCTCCCGGATGTCCGCCCGATAGGCGAGGGCCCGCGTCCGGGTGGGGGCGAGTCGCGCCAGCACGTGTGCCGCCTCGGTGCCGGAATACGTCCGCCGCAGCCGGTCGACCGTGCGGAAGAACTCCCCGACCGGTGTTTCGGAGGGGTCGTTCGTCCGCACGCGCAGCAGGTGGTTGGCGGCCTCCAGGAACTCCCGCCAGTCCGTCTCCCGGAAGCGTCCGCGTGCGTCGCGGAAGAGCCCGACCGCCGGCGCGGGATCGTCGAGCAGCAGGTCGACGGCCCGGTCCACGACGAAGAAGGCCTTGTCGACGAGATGCACATGTGCCCGGCCGTACAGCGGCCCGGCGGGCGAGAGCAGCCATTCCAGAACCGCCCGGTGCTTCTCCCGCAGCAAGTGGTTCGCCTTGTACTCCTCGGCGGGCGAACGGATCCGGTCGCGGATCTCCTGGACGTGCGCGGCGGCCGTCTCCACGGGCAGCCGCACACTGGCGTGGGCGAACACATCCGTGTTCCCGCCGGTGAGGTTCTCCCCGTCCGACCCCGACTCGTCGCAGGCCACGTCAAGGATGCCGGCCGCGTCCGCGACGGATGTCCCGTTCACATGCTCCCAGGTCACACCACAGCCCCCAATCTCGTGCCCACGACCAGGATCCCGCACGGAACGCCCGGTGAACCTGATCCCGCGAGGCCGCCGGAGAATCCTGGGGCCGTGCGCCGGGACGGCGGCGGCCATGGCCGATGACAGCGGCACGGAGCTCTGGGAGCTCCGAACAGAAGGGGGCCCGGCTCGCGCCACCCGGCACCCACGCTCGCCGCGTTGCCGGAAGCCCCTGGTAGCTCCGCTACGAGCGTCCGGCGCCTTGCGATCGCACGCACCGGACGCCGCGACCCGAAGGACGGGGAGGTGAAGGCCCGACCGGACCGGGCCTCGGCGTGGAGCTCGACACGGACGCCCTCGAGCGGCTGCACCGCCGCTGCCTCGACTCCGGGATGCGCCGCCGCGACGGCACCGGCCACGCGGCGCGTCCAGCCGGACTGCACGCGGCGGCTGCCGAGGTGGTGAGACACGCCCCTGCCTAGACTTCCGGACATGGACGACACGGCACTGGACGCGCTGGCGGCGGGCAAGTACCTGCTGATCACCAGCTACCGCAAGGACGGCACCCCGGTCGCCACCCCGGTGTGGGTGGTGCGCGACGGGCAGGCACTCGGCGTGTGGACGGCCGCCGACTCCTGGAAGGTGAGGCGGATCCGTGCCCGCGCGGACGTCCTCGTCGGCCCCTGCGACCTGCGGGGCAGGCCGACGGGCAAGCAGGTCCCGGCCACCGCGGAGATCTGCGACGCCGCCACGTCCGCCCGTTACCGCACGCTGATCGCCCGCAAGTACGGCATCACCGGGCGGCTCTCCCTCCTGGGCAGTCGGCTGCGCCGCGGCACGGACGGGACGGTCGGTATCCGCGTCACCCTGTGACCGGGGACCGGGGGCACGAGAACGGGGCACGGACCGACCGGCCCTGCCCCGTCCTCACCGCGAGGTCACGACGCGTCCAGCACCGTGCCCGTCATGATCGGCATGCCGGGCTCCGGCCGCCCCTCGGGGTCGACCAGCTGCAACCGGAGCGACTCGACCGGCTCGGCCACCCGGTCCGTGACCGTCGGCACCGTCAGATCGAAGCCGGTGCTGCCGGCCGGGATGTCCACCGACAGCCAGGCGTCGAGCGAGGACAGCGTCCGCTCCGGGTCGGGTTCGTGCCCGGAGACCTCCTCCAGCCAGCGCGGGTCGACGTCCTTGGTGGACAGCTCAGCGCCCTCGGTGACGGCCCGGATCGCCGTGGGGAACCACAGGTCCACTCCGGCCGCCTCGGACAGCGACACCCGCCAGGTCAGCGACTGCCCCTCCGTCACCCGGTCCGCGACCGGCGTCACCGTGACCGTCGGCATGGGGTCGTCGTTCTCCGCGGTCACCCCGCCCCGGTGCGCGCCGACGACGGCGCCCCGCACCGCCTTCACGGCGATGTCGTGGCTCACGTCGTAGCCGAACCGCGTGTCGCCCGTCACCCGGACCGGTACGTCGATGGTGTTGCCGCCGGGCCGCACGGTGACCAGTCTGTCCGTGCCCCGGCCGGTCAGCTCGTCCAGGACGTAGACCCGGACCTGGCCGGTGCCCCGCCCGGTGACGCCGACCGGGATCCGGTAGGTGCGGGTGCCGGAGTCACCCTCCTTGACGACGGTGCGGCCGACGTCCACGCGCGGCAGCACGGCCGCCTGCACGGCGGGCGTGCCGGGCGCCCAGCCCCAGGCGTCCATCAGCCAGGCCTGCCCGGACCGCGAACGCGGGGTCAGCTCCAGGGACTTGACGTGCTTCAGGTCGAGCCGGGCGCGGGTGGCCAAGGTCAGCGGCACACGGACCTCGCGGGCCCAGTGGGAGGCGGTGCGCTCACTGCCGGGCAGGCCGTCCACCCGGACCCCGCCGAGCTTCGCGCGGCGTCCGGCGGTGTCGGTGACGGTGACGTCGAGCTGGGTGCCGGTGGTGTTCGGCGGCACGATCACCCGCAGCGCCAGCTCCTGGGCGCCGGCGAGGGACAGGGGGGCGGCGGGCGTCACACGCGCCGCCGTACCGGGCGCCGACCACTTCAGGGCGACCGCGCGGCGGCCGCTCTCCCGTTCGGTCTCCCACCAGGCGAAGTGCGGGGACGATCCGCCGGATTCGCGGTCGAGGCAGGACGCGGCCGGATCCGGGTCGACCGCCGAGCACAGCCGCGCCCCGGTCACCTTCACCGGGCCGTCGGGCAGCAGACCGCCGGTGCGGCGCGCGCCCACGGCGTGGGTCAGCACCCGGGCGGGGTCGGCGGACGGGGCGCGCCTGCCGGAGCCGTCCAGCAGCGGACGCACCCGGTCGTCGCCGGCGACGAACAGCCTGGCCGCCGCGGCGATGTAGCTCGCGCCCGCCCGGTGCTGCTGGTCGGGGGTGAGGCGGGTCGCGGTCCCGGTCGAGCACACCGGGTCGCGCTGCTCCTCGTCCTCCCAGAAGTCGTCCCAGGAGGGGGCCTCGGACCGGCCGGGCGTCCACTCGCTGTTGAAGAAGTTGTGGTTGGCGCCGACCATGTAGACGGCGCTGTGCAGGGCGGTGCCCTTGCTGATGCCGCGCGTCCCGTCGACGTACACCTCGCCCTGGAGGTCGGAGACGTCGCCGTCGCAGCCCGGCAGGATCGTCGTCGACGGCACATCGGCGACCGGATTCTGGCCGAAGATCGTCGGTCCGATGAGGACGGTGCCGCGGATCTTCCAGCGCACCGGTCCCTTGTAGCCGTCCTGGGCGGCGGGCGCCGGGTAGAGGCTGTCCATGGCGGCCCGGTTGACGCCCTCGCCGCCGCGCGAGTGGCCGACGAGCAGGACGCGGGAGAGGTCGGCCTTGGGCGTGGTGCGCACCACGGCGGGCGCGGTGGCCGGACGGGCCGCCCAGTCGGCCCAGCGGGCGAGGTGCAGGCGCACCAGCGAGGAGCGGGCCTGGGCGCCGCCGTCGGGGGCCGCGAAGTCCTGGCCGTTGATGCCGTTCGCGGAGATCGACACCGTCACATAGCCTTGCGAGGCGAGCAGCTTCTGGTCCTGCAGATAGCCCTTGTGGCTGGGGATCGGCTTGGTGCCGGCGGGGCAGGGCCACGCGCCGCTGGCGTCGTCCTCGTCGCCGGGCGTGTAGCAGGTCGAGTGCCGGCCGTGCAGGAACAGCGCGACGGGGCGCTTGCCGAGGGCCGCGCGGGGTGAGACCACGACGGCCTTCATCTCGACCGGCGCGGCGAACCCGGGCAGTTTCACCGGGGGGAGGTCGTACTCACCGGTGACCGTGCGGTACGCCCCCGGCTTGCCGGGGTCGACGGGGTTGGCCGGCAGCGGGTCCGACGGCCGCGCCGAGGGCCGTGACGTGCGCGCGGACCTCCCCGGGTCGGCGGCGGGCGCGTCCAGGCGCCGTCCCCCCGCCAGGACCTGAAGGTCCGTCAGGGACGCGGCGTGGGCGTCGTCGAGGGCCAGCCGGAAGGTGCGGCCGTCGTCGGCCGGTCTGGGTATGCCGAGCAGTCCGTGCGCCGCGTGGAACTCCACGCGTGCGTCGCCCATGGGCACGGGCGTCTCGGACCGCCAGACCAGTTCGCGGGCGCCGTCCGGCCCGCTGACGCGCCAGCCGGGCGGCAGCGCGCCGTCGGCGGAGGCGCTCGACGGTCTGGTCTCGGACGGTAGTTGGGCTTGTGCCAGTCCCGGTGTCCCCGCCAGGGCCGCGAGCGCGGCCACGGCGGTGACACCTGTTCGCCGGGCACGGATCAAGGTCCACTCCTCACCACTTGGAGCGCGGGAGCCCCCTTCGGCACCGGGAGCCCCTCGCGTCCCGGAGGAAGCGAAACGGAGCCTGTGGGTTGCCTGTGCTCACGGAATCGGTCGGCGCAGCGCAAAGATCCGGTCAGAGCGACTGGCCGCGCGGGCCGCGGGAAAGGCCACCCCCATGAGCCGAACTCCCCCTCTGCGCGCGGCGGTCGTCGGCACCGGGCACCGCGCCCAGACCTTCACCCGGGACCTCGCCGCGCGCCCCGGCCACCGCGTCGCCGCCCTGTGCGACCCCAGCCCGACCCGCATGGCCTTCCACAACCGGCTGCTGGCCGAGGCCGGCGAGCCGCCCGCCGCGGTGTGGGACCCGGAGCAATTCACCGACCTGCTCAGCGCGGAGGGCATCGACGAGGTCGTCGTCACGACCGTCGACTCCGCCCACGACCGCTATGTCGTCCCCGCCCTGCGGGCCGGCTGCCGCGTGGTCACGGAGAAGCCGATGACCGTCGACGCGCCACGCTGCGCCCGCATCCTGGACGCCGTCCGCGAGACCGGCAACTCCCTCACCGTCGCCTTCAACTACCGCTTCAACCCGGTCCACGAGCAGGTGCGCGCGCTGCTCGCCGAGGGCGCGGTCGGCGAGATCCTCTCCGTCCACTTCGAGTGGCTGCTCGACACCCGGCACGGCGCCGACTACTTCCGCCGCTGGCACCGGGAGAAGCGGCACAGCGGCGGCCTGATGGTGCACAAGGCGAGCCACCACGTCGACCTGGTCAACTGGTGGCTGGCCGACGAACCGCGGGAGGTCTTCGGCTACGGCAGGCTCGCCTTCTACGGCCCGGAGGCGGGCACCCGCCACGGTCTGCGCCGGGAGTACGAGCGCGCCCACGGCGCCGAGGCGGCCGCCGACGACCCGTTCGCCCTGGACCTCGCGGCCGACGACACCCTGCGCGCCCTCTACCTGGACGCCGAGGGCGACGACGGCTACCACCGCGACCGTAACGTCTTCGGCGGGCCGGTCACCATCGAGGACGACATGGCCGTCCTGGTCCGCTACGCGCGCGGCGCGACGATGACGTACCACCTCACCGCGTACGCGCCGTGGGAGGGCTACCGGGTGATGGTCAACGGCAGTGCCGGCCGGCTGGAACTGGAGGTCGAGGAGAGCCGCTGGCAGCGGCCGCGGACCCGGACCGCCTCCGACCGCGGCGCGCCGCACGGTGACACGGCCGCCGGGCACGCAGGTGAAGTGCGGCTGACGCTGCGGCCGTTGTGGCGGCCACCGGTGGAGATCCCCGTCGCCGTCGCGCACGAGGCGCACGGCGGGGGAGACACCCGGATGCTCGACGCGTTGTTCGGCCCGGCGGGGCCGGACGGCCGGCCCACGGCGACCGAACGCGACGGCGCGCTCGCCCTCGCCGTCGGGCTCGCCGCCAACCGGTGCTTCGAGACCGGGGCGCCCGTGCGGATCACGGACGTGGTGCCCGCACTGGGGGAGCCGACCGCCTGAGCGCGGTCGTCAGTGCCAGGCCCGGTACGGCTCGTCGACGAGCTGGAAGACCGGTTCGCCGCGTACCGGATCCTTGGCCGTGGACAGCCGCACGCGGTCGCCGCTGTGGATGCCGATGGGCGGGCCCATGACGCGGCCCCGCACCACGAAGCCCTCGGCCATCTCGATCAGCGACACGTTGCGCGCCGAGGGCGAGTTGCGATGCACCACCGTGGAGTGGCGGACCGTCCCCGTGCCGGCGCTGCGCTCGGTGCGCAGGTCGCTGCCCTGGCACACCGGACACAGCAGCCGGTGGTACATCGCGGTGCCGCACCAGGTGCAGCGCTGGAAGAGGATCGTCTCGGTCTCCGGGCCCTGGCGGTCGAGGACGCCCGCCGAGGAGCCGGCCATCTGCTGAACGGCGTTTCCTGAGTGGTGGTACACGCTGGTCAACTCCCTGCGCTCGGCCGGAATCGAGCGTGCGCGGGTCACCCGGGCACGCAGGTGCGCGGTTCACCGTGCCACCGTGCACGCCGACAGCGTATGGCACTCAGTGCCACGCGTAAAGGCACTGCGTACCCCGATCATTCGGGGAACCGTGCGGACTGGGGGGTGTTTCGAAACACCTCCTAGCCGCGGCCGAGGGCGGTCTCGACCTCCCGCACCAGCTGCCACAGGGGTGTCTCGCGCCGCGCGACCACCACGACCACGTCGTCGGGCCGCTCCTCGGTCCACGCGACGGGGGCGACCGGGGGCGGTGCGCCGAACGCCGACTGCACGTACCCCAGTGCGTGGTCCACCGTCGCGCTCGCGTCCCCCCGCCCGTCCGAACGCAGCCAGGACCGCAGGGCGTTGTTGTGGGCGGCGACCACGGCGGCGGCGATCACGTCGGCCCGCAGGCTCCCGTCGGGCCGACCGGCGAAGCGCCCCCGCAGGTACTCGGCGAGCGCGCGCTCGTAGCGCCACACCACGGACAGCTCGTACGCGCGCAGTCCGGGCACCTGCTTGGTGAGCCGGTAGCGCTGCACGGAGAAGGCGGGGTTCTCGGCGTACATCCGCAGCACCAGCCGGGCCGCGTCGCACACCCGGCGCACCGGCTCGTGGGCCGGATCGCTCGCGGCGAGATAGGCGGTCATGTCGGCGAGGCAGCGTTCGTGGTCGGGGAAGACCACGTCCTCCTTGGAGGGGAAGTAGCGGAAGAAGGACCGCCGGCCCACTCCCGCGAGCGCCACGATGTCGTCGACGGTGGTCTGCTCGTAGCCCCGCTCCAGGAACAACCGGAAGGCCGCCGCGACCAGGGCGTCCCGCATGGGCGGCTTGGCGGTCGCGGAGTGATCGCTGGAGCTCATGGCAGGGAACGTAGCACCGGGACACCGGTGATGGCACTCAGTTCCCTCGCTGCGGGGAACCGAGTGCCCTGCGTCTTGGGGCGGGCGGCGTCAGAGCCGCTCGGCGGCCTCGACCACGTTGGTCAGCAGCATCGCCCGCGTCATGGGGCCGACCCCGCCGATCGGCGGCGCGAAGGAGCCGGCGACATCGCTGACGTCCGGGTGGACGTCCCCGAGGATGCCCTCCACCGTGCGGGTCAGGCCGACGGACAGCACGGTCGCGCCCGGCTTGATCCAGTCCGGGGTCACCAGGTGCGCGACACCGGCCGCCGCCACCACCACGTCCGCCTCCCGGGCGTGCGCGGCGACGTCCTGGGTGGCCTCGTGGCACAGCGTCACCGTGGCGTGTTCGGTGGCGCGGGTCAGGATCAGGCCCAGCGGACGGCCCACCGTGACCCCGCAGCCGATGACGCAGAACTGCTGGCCGGTGATCGGCACGTGGTGGCGGCGCAGCAGGTCGATGATGCCGCGCGGGGTGCACGGCAGCGGCCCCGGTATGCCGAGCACCAGACGGCCCAGATTCGTGGGGTGCAGGCCGTCGGCGTCCTTGACCGGGTCGATCAGCTCCAGCACGGCGTGCGTGTCGATGTGGGCGGGCAGCGGCAGCTGCACGATGAAGCCGGTGCACGCCGGGTCGGCGTTCAGCCGCAGCACCGCGGCCTCCACGTCGGCCTGGGAGGCGTCGGCGGGCAGTTCCACCCGGATCGAGGCGATGCCGACCTGGGCACAGTCCCGGTGCTTGCCGCCCACGTACGAGCGGCTGCCGGGGTCGTCGCCGACCAGGATCGTGCCGAGTCCGGGGGTGACGCCGCGCTCCTTCAGCGCCTTGACGCGGAGGGCGAGTTCGTTCTTGATGTCGGCCGCTGCGGCCTTGCCGTCGAGGAGTGTCGCGGTGGTCACGGGGGTGCACGAGCCCTTCGGGAGAAGAGAGACGGTCCTGTCATGGTACGTCCCGGCAGCCGGCGGGCGATCTCCGGCCCGGGGACGGCACCTGCCTGCCAGGGGTGTTCTCCGGGCCCGGACGGCACCTGCCCCCGGGCGGCGGCTCAGGGCTGCGGCGGCACCTGTCCGCCGGGGGGCTCCGGCCGGGGACGGCTGCTCGCCCGACAGCGTTCGCAGGCCCCGGCGCGGGAGCCGCTCTCCTGCCCGACGTACGCTTCCGCGCACCGCCCGCCCGTCCCAGGAGCCACCCGTGAGCGCTGCCCGCCCCCGACTGCTCTACGTCACCGATCTCGCCTACCCGGCCCGCGGGCGCCGCTACTGCGACGAGGACATCGTGCTGACCGCCCGGCTGCGCGCCGACTTCGACCTGGCGCTGTGCCACCCCCGGGACGCGGCCGCCCTGATGGACGCCTTCGACGGCGTCGTCGTCCGCAACAGCGGTCCCGTCCTCGGCTACCGCGAGGAGTACGACGTCTTCCGCGAGCGGGCGCTGCGCACCGGAACGCGTGTGTACAACCCGCTCACCGGCCGGGCCGACATGGCCGGCAAGCAGTACCTGCTCGACCTGAGCACCGAGGGCCTGCCGGTCATCCCCACCGTCGACCGCGTCGAGGACCTGCACCGCCTGCCCGCGGCCGACCGCTACGTGGTCAAGCCGCGGCTGGGTGCCGACTCGCTGGGCCTGCGGATCGTCGCCCCCGACGCCCTGCCCGCCCTCGCCGACGGCACCACCCTGATCCAGCCGTGCGTCGACTTCGCCTACGAGGTCTCCTTCTACTTCGTCGACGACGCCTTCCAGTACGCCCTGTACGCTCCGCACCCCGACCGCCGCTGGGAGCTCCACCGGTACGAGGCCACAGCGGCGGACCTGGAGTTCGCCCGCCGTTTCGTGCAGTGGAACGGCCTCGCGCACGGCGTCCAGCGCGTCGACGCCTGCCGCACCCCGGACGGTGCACTGCTGCTGGTGGAGCTGGAGGACCTCAACCCCTACCTGTCCCTGGACGCTCTCGACGACGCCGGACGGGACTCCTTCGTCGCGGCCCTGACCCGCTCCTTGCACCGCTTCCTCGCCGACTGAACCCCACCGCTCTCGAGCCCGTATCTCTTGGCGGGAACCACGGACAGAGGGAGAACACGGTGCCGACACCGCCCGAACCGGGGCAGCCGCACGACCGCCGGGTCCTGGAACCCATCCGGGTCCTCAGGCCGCGCAACACCGACGCCCTCGCGGAACTGTTCCGCGAGATGACCGAGGACAGCGGCTCCTGTGAAGCCGTCCGGGTGCCGGCCCGCCGGCCCGGCGCGGAGGCCGGGACCGAGCGGCTGCCGTCGGCCGGACGGCACCAACCGCCGACGGGCCCGCCGCGCGAGCCGGCCGGCGGACCGCACCGGGTCGCCGTCGCGGCGATCGCCGTCCTCACGGCGGCCATCGCCGGCTTCGCCTGCGCGCTGCTGCTGCCGGGCCGCGGCGACGCGGCGACCGCCCGCACACCCCCGGCCGCCACGGCCCCGGCGGCGACCCCCGAGGCGGCGACCCCCGAGGCGACGAATCCGGAGGCGACGAATCCGGAGGCGACGAATCCCGGGGCGACGCATCCGGAGACCACGGCCGGCCCCGGCCCCGGCCCCGACGCCGACCCCGACGGCGCAGGCGCCGGCACGCTCCGCGAGGGCGACACCGGCCCCGAGGTCACCGACCTGCAGCAGCGGCTGCGCCGGGTCCCGAACATCTACGACGATGGCCCCACCGACGGCCGCTACGACCCCGTCGTCACCGCGGCCGTGGCCCGCTTCCAGCTCTGGTACGGCATCCGCGGCGACGAGACCGGCGTCTACGGCGACGACACTCGCCGCGACCTGGAGTCCCGCACGGGCTGACCCGTGCGCCGCTACGCGCCCGCCCCGTCGTCGCCGGGCACCCGGATGTCCAGAACGCACACGTCGTCCCGCCGCTCGGGGTCCAGCAGCGCGCCGAGCAGCTGGTCCAGCGGGGTCGTGCCGGGGGCGCCGGGCAGGGAGGCGGCCCGGGCGAGCCGTTCCAGCCCCCGGTCGATGCTCTCCGAGGGCCGCTCCACCAGGCCGTCGGTGTACAGCACCAGCCGGTCGCCGGGCTCCAGGCGGCACTCGGCCTCCTCGTAGAGGGGGGTGTCGCTCGCGCCGAGCAGCATCCCGCGCGGCCGCGCGAGGTAGCGGGCCTCCCCGCCGCGCACCAGCAGCGGCGGGGGGTGGCCCGCCTGCGCCCACAACAGCCGCCGTTCGCCGGGGTCGTAGCGGGCGAGGACCAGGGTGGCGGTGCCGTGCGGGTCGCGCGAGTGCAGCAGCAGCGCGTTGAGCCGGCCGAGCGCGCCGGTCAGCGACGAGCCGGTGATGACCATGCCCTTGGCGGTGAAGCGCAGCAGGGCCATGGCGGCGACGGCGTCCATGCCGTGCCCGGCCACGTCGCCCACCACGAACAGGGCGTCACCCTCGGGCAGTTCGATGGCGCTGAACCAGTCGCCGCCGACGTTGAGGCCCGACTGGGCGGGCAGATAGGCGATGTCGACGCGCAGCCCGGCCAGCCTGACCGGTTGCCTTGGCAGGGGCAGCAGCGCCTCCTGGAGCCGGGTGGCCACGGTCCGCTCGGCCTGGAGCACGCCGTGCTGGGTGAGGATGGCCCGTTCGCTGGCGACGAGGGCGAGTTCGGCGCTGCGCTGGGCGGTGAGGTCCTGCACGAAGCCGTGCACCTCGGTGGGGGTGCCCTGGGCGTCCGGCACGGCCTCGGCGACCGCCCGCAGATGCCGGACGCCCTGCCGCGTGTCGATGCGGAACGGCACGTCGCAGGGCTGTCCGCGCCGCACCAGTTCGCCCAGGGCCCGGGCCAGGGCGGGCATGTCGTCGGGCAGCGCCAGCGCCGGCAGCCGGGGCAGGGGCACGGCCCCCTGCGCGGGGTCGCGGTCCAGGATGGTGAAGACCTGGGAGGACCAGTTCACCTCGCCCGTGACCAGGTTCCAGTTGGCCCAGCCGAGATTGCCGAGCCGCTGTACGTCCGCCAGCCGCTGTTCCTGCCGGTCCGAGGGGTCGTGGCGGATCCAGCTGACGACGAGTCCGTCGCCGAGGCGCGCCGCCCGCGCCGAGTAGGTGCACAGCTCGCTGACCCCGGCCACCGTGTGCCGGCGGGCGAACGGCTCGCTCTCGTAGGGGAGTCCGCCGACCAGGGTGGCCAGACAGCCCTGCCACAGGGGTTCGTCCGCCACGGCCGGCCAGCACTCCAGATAGCGCAGGCCGACCAGTTCACGACCGCTGCGGCCGACCGCGTCGGAGGCGCCGGAGGTCGCGGCGTCGATGACGAAGTCCTCGACCTGCCCGGTCGCGCCGCGCACCGGGGTGAGCAGGACGGCGGCGACGGGGAGCCGGTCGAACACCGTCTGCACGGCGTCGGTGGCCCCGCCGACCACGGGGTCCTGCCGGGGGCCGTACGTGCGCAACGGGCCCGCGCACAACCGGGCGACGGCCAGCAGGAGCGCGCGTTCCCGCGCGGTGAACGGGCCTGCGCGGCGGCGCAGTATCCCGAGGGCCACATCGGCCGGTTGGCCGGTCGTCACCGGCAGCCAGGCACGGCTCGGCCACATGTCGGGCGGGTCCCCGATCAGCAGGTCCCGCTTGCGGTCCCGCGCCGGGTCCTCCAGCCACCGGGGCTCACCGGCGTCGAGGGCGTCCAGCGCGGCCAGCCCGCCGAGCGGCGGCACCCGGCGCCACTGGCCGACGAGCGTGTCGTCGACACCGGCGTGCCCGACGAGTTCGAGGCCGCCGGCCGGGACCCGCGCGAAGATCATGACGGCGTCTGCGCCCACACCCGGACCGAGACGCTCCAGCAGGCATCGGGCGAGGTCCTGCGGACCGCCGACGCGCACGAGGGACTCGGCGAGCCGGGCGAGGGCATCGGCGTCCGCGGCCCTCCCGGGCGCGTCCGGCGGGAGGTCCGCCTCCGCGGCGGCCGACACCGCACGGGCAGCCGCACCGCCCGACGGGGCGAGGGAACCCAGGGTGAGCCAGCACTCCTCGAGCAGCGTGCGCTGCCCGGTCTCCGCCCGGTGCTGGAGCTCGTCCTGAGCGGCCTCCGGGGAGCACCCCGTCTGCGCCATCACGGCGCCCTTGGCGCGCTCCAGCACCGCAGACGTGGCCGCCCGGTCCTGCAACCGGTCCATCTCCGCGCGCTGGCGGGCCACGACCCGGGTCAGGGCGGCCATGTCGGGCACGGCGCCGGGCTCGGCAGGCCTGGCGGGTTCGCTCGTCACGCCACGAGCATGGCACACCGTGGCGGCCTCGATCACTGTCTTGCGTCAACGCCCCGGCCAGCGAGGATGCCCGCCGCTCAGCGGCTGGAACCGCTGTCGACGAGGGCCTCGGAGACGGCGCGGACGCTGCGGGCGATGTGCTGCAGTTGCAGGACCTCGGCGGCGTACAGCTTGATCGTGTGCTCGATGACCGACTCGGGCATCCCCAGGCGCGGAAGGTCGGCGCGGGCGGTCTGCAGGGCGGTGCGGGCGACCCGGATCTCGTGCTGGACCTGGATCTGCGCATGGCGGGCGAGCAGTACCGGGTGGCGCAGCAGCGCCGGGTAGCTCGCGTAGCGCGCGGGTACCAGCTCGCGCAGCCACTTGGCCGCGGAGCGCTCCCAGTCGTAGCTTCCGGGCGTCTTGACCTGGCACGGCCAGTCCGGGCTGATGCGCGTCGTCGTCAGGGTCATGATCATCGCTTCCGGGTGTGTGGCGTCGTGACGGGTGGTCCGACGTTGTGGGGCGGCCCCGGTCCAGGGGATGACCGGGGCCGCCACGGGCGCTCGCGTGAGCGAGACCCCGAGCACCGTGGGCGCCGACGTGGGTAGGGGACGACGGCTTCGGGTGCTCGTTCGGGTGCCCTCGGGGGCTGGGTGCGACCGTGAGCAGTATTTATATATGCCGTCGCCTTTGCAAGGAGTATGAAAACATTCATGCGCGAAATGCGCAGAAATATCCCTCTGTGACGTTTTTGTGGAGGGGGTGGGTGGGGGCGGGTCCGTCGGTCAGTCCCGCAGGAAGAACTGGTGCTGCTCCGCGATCTGTTCGTACTCCTCCAGCCGCGCCTGGGTGCGCTCCGGGCCCGCGTCCGTCATGGCCTGCAGGAGCGCGGCGGCCATGACGCCGGGGGCGGCGTAGGAGTCGAAGACCAGCCGGGATCCGGTCCCGGTGGCGAAGGTGACGTCGGCCTCGTCGGCCACCGGTCCCAGCGCCAGGTCGGTGACGAGCGCGACCTTCAGACCGGCGCTGCGCGCGACCCGCACCGCGGTGAGCGTCTCCTGCGCGTGCCGAGGCATGGAGAACGCCAGCACCCAGGTGCCGCCCGCCTCCCGTGACTGCAGCAGCGCGTCGTACGCCACGCTCCCGCCGCGTGTCACCAGCCGTACGTCCGGGTGGATGCGGCGGGCGGCGTAGGCGAAGTACTCGGCGAGCGAGGCCGAGATGCGCAGGCCCAGGATGGTCAGCGGCGTCGACGCCGACAGCTGCCGGCCGACGTCGATGACCCGGTCCGGGTCGGCGAAGTCGCGGCGCAGGTTCTCCAGGTTCTCGAGCTCCGCGTCGACCGCCGCCTGGAGCTCGTTGCTGCGGTTCACCTCGGCGGCGGCGGGCCCGCCGGCCAGGGCGCCGAGCGCGATCGACTGGAGTTTCTCCCGCAGCGCGGGGTAACCACTGAAGCCCACGGCGGCCGCGAACCGGGTCACCGAGGGCTGGCTGACCCCGACCCGCTCGGCGAGGTCGGTGATCGACAGGAACGCCGCCTCGGTGATGTTCTCGATCAGGTACTGGGCGATGCGCCGCTGGCCCGGTGACAGATGGGGCCCGTCGAACAGGGCCCTCAGCCGGGAGGTGGGGGACACCTCCGCCTCCGGAGCGGTCTTGCCCGAGGTGATCGTGGTCGCCTGTGCGCGTGCCTGCTGAGGCGATGGCACCGGTCCTCCTCCTTTGTCTCCCACGAAGCTCAACATAGCTCACGGGCCCGCGCGGACCCCGGCCCGCGGAGCCCCGCGGACGGGGCGAGAACTGGACGGCCGCGAGAGGGAACGACTCTCCCCTCCGGCCGGGGTTCGCCGTGTCGTCGGGGCCGAGGTGACCCGCTCGGGGGCGCGGGGGAGTGCGCGCCCGACCCTCCCCGTCGAGCCCGCGGGCGTCCGAGGGCCGGAGAGGAGCCCCGGCCGGGGTTCGCCGTGTCGTCGGGGCCGAGCTGACCCGCTCGGGGCGCGGGGGAGTGCGCGCCCGACCCTCCCCGTCGAGCCCGCAGGCCGCCGACGGTGGGAGGGCCGGCTGCCGGCGGAGCGAAAGGCGGGGGCGGCGCTCCGCGCGCCCCGCCCCCGCCTTGGCCCCCGCCTTGGCCCCCGCCTTGGCCCCCGCCTTGGCCCCCGCCTTGGCCCCCGCCTTGGCCCCCGCCTTGGCCCCCGCCTTGGCCCCCGCCCGGATCAGCCGCCGTCCCGGGAACGGCCCGCCCGGAGACCCCTACCGCTTCACGATCCGCACCGACAGCCCGTCCGCCGTGTACAGGGGAACGGCCCGCAGCGTGTCGGAGTCCAGCTCGACCCGGTCGAACCGCCCCCGCAGCGCCCTCGCGTCGATCACCGGGACGACCGCCCCGGCGACCGGCGGGCGCTCGGCGTCCAGCCGCAGCCCGAGCACGCTGCCCCGGGCGAGAAGGACCCGCCCGGCCACGGCCAGGACCGCGCCGTGGTTCCTGCGCAGGGTGAGGTCCAGCACCGCGCCCGACTCCTGGGCGTACAGCGTCCGCACCCGCACCGGACCGGCCGCCCGCAGCGTGCCGCCCGCGAGGCGGACCTCGCCGTGCCCGAGAGCCTTCGCGGAACCGGCGACCAGGGCGCCCGCCTCCACGACCGTGCCGCCCGTGTAGTGGTTGGCGCCGGTCAGCGTGAGCGTGCCGGAACCGCGCTTGGTCAGACCGCCCCGGCCGTCGATGTCGTTGCGCCAGGTGTCCGCCGCGTGGAAGCCGCCCGCGGCCGCGTCCAGGGTGACCGTCACGTCGGAGTCGAAGGCGCCGTAGCCGTCCGCCGCGGTGAACAGGTCGAGCCGGCCCCACTGCTCGAAGCCGTCGAGGAGCACATAGCCGGCGCGCAGCGCGGTCGTGCGCAGCACCTCGCGGCGCTGGGCGGCGTCCAGGTACGGCAGCCGCGTCTCCAGCAGCACCTCGGCGCCCTTGGGCACGGTCAGGTCCCGGTCACGGCCCTCCCGGGTGAGCACATAGGTCAGCTTCGGCTCGACCACCCGCCGGTTTGCCCGCCGGTCGGCGTAGCGGTCGCCGGTGTCGGAGTGGGCGTGGGCGAACAGGGTGTCGGGGGTGGTGCCCGTCCGCTGGGTGAAGTAGGCGAGCGCCTGCGCGCGGGCGGCCGCCTTGAGGGAGGCGTTGGCGGGGTCGGCCAGAGCGGCCGCGGCGAGGGCGGTGGCCATGACGCGGCCGCCGATGACGTCGACCGTGGAGTGCATGCCGGCGACGATCCGGGTGTGGCTCAGCTCGAACGCCCGGGTCACCAGCTCCTGGAACCGCTCGGGCACCGCGTACGCGAAGGCCAGGGCCGCCAGGTGGAAGGCGTTGGTGTGCCCGCTGGGGAAGCCGCCGTCGTCGGCGGGGGAGGTGCTGCGCTGGCGCAGCAGCTGGGGGGCGACGATCACGTTCGAGTCGTAGACGGGATAGCCGAGCGCGTCGGTCCTCCCGGTGTCGACGACCTCGCTGTGCTCGTTCATGCGCCACGGGCGCGGGTACTGGAAGGCGTACTTGCCCGGGTTGCCGGAGGCGAACGGGCCGCGCACGGTGTCCACGAGCCGGGCGACCTGGCCGAGGTCGGAGGTGTACGAACCGGCGCCGATCGCCGAGCCGGCCGGCGCGTCGGCGGGCAGGGTGTCGCTGATCGTGGTCGGCGGCGTGGTGTCCGGCGCGGTGGTGATCGACGTGACCGCCCGCGCGCCCGCCCGGTACAGGTCGGCGAGCGGTCCGAGGCCGCCGATCATCGCGTAGCTCTGGTGCTGGCGGTCGTAGAGGAAGGCCTCCTTGGCCTGCGCCTCGGTGCGGGCGCCGGTGACGCGGGCGCAGTAGCGCATGTTGGCGCGCAGCACCTCGGGCCGCAGCGGCGTGCCGGTGTTCCAGGCCGAGCCGGTCTTCCAGACCTCGGCCATGCCGCCGAGGATCCGCACCACGGCGTTGGTCTCGGGCGTGAGGTTCGTCAGGACGTTGGTCCTGTAGTCGTCGACGAACGCGGCGGCGGCCGTCGCGGCCTTGGCGTCGGCGGCGCCGAGCCAGGTGACGAGGGTCGGGGCGGCGACCAGCGCGGCCGAACCGCCCAGGGAGACCTTCAGGAAGCCTCGTCTGTTCACGGCCGAGGGGGTGCGCTGCCCGGCGGGTGACGGCATGGATGTGCCTCTCTCGAGTTCTTCGGCCGTGCGGCCGGGGGAGGGACGTGCGATCCGGTGCGACGGTGACGGACCGTGGTGTTCCGTGAGCCGGACCTGTGCGTACGAGCGAAGATCTACGGCCGGGCGGTGACCCGTCGGGGCGTCTGCGGCGGCCGTGGCATGTCCTGCGGGTGAACGGGGGTCCGCGTCGATCGCGGTGCGGCGCCCCCGTGCGGCGCCCTCGCGCGGGCGCGCCCTCACAGCAGCGTCCGCGCCAGGGCCAGCGCCCCCTGCACGGGCGCGACGCGCAACGGCTGGGCGCGCGCCCCGGGTGCGGCCTCGGCGAGCGCGGCGGCGAACGCCTCGTACAGCGCCGGCTGGGCGAGCACCGTGCCGCCCGCGACGACGACGTCGTCCACCGGTACACCGCGGCCGGCGAGCCGGACGACGAGCGCGGCGAGCGCCTCGCCGGCCTCGGCGATCACATTGCGGGCGAGCGACGAGCCGTCGGCGGCGGCCGCGAAGACGACGGGGGCGTGCCGGCCCCACTCGGCGGAGACGTCCGCCGCCCCTTCCAGGGCCGCTCCGAGCGCCGGCACCTCGGGTACGCCGAACGCGGCGACGAGCCCGCGCGCGAGCGCGTCGGGTTCCTCGCCGCGGTCGTGGGCGGCCCACACGGCCCGGGCCGCCTCGCGGACCAGTCCGGCGGCCCCGCCCTCGTCGCCGAGGACCGCGCCCCAGCCGCCCACCTGTACGGCGGTGCCGTCGGGCCGTCGGCCCACCGCGACCGAACCGGTGCCGGCGACCAGGCCGACGCCCTTGTCCAGTCCGGCGGCGGGCGCGAGGAGTTCGGCGTCGCCGACGATCAGCGCGGGCACGTCGAGGAGGCCGTGCAGCGCGGTCCGGATCCGCTCGCACTGGCGCGGGGTCTCACACGCGTGCGCCCCCACGGCGAGCGCGGCCGGGCCGACGCCCGGGGGCAGCGCCTCACGGACCAGCGCGGCCAGCCGGTGGGCGGCGTCGACCGGGTCGTGCGGCCGCCAGCCGGCGCTGCCGCGGACGAGGTCGGCCACGATGGCGTCCCCCGCGAGCGCGCGGAGGTGGGTCTTGGTGCCGCCCACGTCGATGCCGACCACGAGGGGGCACGGGGGAGAGTCCTGCACGGCTCCTCTTTCGTCGTTGCGCTGGGCTGCGACGGTGGGCGAACCGTGCCTTCGGAGAAGCGGGTCGGAGAGTCGGGGAAGCCCCGGGACGGGCTTCCGGCGGAGCACGGCAGGCGAGTACCGTGATGTTCGTTAGGAAGTTAACTAACGAAGTACAGTGCGTCAAGAGTTCAGTCCCGCACCCGGCCGCCGGGGCGGCCCGCCCGGGCCGTCGCGGGGCGGGAACGCGTGACGCCCGTGCATCCGTCGCCGCATTCCGCAGAGCCGAACGCCTGGGAAGCGCGGTCCGTGACCTGAGTGGGGGAACTGTGGAACCCGACGTGGCAAGAGCCCCCCGCCTGACCGAGAGCGCGAGTGCGGTGTTCGCCGTGCTGGCCGAGGCGGGCCGGGCGACCCGGCCGCAGCTCGCGACCCTGGCGGGCCTGTCCAAGCCGACGGTGTCCTCCGCCGTGGCGGAGCTGGAGGGCGTCCGGCTCGCCGCCCACTCCGGCACCGCCTCCAGCGGCACGGGCCGCTCCGCCGCCGTCTACCGGCTCGGGCCGGACGCCGGGACCGTACTCGCCGTCGACCTCGGTCCCGCCCTCACCCGGGTGCGCGGCTGCGCCCTGGACGGCACCCTGCTCGCCGAGGCCACCGGCTCCCGGGCGCAGGCCGCCGACGTCGTGCGCGAGGCGCTCGACGCACTGCCCTCACCCGCCCCGCTGCGCACGATCGTCGTCGCGGTCGGCGACGTCACCGCGCCGGGGGACACCGGTATGCGCCCGGCGACCGCCAAGGCCGGGCCGGTCTTCGACGCCGTGGCCGTCGCACTGCCCCCGGGTGTGCCCGTCCACCTCGAGAACAACGTCAACTGCGCCGCCCTCGCCGAACTGCACGAGGGTGCGGCGCGGGGCCGGCACACCTTCGGCTATCTGCGGATCGGCGTGGGCATCGGCCTCGGCATCGTCGTCGGCGGGCGGGTGCTGCGCGGGGCCAACGGCGCCGCCGGAGAGCTGGCCCGGCTGCCCTACCCCTGGGCCGACGGCCGGGTTCCCCGCCACGAGGCACTGGAGGAGTATATCGGCGCGCGCTCCCTGCTGCGGCGGGCCGCGCAGGCCTGGCAGGACGCCGACGGACCGTGCCCGCGCACCACCGAGCGGCTGTTCGCCCTCGCCGGGGAGGGCCGGGCCGCGGCCCGCGCCGTCGTCGACCGTCACGCCGTGGACGTGGGGCGGCTCGCCGCCGCCGTGACCGCCGTCCTGGATCCGGGGCTGATCGTGCTGGGCGGCAGCACGGGGGCGGACCCGCGGCTGCTGGCGGGCGTGCGGGCCGAGCTGGAGCGGCTGAGCTGGCCCACCGAGGTGGTCAGCAGTACGGTCGGCGATCTCGGCACGGTCGTGGGCGCCGCCCGGCTGGCGGTGGCCCGGGGAGTCCAAACCGTGACCGATGCGGCGCGGACGAAGGATTGACGGCCTCCGACTCGGTCTGCCAATGTCCGGACAAGCGCTTTCTAAGTCGGTCGGGACACCGGCTTGGGGTGGGCGTCCCGACCGTACGTGAGGTACGGCAGCCACGCGAGGGCGTGCTCGCGTGACGACGGCCATGGCGGCCGGGGATCCGCACCCGTCAGGATGGGCGAGGCCGGGCGAGGCCGCGCCCCCGGAAGGCGCCTTCCGCATCACATCACCCCGTGCCGCCAGCGACCGGCCGGGAAATTCGTCACGCACCTCCAGGGAGGACCCGGTGGGTCACCAGATCTCGCGCAGAACCCTCTTCCGCACCGCGAGCGGTCTCGCCGTCGCCGGCGCGCTCGGCACCTCGCTCAGCGCCTGTGCCGGCGGCACCGGCGCCGGCACCACCACCGACAAGCTGACGATGATCTGGTGGGGCAGCGACCAGCGCCACGCGGCATACAAGAAAGCGCTTGCCACCTTCCAGAAGGACAACCCGAAGATCAAGATCCAGGAGACCTACTCCGGGTACGACGGGTACTTCGACAAGTTCAACACCAACGTCGCCGGCGGCAGCGCCCCCGACCTGCTCCAGATGGACACCGCGCTGGTCGCCCAGTACGCCCGCAAGGGCGTCCTCGCCCCGCTCGACTCCTATGTCGGCAAGACCCTCGACCTGACCGGCTTCTCCAAGACGCTCCTGGCCGCCGGCACCGTCGACGGCAAGCTCTACGGCGTCCCGTCCGGCATCGGCGTCAACCAGCTCACCGTCAACCGCAGCGGCCTGGAGAAGCTCGGTCTGAAGCTGCCGGACCGCGAGTGGACCTGGACCGACCTGAAGAAGGTCGCGCAGGACGTCTACAAGAAGAGCGGCGGCAAGACCCACGGCGTCGACGACGGCGGCGGCTCCACCCTCCAGTGCTTCGAGATCTTCGCCCGGGAGAAGGGCCAGACCTTCTTCTCCGACGACGGCAAGAAGCTCGGCTTCACCCCCGACACCCTCCAGGAGTGGTGGGAGTACTGGGCCGAGATGCGCAAGACCAACGCCTGCCCGCCGCCGGCCATCACCTCCGCCGCCCACAACGACCTCACCAAGAACGCGGTCGTCATCGGCAAGGCGCTGTTCACCTTCGACTCCGGCGTCTACGGCGCGGGCGGCGACATCACCTCCGCGCAACTGGACTTCCTGCCCACCCCGCAGGGCGACTGGTCCGGCGCCCGTGAGGGCAACTTCGTCAACGGCGGTGTGCTGCTGAGCGCCACCAAGGCGAGCAAGAAGGTCGCCGACTCGGTCAAGATCATGTCGTTCTTCGCGCAGAACGACACGGCGATCAAGGACATGCAGCTCTACCGCGGCATCCCGCCGACCGAGAAGGCCCGCAACCTGATCGCCCCCAGCCTGACCGAGACGGACAAGCTGAACATGGCGAACGCCGACTACATCTCCCAGCGGGTCGGCAAGGCCACCAACGCCCTGCCCGCCCCCGTGCCCCCGCCGCAGGGCGCCGACCGGATCTGGGACCTGCTGTTCCAGTCGAACCTGGCCATCGCCTTCGGCAAGGCGACGATCAAGGGGCAGCTCGGCAAGTTCTTCGACCAGGCCGCCGGGACTCTCGCCGAGTAACACGCACCGTCCGTCCGACCACCGGGAGAGGTCCAGGGAGATGAGTATGACCACCGCCAAGACCGACGAGGTCGTGAAGGAGCCGCCGGCTCCGGCGACCCCGTCCGACCAGCGGGAGCGCGATCGCATGCGCCGCCGCCTCGCCAGACGGCGGGGCGGCGGGTGGTGGCCGTACGTCTTCCTGGCCCCCTGGTTCGTCGGACTCCTCGGGCTGACGGTCTATCCGATGCTCGACTCGCTGTACCTGTCGTTCACCAAGTTCGACCTGCTGACACCCCCGGAGTGGGTCGGCGGCGCCAACTACGACCGGATGTTCACCGACGACCCGGTCTTCTGGGACTCGGTGCACGCCACCCTCCTGTATGTCCTGGTGTCCGTGCCGCTGAAGCTCGGGCTCGCGCTCGGCGTGGCGATGTTGCTCAACCGCGACCTGAAGGGCATCGGCCTGTACCGGGCCGCCTTCTACCTGCCCTCGCTGCTCGGCGGCGCGGTGGCCGTGGCGATCGTGTGGCGGCAGGTCTTCGGCGGCGACGGCCTGTTCAACGACTTCCTGAGCTGGTTCGGCATCAAGGGCCAGGACTGGATCTCCAGCCCCGACACCGCCATCTACACGCTCGTGCTGCTGGCCGTCTGGCAGTTCGGCACCCCGATGGTCATCTTCCTCGCCGGCCTCAAGCAACTGCCGAGGGACGTCTACGAGGCGGCCTCCATCGACGGCGCCGGCCCCGCCACCCGGTTCTTCAAGATCACGCTGCCGCTGCTCACCCCGATCGTCTTCTTCAACGTCGTCCTGCAGATCATCGACGCGTTCAAGACCTTCACTCCCGCCTTCGTCGTCAGCAACGGCACCGGCGGACCGCTCAACTCGACCATGCTCTACTCCCTCTACCTGTACAAGAAGGGCTTCACCGACCTCCAGATGGGATACGCCTCGGCGCTGGCCTGGGTGCTGTTCCTGGTCATCGCGGGCTTCACGGCGGTCAACTTCGTCGCCAGCCGCTACTGGGTCCACTACGACGACTGAGCGAGGAGTCCTTCACCATGTCCGCCATCACCCCGTCGCCGTCGCCGCTGCGGAAGCTGCGCTCGCTCACCGGCCCCCGGCGCATCCTCGTCCACACGCTGCTCGTCGGCGTCGCGGTCGTCATGCTCTACCCACTGCTGTGGATGCTCAGCAGCTCCGTCAAGCCCGACACCGAGATCTTCACCCACCCCGGGCTCATCCCGAACGCGCTGCGCCCGGAGAACTACTCCGAGGGCTGGAGCGGCTCCGGCAACTCCTTCTCCCTCTACATCACCAACTCGCTGATCGTCTCGATCGGCGCGGTCGTCGGCAACGTCATCTCCTGCTCGCTGGCCGCCTACGCCTTCGCGCGCTTCGAGTTCCGAGGCAAGAAGATCTGGTTCGGCATCATGCTCGGCACGCTGATGCTGCCGATGCAGGCCACCCTCATCCCGCAGTACACGATCTTCTACAACCTGACCTGGATCAACACGTTCCTGCCGCTGATCGTGCCGAAGTTCCTGGCCACGGACGCCTTCTTCATCTTCCTGATGGTCCAGTTCATCCGCTCCATCCCGCGCGAGCTGGACCAGGCGGCCATGATGGACGGCGCCAACCCGTGGCAGATCTACTGGAAGATCATCCTGCCGCTGATGCGGCCCGCCCTGATCACCACGACGATCTTCTCCTTCATCTGGACCTACGACGACTTCCTCAGCCAGCTGGTCTACCTCCAGCAGAACGACCGCTTCACCGTGCCCCTCGGCCTCACCCTGTTCCTGGACAAGACCAGCGGCTCCTCCTACGGCGCCATGTTCGCCATGTCGACCCTCGCCCTCCTGCCGACGCTCATCTGCTTCCTCATCTTCCAGAAGAGGCTGGTCGAGGGCCTGGCGACCTCCGGCATGAAGGGCTGATCCCCGGTGCACCTCCTCCACCAGCGCGCCCCCCTGCACGACCTGCCGGACACCCCGGAGGCCTACGACGCCGTCCTCGCCGACGTCGTCGAACAGGCCCTCGCCCGGCTGACGCCCGAAGGCAGCCTCGAACACCCCGACTGCGTCGACGACATCGGCGACACCTCCCTCGGCGTCACCTCCCTGCTGGCCCTCGCCTGGCAGCGCACCAAGGACCCGCGCCTGCCGGGGGCCGTGCGCCGCAGCCTCGGCTTCCATCTGCGCGAGCGGGTCTACCGGCAGGACAACCCCGGCTACCCCAACCTCAGGGTCCGCAACTCCGGCCTGCCGTACGCCCGCTACGTCCTGGAGGCCGGCGCCCACCCCATCGGCGACTGGCCGAGCACGGTGTGGGCGCTGCTCCAGGCGGTGAACCTGCTCGACGCGGCCGACGGCCTGGTCGCCGACGAGCAGCGCGCGGAACTGCTGGAGGTGGCGCGCGGCTACTGGTGCTGGCTGACCGAGGCGACGTTCTTCAACCCGCAGGAGGCGGGCAACCAGGCGATCGGCTGTGTGGTCGGCGGCCTGATGCTGGCCCGCCACCTGCCGCCCGCCGAGGGCCGGCCGGTGCGGGCGAAGGCCCTCGCCCTGTACCGCGACGAGATCCGCGCCCACCGGGTCCGCGACCGCGGTGCCCTGCTGCCGCCCGAGCACGGCGGCGCCTACGACAACAACTACGGCCCGATCTCCCTGTCCTTCCTCGCCCAGGCGCACCGGATCAGCCGCGAGGAGGTGTTCGCCGAGGACGGAGACGCGCTCGCCCGCTACATCGACGCCCGCCTGACGGGCGGCGGCTTCGACCACGGCGGCCCCCGCTACAGCGAACAGCACTCCGGCTTCGAGTCGGTCCTCGGCCTGCGCTACTTCAGCCGCCGCATCGGCTCCGACCTGGGCCGCTACCGGGGCGACACCCGCTGGGGCCGGCACGCGGTGAAGGCGGACGGCGGGCTCGACGGCCACTTCGCGTGGATGCTGGTCTGGCAGATCCAGGACACCACGCGCTGGCAGCGCACACCGTCCACGTCCTCCACGCGGCACCAACTGCGCGCCGGCACGGTCTCGGTGGCCTTCGACGACCGGATGACGCCTTCCCTGGTCGAGGCGGGCGGCACCTACTACCTGCCCGCCGCCGTGGGCCGCCAGCACGGCTTCGGCCCCGTCACCGACGGCTTCCTGCTGTGCCGCCCCATGGGCGAGGTCCGCGTCCGCGACGTCCGCGCCGGCGGGCTCACCGCCAAACTGGTCACCAAGCCGGTCGTCGGCCGCGACCACGTCCTGCGGTCCGTGCGCTCCCTGTACGTCACCGACGGCACGAGCCTGTGGACGACGGTGGCCGTCGAACGCCTCGACGGAACGCCCTACCTGCTCGCCGGACTGCCCTACGCCGAGGATGACGGCGACCGGGTGCGGCGCACGGCCGAGGGAGCGGTGGCCTCCGCCGGAACCCTGCGCCTGACGCACCCCGAGGGGCGGGGCGCCGACCACTTCGACGCCCGCGCGCACACCACCCAGGAGCAGGCCGCCTTCGCCCTCGCCGCCGACCCGCGCGGCTACGGCAACCCCGACGAGGGCTGGCGCCACCTGGTCAGCTCCACGGCCCTCGAGGCGGGCCCCGTCCCGGACGCCCCCGACGACCTGCACGTCTTCGCCGTCCGCTACGGCTCACACGACCCGTTCACCGTGTCCGTCGCGCACACCGACGCCGGCCTGGCCGTGCGCACGCCCGCCTTCACGGCCGTCCTGGGCGCCGACGACGTCCACGGCGACCCGGAACTGACCCTGCGGGGGCCACTCACCGACTGACCGTCACCGGCGGCGTGGGCCTCCGCGGAGTCGGCGTCCGCGTCGTCCGGGCGGCCGGCTCGTACAGCGACTCCTCCCGCTCAGCCGGCGGCGTCCGCTCCGGCTCTCCCCGGTCCAGGCACCGCACGGCGCTGTCCGGACCCGGGCGGCCACCCCACGACGCCCCGCACCACCAGATCCGCCCGTTCCCGGGTCGACGCGACGAGGCCGGCGTTGCGCTGGTCCGTGCCCCGCACCCAGGCCACCGCCTCCTCGTGGCCCTTGCCGAACTCCTCGTGCCGCGCGACGAGGCGGCGCACCCGCTCGTCCTCGTCCACCTCGCAGAACCACACCTCGTCGAGCGCGGACCGCACCCGCGCCCACGCCCCCGTGTCCAGCAGCAGGTAGTTGCCCTCCGTCACCACCAGCCGGGCTTCGGGCGGCACCGGCACCGCGCCCGCGAGCGGCTGCTCCAGCACCCGTTCGAAGCCGGGCGCGTACACGACGTCGTCGCCGTCCGTCTCCTCCCGCAGCCGTCGCAGCAGCGCCGCGTACCCGGCCGCGTCGAACGTGTCCGGCGCCCCCTTGCGGTCGCGGCGGCCCAGCCGGTCGAGCTCGACGTCGGCCAGGTGGAAGCCGTCCATCGGGACGTGCGCGACCCACGGCAGGCCGCCGCCGTTCAACTCCTCCACCAGACGCTCGGCGAGGGTCGTCTTGCCGGCGCCGGGGCCACCGGCGATGCCGAGCAGCGCCCGCCGCCCGTCGCGGACGAGGGAACGCGCACGCAGCAGAAGATCGTCGAAAGTGTGCACACAGCAGAGTGTCGCAGTCTGGAGGGGCACCCGGGAGGCGGAGAGGAGGAGAACGTGTCCGAGGACGAGAGGCGGATCCGCGCCCTGATCACCCGCTGGGCCGACGCCGTCCACCGCGGGGACCTCGCCGCCGTGCTGGCCGAGCACGCCGAGGACCTGGTGATGTACAACGTGCCGCCGCCCCACGCGGGCATCCGGGGCCTGGCCGCCTACCGGGCGATCTGGCCGCCGTTCTTCGCGTGGCAGGCGCAGGGCGCGCTGTTCGAGATCGACTCCCTCGACGTCACCGCAGGCCCCGACGTCGCCTACGCCCATGCCCTGTTGCGCTGCGCCACGCCCGGGGAGCTGGCCGAGCGTCCCGCCGAACGGCTGCGGTTGACGTTCGGCCTGCGCAAGGAGGCCGGCCGCTGGGTGATCGCGCACGAGCACCACTCGTTCCCGCACGACTGACCCGGCTCTTTCCGGCCGACCCGGCGGCCGGAGTGTGGCGTGCGCCACTCGGTGGGCACCCCCGGGACGGGGAACCGGACCTGTATGACGACGACGCTCGGACTCCCGGACACCATCCAGGCCTGTCTCTTCGACCTCGACGGGGTCGTCACCCGGACGGCCGTGGTGCACGCGGCGGCATGGAAGGAGACGTTCGACGCGTTCCTGCGCGAGCGCGACGGCGAGGGATACCGGCCCTTCGACTCGGCCGGCGACTACGACGAGTACGTGGACGGCCGCCCGCGCGCCGACGGCGTCCGCACCTTCCTCGCCTCCCGCGGCATCCGGTTGCCCGAGGGCGATCCCGACGACCCGCCGGACGCGCCGACCGTGCACGGCCTCGGCAACCGCAAGAACGAGCTGCTGCTGGAGAAGATCCGCACCCAGGGCGTCGAGGCCTACGACGGAACATTGCGCTACCTCGCGGCGGTCCGTGCGCGGGGCCTGCGCACGGCGATCGTCTCCTCCAGCGCCAACACCCGCGACGTGCTGCGCTCGATCCACGCCGAGGACCTCTTCGAGGTGCGCGTCGACGGCGTGGTCGCCGCCGAACGGAACCTGCCGGGCAAGCCGCGCCCGGACACCTTCCTCGCCGCCGCCCGCGAACTCGGCGTCGAACCGTCCCGGGCCGCCGTCTTCGAGGACGCGCTGGCCGGCATGGACGCGGGCCGCTCCGGGCACTTCGGATACGTCGTCGGCGTCGACCGGGTGGGACAGCGCGACGCCCTGTACGCGCACGGCGCGGACGTCGTCGTGGCGGACCTCGCCGAACTCGGAGGGAGTGCGTGATCACCGAGCGGTCCTACGCCGTCGAGCCCTGGTGCGTGCGCGAGACCAGCCTCGACCTCGACGTCCTCGCCCAGAGCGAGTCCGTGTTCGCGCTGTCCAACGGGCACGTCGGCTGGCGCGGCAACCTCGACGAGGGCGAGCCGCACGGCCTGCCCGGCTCCTACCTCAACGGCGTCCACGAGCTGCACCCCCTGCCGTACGCGGAGGCCGGCTACGGCTACCCCGAGTCCGGACAGACCGTCATCAACGTCACCAACGGCAAGATCCTGCGGCTGCTGGTCGACGACGAGCCCTTCGACCTGCGCTACGGGCGGCTCGTCACGCACGAACGCGTCCTCGACCTGCGCCGGGGCGTTCTGGAACGCACCTGCGAGTGGACCTCGCCGGCCGGCTCCACGGTCCGGGTGCGCTCGACCCGGCTGGTCTCCCTCACCCAGCGCGCCGTCGCCGCCGTCGCCTACGAGGTCGAGGCCGTCGGCAGCCGTTCCCGTGTCGTCATCCAGTCGGAACTGGTCGCCAACGAGAGCCTGCCCGAGCCCGACGGCGACCCGCGCGCAGCCCGCGCCCTGAAGTCGCCGTTGGAGCCGGAGGAGGACGTCGCCGTCGGCCGGCGGCTGCGCCTGGTGCACCGCACGAAGCGCAGCGGACTGCGCGTCGCCGTCGCCGCCGACCACGACGTCACCGGCCCCGAACGCACCACCGTCGACAGCGAGAGCAACGTCGACGTGGCCCGGCTGACCGTCACCTCGGTGCTGGAACCCGGCGAGACGCTGCGCGTGGAGAAGCTCGTCGCCCACGGCTGGTCCGGCGTGCGCTCCCGGCCCGCGATGAGCGACCAGGTGGAGGCGGCCCTCGCGGCGGCCGGCCACAGCGGCTGGCAGGGCCTCCTGGACGAGCAGCAGGCCTACCTCGACGACTTCTGGGCGCGTGCCGACGTCGAGGTGGACGGCGACGAGGAGATCCAGCAGGCCGTCCGCTTCGCCCTGTTCCACGTACTGCAGGCCGGTGCCCGCGCGGAGGGCCGGGCCATCCCCGCCAAGGGACTGACCGGCTCCGGCTACGACGGCCACGCGTTCTGGGACACCGAGACCTTCGTGCTGCCGCTGCTCACGTACACCGCGCCCGAGGCCGTCTGCGAGGCGCTGCGCTGGCGGCAGAACACGCTGCCCGCCGCCCGCGAGCGCGCCGCTCAACTCGGCCTGAGCGGCGCCGCGTTCCCCTGGCGCACCATCGAGGGCTCGGAGGGCTCCGCCTACTGGCCGGCCGGCACCGCCGCCTTCCACGTCAACGCCGACATAGCCGACGCCGTGGTGCGCTACGTCGAGGCGACGGGCGACACCCTCTTCGAACGGGACACCGGCGTGGAACTGCTGGTGGAGACCGCCCGGCTGTGGCGCTCGCTCGGACACCACGACGCGCACGGCGTCTTCCACATCGACGGCGTCACCGGCCCCGACGAGTACAGCGCGATCGCCGACGACAACACCTACACCAACCTCATGGCCCGGACGAACCTGCTCGCCGCCGCCGACGTCGTCGAACGGCACCCCGAGGAGGCCGCCGCGCTCGGCGTCGACGCGGAGGAGAGCGCCTCCTGGCGGGACGCCGCCCACGCCGTGCACATCCCGTACAACGACGAACTGGGCGTGCACGAGCAGCACGCGGGCTTCACCCGCTACCAGCGCTGGGACTTCGCCGCCACCCGCCCCGACCAGTACCCGCTGATGCTGCACTTCCCCTACTTCGACCTCTACCGCAAGCAGGTCGTCAAGCAGGCGGACCTGGTGCTGGCGATGTACACCTGCGGCGGTTTCTTCGACGAGGAGCAGGTCGCCCGCAACTTCGCCTACTACGAGCCGCTGACCGTCCGCGACTCCTCCCTGTCGGCGTGCGTGCAGGCCGTCGTCGCCGCCCGGGCGGGGCATCTGGAACTGGCCTGTGCCTACACGGGTGAGGCCGCGCTGATGGACCTCGCGGACCTGGAGCACAACACCCGTGACGGGCTGCACATCGCGTCCCTGGCCGGCACCTGGACGGCCCTGGTCGCCGGCTTCGGCGGACTGCGCCGCGACGGCGACAGCCTGCGCTTCGCGCCCCGCCTCCCGGAGCGGTTCAGCCGTCTCGCCTTCTCGCTCCAGTTCCTCGGCCGCCGTCTGCGTGTCGAGGTCGGCCCCGACAAGGCCACCTACACCCTGCTGTCCGGCCCGCCCCTGACCATCGGCCACCACGGCACCCCGATGACCCTGAACGGCGACGGCCCGGCGGTGGGCCCCGTGCCGCCGGCCCCCGACCGCCCGACCCCGCAGCAGCCCGAGCACCGCGCACCTCACGCCCGCTGAGGAGTCCTTGCACCATGAGCGCCTGATCAGGCCGGGAGGCTTAAGGGCCCTTCTGATGGATCTCCACGGCGTCGCGACGCCGCGGAGATCCATCAAAAGGACCCTGGGCGGGCAGGGTGCAAGGACCCCTGAAGGCCCCTCACCCGCGACCGCGCGCAGTTGGCGGTATCCCACCCTGCGGACCCGGGCGACCCGGGTTAGTTTGGGCATGTTTTTCCGGTCCCGGGTGAGGGGTGGCAGGGATGGCGCACGGCACGGACGCCCTGCTCGCCGGCGTGCGAGGCGGCAGGCCGGCGGCCGTGCCCGGGACGCCCTGGCGCCCGCGCGGCGCGTGGCCGCTGGCCGCCGTCGCCGGTGCCTTCACCGCGGCCCAACTGCTCCTCGTCGGCCCCGGCCTGGGCCTGGGCTGGGACGAGACGGTGTACGTCAGCCAGATCTCCGCCCGGGCGCCGGCGGCCTTCTTCAGCGCGCCGCGCGCCCGGGGCGTCTCCCTGCTGGTCGCACCGGTCACCTCCTGGTCGACCTCCACGGAACTCCTGCGGGTCTACCTCTCGCTGCTGTCCGGCCTCGGCCTGTACCTCGCCCTGTGGGTGTGGCGTGGACTGTTCCCCGCCGGAGTCCTCGCGGCCGCGGGCGCGCTCTTCGCCTCCCTGTGGGTGACGCTGTTCTACGGTCCGGCGGCCATGCCCAACCTGTGGGTCGCGTTCGGTGCCCTGGCCTGCGTCGGGTGCGCGCTGCGGGTCCGCGCCGACCCCCGCGACCGGGCCGCCCTGGCAGGAGCGGTGGCCGGCGCCGCCCTCATGGCGTGGATGCGTCCCACCGACGCCGTGTGGATCGCGGCCCCGCTGCTCGTCCTGGTGGTCGCGGGCCGACGGACACGGCTCGGACTCGCCCTGCTCGCGGGGTTCTCGACCGGCATCGGCCAGTGGGTCGTCGAGGCGTACCTCCACCACGGCGGCCTCGCGCACCGCCTCGCCGAGGGCTCCCGCATCCAGGGCGGACTGGGCTGGAACCTCGCCGTCGACGACCAGATGCGCGGCCTCGTCGGCCGCACCCTGTGCCGGCCGTGCACCGGCTCCCTGCCCCACCCGGTGATCACGGCCTGGTGGTGGGCCCTGCCGCTGCTCGCCGCCGCCGGCCTGACGGTCGCGGTCCGGGCCCGCCGCACCCTGCCCACCCTGCTGCCGCTGGCCTGCGCCGCCACGGCCGCCCTGCCCTACCTGTTCCTCATCGGCTACGCCGCACCCCGCTTCCTCCTGCCCGCCTACGCGCTGCTCGCCCTCCCCGCCGCCGACGCGCTGCGCCACCTGGTCAGGGCGCCCGCAGGCCGGTGGCGGCCGGCGGCCGCCACCGTCGTCGCGCTCGCCCTCGCCGGCCATCTCGCGGTGCAGTACGTGGTCCTGGACCGTCTCGTGGACCGCACCGCCGCCGACCGCCGCGACCGGGACCGCACCGTCGCCCGACTGCACCGGCTGGGCGTCCGCCCACCCTGTCTGCTCACCGGGCACGAGGCCATCCCGGTCGCCTTCCACGCCGGCTGCTCCTCGGCCGACACGAGCGGACCCAACACCAACAGCACCGAGGCGGAGGTCCTGCACACGGCCCGTCGGATCCCGACCGCCGCCCTGTCCCGGCCGGGAAGCCCGCCTCCCCCGTACGCGCGCGACTGGCGGACCGTGCCGTCCGACGCCGTCGACCTGCACCTCGCTCCGCCGGCGGGCGGGGACGGACGCCCGTGACGTCCGGGCAGGTGGCCGTCCCGGTCACCCGCAAGGGCCTCTACTGGCAGTCCGCGCTCACGCTCGCCGTCCTGGTGGCCGCGGTTCTCCTGGCCCGCCGGCACTGGGACGTGCTGGAGAGCGGCGTGCTGCGGCTGGCCGTGGCCCACCGGGGCTGGCTGCTGGCGGGGGCGGCGGCAGCGGCGGGGACCTGGCTGTGCGCGGCCCTCGCCCAACAGGGCGCCGTGGTGCGGCGGCTGCCGCCCGGGCGGCTCGTGGCGGCACAGTTCGCCGCCTGCGCGGCGGGCCACCTCCTGCCCGCCGGGCTCGGTGCGGGCGCCGTGAACCTGCGGTTCCTCATGCGCCGCGGACTGACCGCCGGCCGGGCGGCGACCGCCGTCGCGGTCAAGGCCACGGCGGGCGGTGTGGCGCGGGGCACCCTGATCGCCGTTCTCGCCGTCGCCGGGCCGGGGCTGCCGTGGACGATGCCGTCCGGCGCCGGGGTGTGGGCCGGCGTGGCGGTCGTGGCCGTCGGAGCGATCGTCGTGGTGGGCGGCCGGCCGGGGTCGCGCTGCCGGCGGGCGGCCGCAGCCGCCGCGGCGGACGTGCGGGCCGTCCACGCGCGGCCCCGTCGCGCGGCGGCCCTGTGGGGCGGCTCGGCGGCGTTCGCCCTGCTGCACGCGCTGGTGCTGATCGCTGTCACCCGGGCCGTCGCCCTGCCGTTGCCGCCGGCCAAGGTGGCGCTGCTCTACCTCGTCGCGAGCGGTGCCGCCGCCCTGTTGCCCACACCCGGCGGGCTCGGCTCGCTGGACGCCGCTCTCGGACTCGCCCTGGCCGCCGCCGGCGCACCCGCCGCCGCTGCCGCCTCCGCCGTGCTCGGCTACCGCCTGCTGACGGTGTGGCTGCCGCTGCTGCCCGGCCTGCTGGTGCTCGGGATCCTCGTCCGGCGCGGCGCGCTGTGAGCGCGGGCCGTGTTTCCCGGCGGCCCGCGTCCGGTAGGAGTCCGGTGGCCGGACGGGAGACAAGGGGGAGTGCCATGACGTGGAAGGAGAACGGCGGGCGGTTGGGGGAGGAGTTCTTCATGCAGGGCCTCGGCGTCGTCCCCCTCCTCACCGGCTACGCCCCGTCCGCCCCCGAGGGCGAACGCGGCCGCATCTTCAGCTTCGACGTGGCCGGTGGCCTGTACGAGAAGAGGGACTTCCACGCGGAGGGATCCGGATCGCCGTACGCCCGGGGCGCGTTGAAGAAACTGTTCCGCAGGGGCATGGACCGGCGGCAGGCCGCGCTCGCGGCCCTCCACGCGCTGTACGACGCGGTGGACGACGACTGCGCGACGGGCGGCCCGGACATCGGCCGCCGCATCCTCCCCCTCGTGTCCGTCATCACCGAGGACGGCTTCGAACGCCTGCCGGAACGCGAAACCGAGGCCCCGACCCACCAGATGATCACCCGACGCCACACCCACCCGGACGGCCCGACCACTACACCGTGATCCCGACGTACGGCGACCGTCCCGCACGCCCTCACGTCCGTACCGACCACTCCCTTCGCCAGCGGGTGATCTGTTGGGTCGGATCTCCCGTGTAGGACCAGGGCGTGCGGGTGGCGCGGGGGCCGAGCAGGGTGAGGAGGGGGGCCGCGATGTGTGGCGCGTTCGCCGAACAGGCGGCGTGCGTCAGGTAGTTGAGGTCGCGGAGCTCGGCGGGGGCGATCTCGTCGGCGGTGCGGCCCATGATCCAGCGGTCCCAGGTGCGGCGGACGTCGCCGACGGCGCCGTCGTTGGTCCAGTGCTGGCCGAGGCACACCGCGGTGGTGCGGCCGGGGGCCGTGTCGAGTGCGGCGCGGTACTCCTCGACGCGGGCGTACTGCACCAGCACCGGCAGGGGGCAGCCCGACGGGGCCGCGCCGGCCGCGTCGCGTGCGAAGTCGTACATCAGGCCGTGCGTGCCGTGCCAGCGTGCCGAGTAGTAGTGCAGCACCTGGAGGTGGCCCTCCATGCTGTACGGGTCCCGGCGGTGCAACTCGTCCCACCAGCGCGCCAGTTCCTGCCGGCGCACCCCGGACGGGTACAGCCGGGCGACCGAGACCAGCGAGATCCACGGCGTCGGGTCCTCCGGACAGGCCTCCGCCGCCGTGAGGCAGGCCAGCACCGCGCGGTCGACGCGGTGCCCGTCGATCGGCACACCCCGGCCCGCGCTGATCGCCAGATGGAAGGCCCGGGTGGTCTCCGTGGCCGCCCGCAGCACCAGCGCGTCGGCGCTGTGCGGTTCGGCCGCCAGCCAGCTCTCCGCCGCCGAACTGCCCGCGCAGTCCTGGGCGAGCAGCCGTACCCGGTGCCCGCGGACCGGCCAGTCGGGCCCGGTCGTCCGCAGCAGCTCACGCAGTCCCTGCCAGCGGCCGATGACGATGTCCTGGCGGGCGCGGGACAGGAGGGCGTCCCCGCAGTCGGGGTCGAAGTCGGGAGCGAAACGGTCTCGCGGCATCGGGTTCCCCCTAGAAGTCGGTGGGGAGACCCTCGTGGGCGGGGGAGTGTGCCGGCGCGTGCCCCTCGGGCACGTAGTCGGCGGTGACGGTCCGCGACGCGTCGAGCCGGGCCGGCCGGTAGTAGTCGCTGCCCCGCCGCCAGTACCACAGCATCGGCACCAGCCCCA
This sequence comes from Streptomyces sp. NPDC030143, assembly GCF_055573695.1. Taxonomy (NCBI): domain Bacteria; kingdom Bacillati; phylum Actinomycetota; class Actinomycetes; order Kitasatosporales; family Streptomycetaceae; genus Streptomyces; species Streptomyces sp. NPDC030143. The sequence goes on from NZ_JBVIAY010000005.1 coordinate 398,152, forward strand.
CCGCGAGTCCGCCGAGACCGATCGCGACGGCCGCGGAGCCGATCCGGCCCAACGACTCGGCGAAGACCCAGAACATGAACAGGGCACCGCCCAGCGGCCACACCCCGCCCAGCAGGAAGTGCGCCGGCGACCGCAGCAGCATCCTGCGGTAGGCGACGACCGCGGCCAGCCCGGCGAGCCCGTAGTAGACGGCGATCTGCAGGCCGATCGCCGCGATGGCGTCGGAGAGGATCTCACCCACCGAACCCAGCGCGTTCGCGGCGACGAACAGCGCCAGCGCCACCGCCCCGACCACGCCGACGGCGACGTACGGCGTGTTCCACGTGCGGTGCACCCGGCCCAGCGCGGACGGCATCGTGCGGTCGCGGCCCATCGCGAACAGCGAGCGGGTGACCTGGATGAGGGTCGTCTCCAGCGTGGCGACCGTGGACAGCATCACGGCGACGACCAGCAGCCTGCCGCCCCAGCCGGGCCACACCTCCTCGCCGAGCGCGGCCAGCACGTTCGCTCCGTTCTCCTCGATCTGCCGGCCGCTGAGCACGACGTTCACCGCGACGGTGAAGACCTCGAAGAGCACGAAGACGATCCCGAGGCCGATCAAGCCCGCGAGTCCCGCCGTACGACGGCTGTCGCGGGTCTCCTCACTGAGGTTGCTGGTGACGTCCCAGCCCCAGTAGTAGAACGCCGCGACCAGCGCCCCGGACGCGAACCCGGCCGGCCCGTCGAACCGGCCGGGGGCGAACCACGACCAGTCGAAGACCCGGGCGTGGTCGGAGTGCAGGAACGCCAGCACCGCGAACAGCGCCAGGAGGGCCAGCTCCACGCCCGTCATCACCCACTGCGCCCGCACGGTGAGCCGGGCGCCGCCCAGCACCACACCCAGCATCACCAGGAACCAGGCGGCGCCCACCACGGTCGACAGGGCCGTGTCCGCGGCGAGGCCCTCGTCGAACAGGGCCAGCGTCATCGAACCGGCCGGCAGTGACCCCGCCACCATGAAGATCGTCGCCGACACCACCAGCGCCCAGCCGCTGACGAACCCCAAGAAGGGGTGCAGCGTGCGCCCCACCCACGAGTAACTGGCGCCCGCGTTGACGTCGATCCGGCTGAGCCGGCTGAAGGCCAGCGCGATGCCCGTCATCGGCAGGGCGCAGTACAGCAGCGCCGCCGGGCCGGCCAGGCCCACCGCGCCGGCGAGGACCGCCGTGGTCGCAGCGATCGAGTACGCGGGGGCGCTGCCCGCGACCGCCATCACCACCGTGTCGAACGTGCCGAGGGCATTCGCCCGGAGCCCTCTGCCGTTGTTGCCCATGTCGCGCCGCTTTCCGTCGTGCACACCGCCGGAGAGGGGGAACGGCCCGACGGAGCAAGGGGTGGGGGGTGGTGCACCGCCGCGCGCCGGACGAGGGATGACCTCGGGGACGCGGGCGGGAGGAGCGCGGTGGGCGCCGTCCCACCCTGTGTGGGGGGTCGGTCACACCGAGTGTGCGAGTGATGATAGCCAAGGCCGTTGAGCTTTCAAGATTGACGGACCGGTAATGTCCGCGGTGCCCGTGCACCTGGCATGTGCCGGGGTTGGGGCGGGCGTGACGGGATACGCGGACGGGGACAACGCACCGAGAACAGCAGCCCAGGGAGGCCTCGATGGGCACGGAGCCCGAGACGACCGCCGACGACGCCTACCAGCCCACCGGCACCAACGAGGAGCAGGAGGACGCGGCGCCGCTCGACCTCCAGGACGCGCTCGACGAACGCACCTACGACGAGACCCTGGACGAGGGCTACTCCCCGCCGGAGAAGCCCCTCGGCGTCACCAAGCACGGCACCACCGCGGCCGAACAGCACGAGGGCGAGACCCTCGACCAGCGTCTCGCCCAGGAGGTCCCGGACGTCAGCGGCCCCGCCGGCGACGGGATCGGCGACCTCCCGGACGGAGAGGGCGAGCCGGTCGACCCCGAGGCGGGCACCACCCGGGCCGGCCGGCTGGTCGCCCCCGACGAGGGCGCCCACCCCGACGCCACCAAGGAGGAGATCGCCGAGGACGTCGGCATCGACGGCGGCGCCGCGGGCGCCGAGGAGGCCGCCGTGCACGTGGTGGACGAGAACGACCTGCCCTAGGGGGTGTTTCGAAAGTCCCGCACAGCACCCACGGCGCCCGGCACGCCCTCTCGCCGCACCGGCCGAAAGCCCGAGTACATCCAGTACGAGCGCTTTCGTCCGGCACGCCGAGAGCACGCACCGGACACCGCGGGCACCGCACAGGACTTTCGAAACACCCCCTAGCCGGAAGGCGTCTCAGGGGTCCTTGCGCCATGAGCGCCTGATCACGCCGCGTGGCCCGGGCGGGCATGGCGGAAGGACCCCTCTCAGTCCCCGATCCGGTCCAACTGCCGCAGCCGGTTGGTGGCGTCGAGGGCCGCGACCTTGTAGGACTCGGCGAGCGTCGGGTAGTTGAACACGGCGTCGACGAGGTAGTCGACCGTGCCGCCCAGGCCCATCACGGACTGCCCGATGTGGATCAGCTCGGTCGCGCCGCTGCCGAAGCAGTGCACGCCGAGCAGGGTCCGGTCCTCGGGGGAGACGAGCAGCTTCAGCATGCCGTGCGCGTCGCCGACGATCTGCCCGCGCGCCAGTTCCCGGTACCGGGCGACGCCCACCTCGAACGGCACCCGCTCCTCGGTGAGCCGGTCCTCGGTCCGGCCGACGAAGCTGATCTCCGGGATGGTGTAGATGCCGATCGGCTGGAGGTGGTGCATCCGCCCGACGGGCTCGCCGCAGGCGTGGTAGGCGGCCGCCCGCCCCTGCTCCATCGCCGTCGCGGCCAGCGCCGGATAGCCGATCACGTCGCCGACGGCGTAGATGTGCGGCACCTGCGTGCGGTAGTGCTCGTCGACGGCGATCCGCCCGCGCGCGTCCGCCGCCAGCCCCGCGCGGTCCAGGTCGAGTCCGTCGGTCAGGCCCTGCCGGCCGGCCGAGTACATCACCACGTCGGCGGGGATCCTCTTGCCGCTCTCCAGCACGGTGAGCGCACCGCGCGGATGCCGCTCGACGGCCGCGACGGTCTCCCCGAACCGGAAGGTCACCGCCAGGTCCCGCAGGTGGTACCTGAGCGACTCGACGACCTCGACGTCGCACATGTCGAGCATCCCGGCCCGCTTCTCCACCACCGTCACCTTGCTGCCGAGCGCGGCGAACATGGACGCGTACTCCATCCCGATCACCCCGGCACCCACGATCACCATCGACCGCGGCACCCGCTCGATCGTCAGGACGTTGTCGGAGTCGAGGATGGTCCGGCCGTCGAACTCCACGCTCGACGGCCGCGCGGGCCGGGTGCCGGTGGCGATCACGATGTGGCCGGCGCTCAGCAGCCGCTCCCGTCCGCCCGCCTCGCGCAGGGCGACGGTCCGGTCGTCGACGAACCGGCCGGTGCCGGCGAACAGGGACACGTGGTTGCGGGACAGCTGGCTGCGGACCACGTCGACCTCACGTCCCAGCACGTGCTGCGTGCGCGCGGTCAGGTCGGCGACGGTGATGTCCTCCTTCAGGCGGTAGCTCTGCCCGTAGAGGTCGCGTTGGGTGAGGCCGGTGAGGTAGAGCACCGCCTCGCGCAGGGTCTTGGAGGGGATGGTGCCGGTGTGGAGGGAGACCCCGCCGACCATGTCGGGGCGGTCGACGACGGCGACGCGGCGGCCCAGTTTGGCCGCGGCGATGGCGGCCTTCTGACCGCCGGGACCGGATCCGAGGACGAGCATGTCGAAGTCGGGCACCCTCCGGAGTCTGACAGCCCCGGCACTCCCTCCGGAAGGGTGGACCCGAGCCGGCCCGTCACCGGATCACGGCAGCAGCTTCTCGATCGCCTCCGGGCCCTCCTTCTCGAGCTTGCGCCGCGCCCACTCGAGGTTGCGCTCGGTGAGGTCCCGGCCCGCGGCGAGGACCATGTCCTCGGGCGACACGTCGGTGCCGGTGCGGGTGTGGAGCAGGCTGTCCGGGGTGACGCGGTCGGGGGAGGGCCGGGAGGCGTCGGGCTGTGACGTCGGCATGGTGACTGCTCCTCGCGTCCGAAGGGCTGCTTCGGCCCGGTGCTCACTGTCATCGGGTCCACTAACACCATTCATCCTGACGGCCCGGCCTGCATCCCGAGCGGCCCGGCGACCCGTGCGGTCCGAGATGCCGTGGTGATCGGCGGGGCTTCTAATGGGCTCTGTTCTGAGCGTGCGAACCACTTGCGCGGACGACGCGCGGCACAGAAGGCCCAGGTCTATGGAATCCACCGGTGCCGGGGAACCGCGACGCGGGGGACTACGGCGCCTCGGCGCCTGGTGCGCACGTCACTTCGTCGTCGTCATCTTCGCCTGGCTGGTGGCGCTGGTCGCCGTCCAGGCGCTCGACCGCGTGGTCGGCGGCGACTACGAGGACGACTTCCAGCTGTCGGACGTGCAGTCCCACAAGGGCCTGGACGTGCTCCAGGAGCACGACCCCCAGGCCGCCGGATACAGCAGCCAGATCGTGCTGCACGACGACCGGCAGAACCTGGACGCACTGGACTCGCAGATGGCCACCGCCGTCGGTGACCTGCAAAGACTTCCCCATGTCCGCGCAGTGCAGAACCCGCTGAGCCAGAGCCCGACCAAGGTCGGCCCGGTTTCGGGCGACGGCGGCACCGGCTACATCACCATCCGCTTCGACGTCCAGCCCTCCACCCTCGGCGCCGGCTACCTGGACGGCGTCGACGACGCCGTCCAGCCGCTGCGGGCCGCCGGCGCCGAGGTCGAGTACGGCGGATCGCTCGGCGAACTGGCCCGCCCCGCGGCGGACGACCGGATCAGCGAACTGATCGGCTTCGCCGTCGCCGTCGTCGTCCTGCTCATCGGCTTCGGCAGCGTCATCGCCGCAGGACTGCCCCTGGTCACCGCGCTGATCAGCGTCGTCTGCGGGCTCGGCCTGCTGGGGCTGCTCGCCGCCGCCTTCACCTTCGCCACCGTCTCACCGACCCTCGCCACCATGATCGGCCTGGGCGTCGGCATCGACTACGCCCTGTTCCTGATCACCCGTCACCGGCAGAGCCTCATGGACGGCGCCGACCCCGTCGAGGCGGCCGGGCACGCCGCCACCACCAGCGGTCGCGCCGTCCTGGTCTCCGGCACCACCGTGATCATCGCCCTCGGCGGCCTCTACGCCTCCGGGGTGTCGTTCATCGGCAAACTCGGCCTCGCCGCCGCCTGCGCGGTGGTCACCGCCGTGGTCGGCGCCCTCACCCTCGTGCCCGCCCTGCTCGGGCTCATCGGCCGCCACATCGACCGCTACCACGTGCGCAGACCGGTCGCCGAGACCGATGCCGAAGGCGGCGCCGCCCCGCAGGGCACGTGGCACCGCTACGCGCAGCGGGTGGAGCGCAGACCCTGGCAGTTCCTCGGCGCGGGCGTCGCCGTCGTCGCGGTCCTCGCCCTGCCCGTCTTCTCCCTCCAGCTCGGCCACATCGGCGACGGCGCCGACCCGACGTCCTTCACCGACCGACGCGCCTACGACCTGATGACCGACGCCTTCGGCCCCGGCTCCAACGGGCCCCTCACCGTCGTCGTCGACCAGAGCGACGTCCCCGCCGACCAGCGAGACGCCCTCTCCTCGAAGGCGCAGCAGACCCTGAACGCCGTCCCGGACGCGGCCACCGTCACCCCGCTGACCCCCACCCAGGACGGCGACGTCCTGCTCGCCACCGTCTACTCCACCCGATCCCCGCAGAGCGCCACCACCACCGACCTCACCAACCGCCTGATCCACGACACCCTGCCCGAGGCGCTGTCCGGCTACGACGCCGAGGGGTACGTCACCGGCACCACCGCAGCCCAGGTCGACTTCCGGGACATCGTCGCCGACCGGCTGCCGCTGATCATCGGCGTCGTCGTCCTGCTCGCCTTCCTGATCATCCTCGCCGTCTTCCGCGGCCTCCTCGTCGCGGTCAAGGCCGCCGTCCTCAACGTCCTGTCCATCACGGCGTCCTACGGCGTCGTCGTCGCCGTCTTCCAGTGGGGCTGGGGCGGGCCCGCGCTGGGCGTCCACGGCACGGTGCCCATCGAGAGCTATGTGCCGATGATGATGTTCGCGATCATCTTCGGCCTGAGCATGGACTACGAGATCTTCCTGCTCTCCCGCGTCCACGAGGCGTGGCTGCGCACCGGCGACGCCAAGGACTCCGTCGCCCACGCCCTGGAGATCACCGCCCGGGTCATCACCTGTGCGGCCCTGATCATGGTGAGCGTCTTCGCGGCGTTCATCGTCAGCGACAACATCGTCGTCAAGATGCTCGGGCTCGGCCTCGCCGTCAGCGTGCTGATCGACGCCACCGTCGTCCGGCTGCTCATGGTGCCCGCGGTGATGACCCTGCTGGGGGCGCGCGCCTGGTGGACGCCCCGCCGGCTGGACCGGCTGCTGCCGCACATCGACACCGAGGGCGAGGGTGCCGGGACCTCGAAAACCGGTGGACGGCGCGGGAACGGCACTCCTAAGGTGTGACCGCACGCCCGGAGACCCACGGAAGGAGGCGAGCGCCATGACGTTCACCGACATCCCGCGCTCCCTCTCCGTGACCCCGGCGTGCCGCGTCTGACCCTCGTCCGACGCCCGGGAGCGCATCACGCTTCGCATCCCGGAGGAATCCGTGACCGATCTGGTCATCCGCGCGCTCGACGAGAGCGACGTCCACCTGTTCGACACCCTGCCCGACCCGCTGCGCGCCGCCGAGGCGTTCGGGAGGGCCACCTACCGCCCCGAGTGGAAGCGGGTCGCCCTGCGCGACGGCAAGGTCGTCGCCCGCGCCGCCTGGTGGGGCGGACCCGACGACACCGAACCCCTGTCCGCCGAGTGGTTCGACTTCGCCGACGGCGAGGAGGAGGCGGGTGCCGAACTCCTGCGCAGCGCACCCTGGAAGATCGGCCTCCAGGTGGTCCTGCCCGGCGGCTGGCGCGACGACCCCGCCCAGCGGGCCGCCGCAGAGGCCCGCTTCGCCGCCGCCCGCGCCGCCGGCCAACGGCTGTTCGTGGAGCGCTACGTCTACCGCTGGACCCCGCAGTGCGGTCTGCCCGACCGGCCCGGACGCCTCACCTTCGCGCCCGAACCGGACGACGCGGTCTTCTTCGACGCGCTGCGCCGCATCCACTCCGCCACCCTCGACGCGCACGCCCGCAAGGCCATCGAGAAGGGCGGCCTCGACCTGGCCGCCCAGGAGGAACTGGACTTCTTCCACTGGTGCCCGTCCCCGCGGGAGTGGTGGCAGGTCGCCCGCACCCCCGACGGCGACCTCGCCGGCATCCACATCCCGGCCCACAACCCCTCCGGCCCGTGCGTCGGTTTCATCGGTGTGCTGCCCGAACACCGGGGCCACGGCTACGCCTACGACCTCCTCTCCGAGTGCACCCACTTCCTCGCCGAGCGCGGCGCGCAGTTCATCGCCGGCGCCACCGACCGGGCGAACACGCCCATGGCCGCACACTTCGCGAAGGCGGGCTACCCGGTGGTGAGGGAGCGGGTGCACTTCGAGACCGAGTGACCGGCGCACGGCACCGGCGAGTCGACCGTCACCGGTCGGGGGACCCCACGTCCGGGTCGATCCCGCGACCGGGTCGCAGATCGTGACGAGAGGACAGGTTTGCCGATCCCGTGTCCGTGCATTCGGAAGACGTACATGTATTCCGACGGAGATGGGAGGAATCGTGGGCATCATCGCCTGGATTCTGATTGGTCTGCTCGCCGGTGCCATCGCCAAGCTCCTGCTGCCCGGGAAGGACCCGGGCGGCATCATCGTCACCATGCTCATCGGTATCGTCGGGGGTCTGCTCGGCGGTTGGCTGGGCAAGGTGATCTTCGGAGTGGACTCGATCGACGGTTTCTTCGACCTGTCCACCTGGATCGCCGCGATCATCGGCTCGCTCATCCTGCTCGTCCTCTACCGGGCCGTCACCGGCAACCGCCGCACGCACCGGCACGCCTGAGCCGGCGCGTGCGCCGTTCGGCTCAGCCGCTGCCGGCGGCCAGCAGGGCCTCGGCCTCGGCGAGCACCTCGGTGACACGCCGGCCGAAGGCGGCGTCACAGGCGTGCGGACGACCGTCCCGGGCCGCGGTGCGCAACGCGTCCGCGGCCCGGGCGAGGGCCGTCGCGGCGTCGGAGGCGCTCTCCGGCAGCCGCGCCACCCCGCCCGCGCCGCGGATCTCGACGCAGGCGCCGGCCGCAGGCGAGGGGGCCGTCAGACTGAGCGTCAGCGTGCTGGACGCTCCGCCGGCATGGTCCAGGACCAGATGCGAGGTGTCGCCCGGTCCGCGGACCGCGGCCACGACCCGGCGCACGTCGCCCAGCACCGGAAGCAGCACCGACAGGGCGTGCGGGCCCACGTCCCACAGGGCGCCCTTCTCCCGCCGCCACGGCGTCGCGAACGGATGGTCGTCGGTGTCGTCCGCGAAGACCGCGCCCAGCCACTGCGCATGGGCCGTGAACCACCCACCCGTGGCCGCCTGTTCGGTGATCCACGCGTCGGGCTCGGGCAGGAAGCGGGTGGTGAAGAAGACGACGGACGCCACGCCCGCCTCCCGTACCGCCCGCTCGACCTCCCGCGCGCCCGCCGGCGTCGCGGCGAGCGGCTTGTCCAGCAGCAGATGGCGGCCGGCCCGGGCGGCGCGTACCGCGAGGCCCGCCTGGACGTCCGGCGGCAGCGCCACGGCCACCGCGTCCACCTCCGCCAGCAGGGCGTCGACGTCCTCGTAGGGCCGGGTGCCGTGCCGGTCGGCCAGTTCCTTCGCGGCGGCGGGACGACGACCCCACACACCCGTGAAGTCGAGACCTTCGTGCGCGGCCAGCACGGGCGCGTGGACCATCTGGGCCCAGGGGCCGGTGCCGAGCAGACCGATCCGCATGTCGCTGACTCTCCTCCGCCGGTCGGGTGACGGCCGGCACCGTGCGCGGCGCCGCCCGTGCGCGAGCCTCGCACACGGGCGGCGATCCGGGGGACCCCGGGGGCGGTCAGGCCGCCCGGGCGTGCGACCGGCCCTCGTCCGGGACCGGCCGGCCGCTGTCGGCGCCGCCCCGGACCAGACGCAGATGCCGCCTGCGTTCGGCGGCGTGGCGCCGCCTGCCCGGGGCGGGCGGCGCGAACAGCGAGTCCTCCACGCGGTCCAGGACCACGAGCAGGGCGGACACGAGCGGCAACAGGAGTACGGCGACCCAGAGCACGGAACTCTCCTTGTCAGACGACAGGGTCCGGGTGCTCAGAATCACGCCCCTGATGCCTGGCGAACGCCGTACTGCCGTGATTCCCGGCGAACGCCGTCAAGGCCGCGATGTCCGGCGAACGCCGTCAGGGTCCGGCGGCGCCGCGAATCCCGTCAGCAGGGCGTCCGCGCGGTCCAGTCCGCTCTCCACGGAGATCTCACGCAGCGTCTGCTCCGGCCGCACCGTCGCGAACGCCACCCGCCCGTCGAGCGGCGCCCAGCCGTACACCGCCGGCCGGGGCAGGCTGTTGTACGCCCAGGGCGCCGAGAAGTAGTAGGCGCCGGTGTCGTGCACGACGACCCAGTCGCCTTCGGCGAGTTCGGGCAGTACCCGGTCGTGCGCCACGACGTCCCCGGCGAAGCAGCAGGGCCCGGCGACGTCCTGCCGCAGCGGCGCCGTCCGCTTGGGCGCGCCGTCGGGGCCGAGGGCGCTGACCCGCAGCGGCCAGGACTCCGGCATGAACACCGTGCGGGTGGCCACGTGCGCGCCGGCGTGGGTGACGGCGACGCGCCGCCCGCCGGCGTCCTTGACGTACTCGACGCGGGCCGCGAGGAAGCCGTTCTTGGCGAGCAGGGAACGGCCGAACTCGGTGACCAGCCGGTAGCGGCCGTCCAGCAGGGCCGGTTCGGTCCGGGTGAGGGCGGTGACGTAGTCGGCCCAGGTCGGGCTGACCGTGTCGTCGGCGAAGTTCACCGGCAGCCCGCCGCCCAGGTCGAGGCTGGTGACCTGGCGGCGGCCCACCCGTGCGTCGATCTCCCCGGCCAGCGTGTGCAGGGCGGCCAGGCCCTCGGCGATCAGGGGGAGCGGACAGCCCTGTGAGCCGACGTGGCCGTGCAGCCGGGTCAGCCAGGGCCGTCGTGCGAAGGCCTCCACGACCCGCTCGCGGGCGCCGGGGTCGCGCAGCGCCACACCGAACTTGGAGTACTCCGTCGCGGTGCTCATCGCCCCGATCGATCCGGCGCCGACCTGCGGATTGACCCGCAGTCCGACGACGGACGCGCAGCCGGCCGGACGCAGGGCGTCGATCCGGTCGAGTTCGGCGAGGTTGTCGGCGTTGAGCGCCACCCCGAGGGCGAGGGCCTCGCGGATCTCCTGCCGGGTCTTGGCCGGCGAGTCCAGCACGATGCGCGCCGGGTCGAACCCGGCGTCCAGCGCCAGGCGCAGCTCCCCGGGGCTCGCCACCTCGCAGCCCATCCCGGCGTCGGCCAGCAGCCGCAGCACGGGGACGAGCGGGCAGGCCTTGGCGGCGAAGGCGTGCAGCACGTCGGGCAGGTCGGCGAAGGCGGTGTGCAGCGCGGCGACGCTCTCGCGCACCCCCTGCACGTCGATGAACCCGGCCAGCGGCCGGTCCTCGCCCAGCAGCCCGTCGGCGACGGCCTGGCGGACGGTGGGTGCGACGCGCGCTGCGGCGGCCGGGTTCTCGGTGGGAAGCGACACGTCCTGGGTCTCCTTCGGTGCGGTGCGGCGAGGGTCCCGGGCCCGGGCCGTGACTCCAGGGTCGCCCCTACCCGGCCGGTACGTCCGCGGAGTCCCCCACCCAGTCCACCGCACCCCTGACCGCGGCGCACCGCCGGCCGGGGCCGGGCGGAGAGGTGGACCGGACGGGCCGGGGCCGGGCGGGGGAGCGGCAGTCGCCGCGGTCGTCGGGTCCGTGCGCCGGGGCTGTTTCGTGAGGTTCCCTCCGGGCGCCTGCTCCTGGTGGGTGTCCTGGTCCGGCGTGGGAGCGCCGCGGTCGTCGGCCCGTGCCCCCCGGCGCCGGGGCTGTTCTCGGGGCCCCGGCGCCCGCACCCGGCGAGCCCCCTCTTCCGCCGCACGAGAGACCGGTGACATTGCCGGTCCCCGTGCCCCCGGCGAGCCCCGACAGTGGCACCGCATCCCCACCACGGGGCCCGTCCGGTCGGGCGGGCCGTCGCGACAGAGAGGACGACTCGTCGTGCAGCAGCAAGCGCGTACCGATGCCATCCGCCGGAGGTCCACCGGTACTCCCCACCGCAGGCCCGGCCGACTCGCCGGTGTGGCGGCGACGATCGCCGCCGTCGTCGGCCTCACCACCCTCGGCGGACCCGGGGCGCACGCCGCGGACAACCCCTACGAGCGCGGCCCGGCGCCGACCACCGCCAGCATCGAGGCGGCACGCGGCCCCTACGCCGTCTCGCAGACCAGCGTCTCCTCCCTGGCCGTCACGGGCTTCGGCGGCGGCACGATCTACTACCCGACCAGCACCGCCGACGGCACCTTCGGAGCGGTCGCCGTGTCGCCCGGCTTCACCGGCACCCAGTCGTCCATCTCCTGGCTGGGACCGCGCCTCGCCTCCCAGGGCTTCGTCGTCTTCACGATCGACACGATCACCACCCTGGACCAACCCGACTCGCGCGGACGCCAGTTGCTCGCCGCCCTCGACTACCTCACCCGGACCAGCTCCGTCCGCTCCCGCGTGGACGCCACCCGGCTCGGCGTCATGGGCCACTCCATGGGCGGCGGCGGAAGCCTCGAGGCCGCGAAGACCCGGCCCTCCCTCCAGGCCGCGATCCCGCTGACGCCGTGGAACCTCGACAAGACCTGGCCCGAGATCGCCACCCCCACCCTGATCATCGGCGCCGACGGCGACACCGTCGCCCCCGTGTCCAGCCACGCCGAACCGTTCTACGCCGGCCTGCCGTCCTCCCTGGACCGCGCCTACCTGGAACTGAACGGCGCCACGCACTTCACCCCGAACACCTCGGACACGACCATCGCGAAGTACAGCGTCTCCTGGCTGAAGCGGTTCATCGACAACGACACCCGCTACGAGCAGTTCCTGTGCCCGCTGCCGCGGCCGAGCCTGACCATCGAGGAGTACCGGGGCAACTGCCCGCACACCTCCTGACCCGGCCTCCCCACCCGCCCGGCCGTTGTGCCGGTGCCCGGCGCGAGCCGCCGCACCTTGGGCACCGGCACAAGCCGCACCCGGCCCGTCACCCGTGAACCCACAGGTGGCGGGCCGAAACCGCGTTCCCCGCGGCGTGGACGCACGGCTTCCGCCTTTCCTCACGCGTGCGTACCGTCGCGGAGATGACCGGACAGACGACCGCGCGTCCCGTCCCCCCACCGCCCCGCCGGAGCCTCCCGCGGCCCCGGGCGGCGACCGGCCGGGCGGGCGCCGGGGCGTGGGCGACGACCGACGGGGCCGGTGCTGGGGCGTGGCCGGTCACCGGCCGGGCCGGTGCCGGGGTGCGGGTGGTGACCGGGGAACCCGGCTGCGGTCGCACCCGGTTCCTCGAGCGGGCCGCCCGCGCCTTCACCGCCGGACCCGTCGCCCACGTGCGGGCCGGCGCGACCGGGTCCGCCGTCCCCTACGGCGGTCTGCGCACCCTGCTGCGCGCCCTCGGCGACCCCGCGGCGGGCCTGCGAGTCGGACTGCTCGACACGGTGCTGGCCGCCGCCGCCCGCACGCCGTTGCTGGTGTGCGTCGACGACGCCCACCGGTGGGACGCCGCCTCCCGCGCCGCGCTCGGCCGGGCCGCCGCCCACCTCGCCGGGGCGGCGGACGTGACCCTGCTGCTCACCGTCCCCGGACACCGCCCCCTCGCACGGGAGTTCGCCCGGCTGCCCGTGACCCGGCTGGACCCGCTGTCCCCGGCCGAGGCGGCCGACCTGCTCGACGAGGTGACCGACGGGGCCGTCGACAGCGGCGTCCGGGACGACCTGGTCGACGCGGCCGAGGGCAACCCGGCGCTGCTGCTCGCCCTCGTGCGGCGGCTCTCGCCCGCCCAGGTGCGCGGCGGCCGGCCGCTGCCCCGGCCCCTGCCCGACAGCGAAATCCTGACGGACCTGGTGGGCGGACACCTCGCAGGGCTCACCCCCGAACAGCACGACGTCCTGCTGACGGTGGCGGCCGCCGTGCGGGACGACGAGGACGCGCCGGCCGACCGGGGCGTCGTCCTGCGGGCCGTGGAGCTGCTCCGCGACGGCGCACCCGTACCGCCCGGCGAACCGCTGCCCGATCTGCTCGCCTCCACCGACGGCACGGTCCGCGTCCGCAGCGACCTGCTGCGCAGGGCGGTGTACGCCGGGGCACCGGCCGGGCGGCGCCGGGCGGCCCACCACGCGCTGGCCCGGGCCCTGGAGGACGAGGGCCGCGCCCCGCGCGCCCTGCTGCACCGCTCCTGGTCCACGACGGCCCCCGGGCCCGGCCTCGCGGCCGAACTCGCCCGCGCCGCGACGGGGTCGGGCGGCCCGGCCCGGCGGTGCGCGGCCTACACCCGGGCCGCCGAACTCGCCGACGACGTGGCGGAGCGCGCCCGGCACCGCACGGCCGCCGCCGAACAGGCCCTCCTCGCCGGACGCGCCCACCGGGCCCGGCGGCTGCTGGACGCGGCCCTCGGCGGCGCGGCACCCGGCGACGTACGCGGCCGCGCCGAACTGCTGCGCGGGACGGTGGTGCTGCACGACGGACCCGTCGACGAGGCCCAGGCCTCCCTGCTGCTCGCCGCCTCCCTGCTGGCCGACCGGGCCCCCGGGCCGGCGGGCGCCGCCGCACTGGGCGCCTTCGACGCGGCCTGGTCGGCCGGGGACGTGGCCGGATGCCTGCGGGCGCTCGACCGGTGCGGGGACCTGACCGGACACCGGGAGACGGTGGACGACTACCGGATCGGCGTCCACGCCCTGCTCACGGGGGAGGTGGCGCGGGCGGCACGGTCGCTGCGGCGGGTGATCGAGCACGCCGGGGGCGCCGACGCCCCGGAGGACGCCCTGCGCGCCGCCGCGGCCGCCCTGATGCTCGGCGACCTCGACGCCGCCCGCCGCACCGGTGCCCGCGCCCTGGCCGCCGCCCGCACCCACGGCGCCGCCGCGGCGGTCCCGCGCGCCCGGGAGTACCTCGCCTACGCCGAACTGCGCGCCGGACGGCACGCCGTCGCCCGGGCCCACGCCGAGGAGGGGCTGCGCGCGGCGTACCGGGCGGGACAGCGCAACACCGCCGCCCACCACCGCGCGGTGCTGGCGCTCGCCGCGTCGATCGAGGGGGAGCCCGAGCTGGTCGCCGCACAGGTGAGTGCCGCGCTGAGCACCGCGCGCCGGCACGGGCTGATCCAGGCCGCGACCCTCGCGGAGTGGGCGGCCGCCCGCGCCGACCTGGCGCACGGCCGTCCGCGGGAGGCCGCCGAGCGGCTCGGACCGCTGGTGGGGCCGGGTCCGCGCCGGGGGCACTTCGCGGTGTGGATGCTCGCGGTGCCCTGCTTCGTGGAGGCCGCCGTCCGCGCCGGCCGTCCCGACGGTGCCCGCGCGGCCGTCGCCGACCTCGCCCGGTGGGCCGCCCACGGCGCCGACCCGCACGCCCCCGCCCAACTGCTGCGCTGCCGGGCCCTGCTGGCCCCGCCGGACCGGGCCGACGCGCTCTACCGGCGGGCGGTCGACCTGCACGACCGGGCGGGCGGCGACTTCGAGCGGGCGCGCACGGAACTCCTGCACGGCCAGTGGCTGCGCCGCCGGCGCCGGCTGCGCGAGGCCCGCGACCGGCTCGGGGCCGCGCTGCTGGGCTTCGAACGCTGCGGGGCCCGCGCCTGGGCGGACCAGGCGCGCAGCGAGCTGCGGGCGAACGGGGTGTCGGCGGGGGGAGCCCGGGCGGCGGGGCTGCCGGGCCGGCCGGGACCCTCGGGGTACCCGGCGCCGTCCGGTCCCCGGGGCACGTCGGCGCTGTCCGTCCTGACCCCGCAGCAACTGCGGATCGCGCGGTGCGTCGCCCAGGGCGCCACCAACCGGGAGGTGGCCCTGAGCCTGTCCGTCAGCACCCGCACCGTCGACTACCACCTGCGGAAGGTCTTCGCCACGCTCGGCGTGCGCTCCCGTGTCGAACTGGCACGACTCGTCGAGCAGGCGGAAAAGACCGGTGCACACCCCTAGGGACCGACCGGACGGTATGTCATCCTTCGGGGCAGGACGAGACAGCCGGCGGGGACCGCGCGGACTCCACGGCCGACCCCGAGCCGCCGGGAGCCCCGCCGCGCGAGCGCCGCCGGGACACCGACCCTGGGGGAGGACCGCGATGCACCACGCCCCACGGCCCCGAACCGCGCTGCGCCCCGCACCGGCCGCCACGGCACCACGGCCGCGCCCACGCCCGCGGCGCGTGCGGTCGCTGACCGACGCCGACGCCCTGCACGTCCTGCACCGCGCCGCGCGCGTGCTGCTGGACGACCTGCCCGACCTCACCGACCGGCTGGTCGCCGCGCTCCAGGACCAGGAACCCGCCTACCGCGCGGCCGTGGAGAGCGACCCGGCCGCCACCTGGCAGGAGGTGCACCGCTCGCTCCGGCACAGCGTGTCCTCGCTGCTCGACCCGCGCGGCAACCGGGACGCGGCGCGGCGCTGCTCCTGGAAGATCGGCGCCACCCGCGCCGAACAGGGCTTGCCGCTGGACGCGCTGCTGCACGCGTTCCGGCTCGGCGGATCCCTGGTCTGGCAGGGGCTGGTCGAGGAGACCTCCCGGGCCGCGCCCGAGGACGTGCGCCTGCTCGTGCACGTCGCCGCCGACGTGTGGAACTTCGTCGACGAGCACTGCACCCTCGTCGCCGACGCCTACCGCCAGGTCGAACGGCAGCTGGCCTGGCGGCGCGAGAACCGGCTGCGGCTGCTGGCCGCCGCCCTCCTGGACGGCACCAGCCGCATCGCCGACCTGCCCGAGACCGCCCAGGCACTGGACCTGCCCGAACAGGGCCGCTACGCGGTCGTCGCGGTGGCCGGCGGCTCCCCGGCGGAGGCCGCAGCGGCACGGGCCGCCGCCGGGCGGGAAGCCCGCGGACGGGTGCACTGGCACACCGGGGTGGAGGTGGACTACGGCATCGTGCTGCTCGGCGAGGGCGGCACGGCCCCCGACGGCGGGGCGGGCAGCGCGGCCGACGACCCGGCCCGCTGCCCCCCGTCGGGCGCCCGCGTGGGCGTCAGCACGGCCGTCTCCGGGCTGGCCGCCGTCGGCGACGCGCGGCGGCTGGCCGACACCGCGCTGCGGATGTGCCCGCCGGCCGGCGGTACGGTCCGACTCACCGATCACCTGCCCGCCGCCCTGGTCGTCGCCTCGCCCGACCTCGGCGCCGCCCTCGCCGAGCGCGTCCTCGGCCCCCTGCGCGCCCTGGAACCTGCCGACGCGGCCGTGCTCCTGGACACGCTCGCCACCTGGCTGGCCTGCGACGGCTCCGCACAGCGCGCGGGGGAACGGCTGTACTGCCACCGCAACACCGTCCTCAACCGCCTGCGCCGCTACGAACAGCTCACCGGCCGCTCCCTGTCCCGTCCGGCCGACGTGGTGGAGATCACCCTCGCCCTGGCGACACGGGCGCATTCCTGAACCCCCTCAGGGGGACGCCGCGTCACCCCCTCTGGTGTGCGGAGCCGCCCCCCGGGTCACTCGGCGCGGCTCCGCTCCGCGTCCGCGCGGCGAAGTGCCCCGAGGGGAGGCGCCCGCGTGGTGCCGCGCCGCGTGACGAGTACCGGGTGGTGACGCGCCGCGTGGCGATGTACCGGGTGGGTGACGCGCCGCGTGGCGAGGTGCCTGCGGGGCGGCGCGCCTGCGTGGCGATGTGCCCCGTGGTGACGCGCCTGCGTGGCGGCGCCGCCCCGTGGCGAAGTGCCCGCGGGGCGACGCGCGCCCTCACACCGCTCGCAGGGCACGTGTCGTCCCCGCGCGCTCCCGCCGGGTCGGGCGGCACAGCCGGAGCAGGGCCCGACCGCGGGCCGCTGGCCGCGAGGGCGTTTCCACTGAGCAGGGCCCGACCACGGACCGCTGGCCGCGAGGGCGTTTCCACTGAGCAGGGCCCGACCACGGACCGCTGGCCGCGAGGACATCTCCACGGCGACGCGCCCGTCCGGCGGCGCCCGTCTGGCGGCGCCCGTCTGGCGGCGCCAGTCCGGCGGCGCGCCCGTCTGATGACACACCCCCGCACCGACCCGCCCCGTGACGCCGCTGTCGCGGACCCCGCCCGCACCTGGGCACCATCACAACCCCGTCCCCCGCCCGCACCTGGGCACCCGCACAACCCCGCCCGCCGCCCGCTGGGCCCGCGCAGCGAGCCCGTCGTGATCGCTGTACCGCCGCTCGCGCGGCGTGCTGTCGTGAGCTCCCCTTCCCCCGAAGTGCCGTGCCCCCGTGGTGCGGACCCGAGGAGCCGCGATGCCCGAAGCACCTCCCTCCGACGCGCCCGCGCTGCACGTCGAGGACCTCGACGTGACGTACGGGCGGGCCCTGTCGGCCCTGCGCTCGGTGTCCCTGACCGTCCCGCACGGGGCGGTGGTGACGCTGCTCGGCGCGAACGGCGCCGGCAAGACCACGCTCCTGCGGGCCGTGTCGGGAACCCTGCGCCTGCACCGCGGCACCGTCACCGCCGGCCGCGTCCGCTACGGCGACACCCTCCTCGACGGACGCGACCCCGTCAGGGCGGTCCGGGCCGGCGTCGTCCAGGTCCCCGAGGGACGGCGGGTCTTCGCCGGGCTCACCGTCGAGGAGAACCTGCGCAGCGGCGGCCTCGGCCTGGGCCGGCGCGCCCCCGCCCTCGTCCGGGAGGCCCGCGACCGCGTCTACGGGCTCTTCCCCGTGCTCGCCGACCGCAGCCGCCAGGCCGCGGGCCTGCTGTCCGGGGGCGAGCAGCAGATGCTCGCCATCGGCCGCGCCCTGATGGCCGCCCCGCGGCTGCTGCTGCTCGACGAACCCTCCCTCGGTCTGGCCCCGCGCATGGTGTCCCGGATCGCCGAGGTGATCCGCGAGATCAACGGACAGGGCACGGCCGTCCTGCTGGTCGAGCAGAACGCCGGCATGGCGCTGTCCCTCGCCGACCACGCCCATGTCCTGGAGGTCGGTGAGATCCGGCTGTCCGGCCCGGCCGACGAACTCGCCCGGACGGACGCGGTACGCCGTCTCTACCTCGGTGAGACGGCCCAGGAGACCGCCGGCGACCAGGGGGTCGCGTGAACATCCGCTCCACCGCCCGCCCGACGGGCGCCCGCACCGACGGCCGCCCCACCGCACCGGCGGAGCTGACCGTCGACGAGGTCACCGTCCGCTTCGCCGGCCTCACCGCCCTGGACGCGGTGTCGTTCACCGTCGCCCCGGGATCGGTGCACGCGCTCATCGGACCCAACGGCGCCGGCAAGTCCACCTGCTTCAACGTCCTGTCGGGCCTGTGCCGACCGGCCGCCGGACACGTCCGTCTCGGCGCCACCGAACTCACCGGGCTCGCCCCGCACCGCATCGCCGCCCTCGGCGTGGCCCGCACGTTCCAGAACATCGTCACCACACTGGGCACGGTCGCCGACAACCTGATGCTCGGCCGGCACGCCCTGAGCCGCGCCGGCTTCGCCGCGAGCGCCCTGCGCCTGCCGAGGGCCGTGCGCGAACAACGCGAGCACCTCGACCGGGCCCGCGAGATCGCCGAACTCACCGACCTGGACCACCACTTCGACACCCCGGTGGCCCTGCTGTCCTACGGCGACCGCAAACGCGTCGAGCTGGCCCGCGCCCTCTGCCTGGAGCCCCAGGTCCTGCTGCTCGACGAACCCGTCGCCGGCATGAACGGCGCCGAACGCGCCCGCACCGCCGAGGTCGTGCGGACGGTCCGGGACCGGCTCGGCCTGTCCGTGGTGCTCGTGGAGCACGACATGGGGATGGTCATGCGTCTCGCCGACGAGGTCACCGTCCTCGACTTCGGCCGCCCGCTCGCCCACGGCACCCCCGACGAGGTCCGCCGCCACCCCGAGGTGCTCCGCGCCTACCTCGGCGGCGACACCCCCGACGACGGGACCGCACCGACCGGGGAGGACACCCCGTGACCACCCTCCTCGACACCCTCCTCAACGGCCTCGCCCTCGGCGCCGTCTACGCCCTGGTCGCCCTCGGCTTCGTCGTCATCTTCAAGGCCTCCGGAGTCCTCAACTTCGCCCACGGCTCCCTGCTGCTCCTCGGCGGCTACCTCGTCGCCGTCCTCCACGACGACCTCGGTTTCGCCGGCGCCCTCGCGGTGGCCGTCCTGGCGACCGCGGCCGTCGCCGGCGCCCTGGACCGGCTGCTGCTGCAACGCGGCGACCCGGACCACCGAGCCGCCCACGTGCAGACCATCGTCACCATCGGCGTCGACATCGTCCTGATCACCGACCTGGCCCGGCGCATCGGCGGCGACCTGCTCACCCTCGGCGACCCCTGGGGCGACGCGGTGACCGGCCTCGGACCGGTGACCGTCGCCGACAGCAGGCTCGCCGCCATCGTGGTCTCCGCCGTCGCCATCGCGGCCGTCTTCGCCCTGTTCCGGTTGACGCCCTGGGGCCTGTCGCTGCGGGCGGCGGCCGAGGACGTCGAGGCGGCCGCCCTGATGGGCGTACGGCTGAGCCGGGTGCGGATGCTCGCCTGGTGCCTGGCCGGCGCCCTCGCCGCCCTCGCCGCCGTGTTCCTCGCCGCGTTCCCGGCCCCCGGCCTGGAACGCACCACCGGGCAGATCGCCCTCAAGGCCTTCCCCGCCGCGATCCTCGGCGGCATGGCCTCCCCGCCCGGCGCCCTCGCCGGCAGCCTGCTGATCGGCCTGACCGAGGCGCTCGCCGCCGGCTACCAGACCGAACTGCACGTCCTCGGCGAAGGGTTCGGCGACGTCGCGCCCTACGCCGTGATGGTCGTCGTGCTGCTGGTGCGGCCCACCGGACTGTTCGGCGCGAAGGGAGCGGTCCGTGTCTGAGTCCACCCGCAGGACGGCCGCAGTCCTGCTGACCGTCCTCCTCCTGTGCGCCATGCCCTTCTACCTCGACGCCTTCTGGCTGCGCATCGGCCTGTTCTCGATGGCCGCCGCCATCGGCGCCGTCGGCCTCGGCCTGCTCGCCAGCACGGCCGGCCAACTCTCCCTCGGCCACGCCTTCTTCCTCGCCGTGGGCGCCTACGGCTACACCTGGCTGGCCGGTGAACCGGGCCCGGCGCTGCCGCCGACGCTCGCCGCCGTCCTCGCCGTGCTGCTGGCCGGCGCCGCGGGCGGCCTGTTCAGCCCCGTCGCCGGGCGCGTGCGTGGCGTCTACCTGGGCGTCGCCACGCTCGCGCTGGTCTTCCTCGGACACCACGTGCTGCTGACCGCCGACTCGGTCACCGGCGGCTTCAACGGCCGTTCCGTGCCGCCGCTGACCCTGGCCGGCTTCGGCTTCACCGCCGACGACCCCGAACTCGTGGTCCTCGGCGTGCCGTTCGGCGCGGAGGAACGGCTGTGGTACCTCGGCCTGGCCCTGTTCGCCCTCACCTGGTTCACCGCGAGAGGCCTGCTGCGCGGCCGCCCCGGACGCGCCCTGGCCGCCGTCCGCGACAGCGAGACCGCGGCGGCCGTGATGGGCGTGGACGTCGCCCGCTACCGCTCGGCGGCCTTCGTCGTGTCGTCGATGTACGCCGGCCTCGCCGGAGTCCTCCTCGCCCTGTCCTTCCGCCGGGTCGTGCCCGACTACTTCGGCCTGCCCCTCTCCGTCGACTACCTGGCCATGATCGTCATCGGCGGCCTCGGCTCCGTCGCCGGAGCCACCGCGGGCGCCGTCTTCGTCACCGCGCTGCCCCTGCTGATGACCCGTTACGCCGACCACCTGCCCCTGGTCGCCGCCCCCGGCACCGGCGGCGAGGGCGCCGTCGGCCCGACCGAGGCGGCCCGCTACCTCTACGGCGCGGCCATCGTCCTCGTCCTGCTGTACGCCCCCGACGGCCTGCACGGCCTCGCCCGCCGCCTGCGCGCCCGCCGTCGCCCCAACCCTGCCGCGGACCCCGAGCCCACGACCCGCCGGCCGCCCGCCCCCGCCACCCGAGCCAAGGAGCCCACTTCGTGAACGCCACGCACCAGCCAAGACACCGCACCACCGGCACCGCCCTCGCCGCGGCCCTCACCGCCCTGTTGCTCGCGGCCACCGGGTGCAGCTCCAAGGCCGACGGGGGCGGCACCTCCGAGGGCGCCGACGGGGTCCGGACCGGACCGGGCGTCACCGAGAAGACCATCAGGCTCGGCGCCCTCACCGACCTCACCGGCCCCTACGCCACCCTCGGCAAGAGCATCGTGCAGGCCCAGCAGATGTGGGCCGACGAGACCAACGCCGCGGGCGGCATCTGCGGCCGCACGGTCGAGATCGTCGTCAAGGACCACGGCTACGACGTGCAGAAGGCCGTCACCGCCTACGCCGACATCTCGCCGGACGTGGTCGCCCTGCCCCAGGTCATCGGGTCGCCGGTGGTCGCCGCGCTCCTCGACGACATCGAACGCGACCACCTCCTGACCTTCCCGCAGGCCTGGGCCGCCTCCCTGCTGGGCCGGGACTCCGTCCAGGTCATCGGCACCACCTACGACCTCGACATGATCGCGGCCGTCGACTTCCTCACCCGCGCCAAGGGCATCGCGAAGGGCGACACCATCGGGCACGTCCACTTCGAGGGCGACTACGGCGCCAACGCGCTCGAGGGCTCCACCTGGGCCGCGAAGAAGGCCGGTCTGAAGATCGTCGGCCAGAAGATCAAGGCGACCGACACCGATCTGTCGGCGCAGGTCACAGCCTTGCGCAAGGCGGGCGTCAAGGCCGTCCTGATCAGCGCCGGGCCCGCCCAGACGGCCTCCCTGGTCGGCGTCGCCGCCTCCCGCGGTCTGCGCGTTCCCGTCGTCAGCAGCGCCCCCGGCTTCGCCCCGCAGCTGATGAGGACCCCCGCCGCACCCGCCCTGACGGCCCTGCTGAACGTCGTCAGCGCCGCACCGGCCGTCAGCTCGGACATCCCGGGCGTGACGAGAATGGTCAAGGAGTACGAGAAGAAGTACCCCGGTTCCCAGGTCGACTCCGGGGCGCTGTCCGGCTACAACGCGGCCCGGCTGCTGGGCGCCGACCTGAAGGAGGCGTGCGAGGCCGGAAGTCTCGCCCGCGAGGACGTCGTCAAGGCACACCGCTCGCAGAAGGACGTCGACACCGGCCTCGGCAGCCCGCAGGACTTCTCCGACGTCGACCGCCCGGCGGCGCTGTCCACCTACGTGCTGAAGCCGGACGCGAAGGCGGTCGGCGGCGTGGTGGGCGTCGAGGGCGCACACCAGGCACCGGGCGTGGAGGAGTACCTGGCGAGCCGCTCCTGACCCGGGCCCGCACTCGGCGCCCGCGCCGCTGAACGCGTTCGCCGATCTCCATCGGCCAGGGGCAGCGGCTCGCCGTCGCCCCGCGCTGGTCCTGGACCCGAGGGTGCTGTTCCCGGACGGGGCTTCGCCACCTCGGCGCTCGACACCCGCTCCGAGGCGCTCGTGCGGCAGGCGCCGGCCCGGCTGCCGCGCGGGCGCGCCACGTTCGGGGCGGCGCACCGGCTGTCCACCGTGCGCGGCGCGGACCGGATCGCGGTGAAGGGGGAGGGCCGGAGCCCGGAGAGCGGGACGCACGGGGAACTCCTGCGTCGGGGTGGCGCTTTCACCGCCCCGCACAGCGGACAGGCGGCCTGAGAGCTCCGCTCAGGAGGGGACGCCGCGAGCCGGGCGTCCCCTCCTGAGCGGAGCTCTCAGCCCCGTCCGGGCGTGGCGTTGCGCCGTGTGGCGAAAACCGTGCCCCCGGTGGGTGAGATGTGCCTCGTCCGTGCATGAAACGCCCGGGTTCGGGCACACGCTGCGCACACACCTGCAGAGAGAGGGGCGCCCGTGATCGTTCCGGACCCGAAGGCCGTCAGGACGCTGCTGACCCGGTTCGCGTCGCTGAAGATCGCTCAGGCGGAGAGCGCGAGGCCACAGACGGCTCGAGAGTTGGAGGACGTCACGTACACGCTGTGCGTCCTCATGGGCACCTCCGACGTCCGGGAAGCGATCGCCGCGGCCGACGACCTGCTGGTGGCGGCGGTGCGGCCCCCGGCAGGGCACACGCAGCCGGCGATCCCGGCCCCGCCGGGCCCCGCGGTCCCGACGCTGCCGGCTCCGGCGGTCCCGGCAGCGGCCGGAGCCCCGGCCGCGTAGAAGGACGGGGACGGGTTGTCCCTGGCAGTCCGTGCGCGGCTTCCCCGGGTCCGCCTCCCCGGCCCCTGGGCCGGGCGCCGCGCACCGGCCCGCCCCGCCTGCCGGGACCTCAGGACACCGCCGAACCGCACCGGTTGGCGGGCCGGGGCGGCCGGTTCGCGGCGGGGCCGGCCAGCCACTCCGCGATGGCGCGGGCGATCGGCTGGCCGGTGTCCACCTCGACGAAGCCGAACTGGCCCGACTGGTTGCACTCCAGGAACCACCAGGTGCCGTCGCCGTCCTCCGCGAAGTCGAAGGCCCCGTAGGCCAGTTCGGCCTCGCGCAGATACGTCCGCACGGCCTCGGCGAGGCGCGGGGGCACCTCGACCGCGGTCCACGGCTCGGTGGAGGGCGCGAAGCGTACGTCCACCAGGTCGGGGTCGCCGTCCGGCGAGGTCGCCTTGCGGGCGGCCAGCAGCCGGTCGCCGACCGCCGTCAGCCGTATGTCGGCCCGCTTGGCCACCCGGCGCTGGAGCAGGGTGGGCCCGTAGGCCACGGCAGTGAAGTCGGTGCCGGGCGGGACCCGGGTCGTCGGCACCGCCCGGGGCGGGTCCTGGGGGTGCGCCCCGGACACCGGCTTGACCACCAGGTCCGGGTAGCGCTCGGCGAAGTCCCGCGCCGCCTGAGGGAACGTCGTGATGAGCGTCGCCGGCACCGGCAGCCCGCTGCGCTGGGCGAGCCGCAACTGCCAGGGCTTGTGCCGGGCGCGCCGGGCGGCGTCCGGGTGGTTCATCCAGCGTGCCTCGCTGCCGCGGAGCATGCCGTACAGCGCCTGCGAGGCCTCCTCCGTGAGCCACGCGTTCGGTTCGGGCGCCCGGGCCGCCGCCACGCCCGGCCGGCGGATCCAGACGGACCGCAGCGAGTCGAGGCTCACCAGCCGCCCGGCGGACGACAGATGGCCCCGGAAGGCACCGTGCACGTACTCCCCGGAGAGAGCGACGGTGCCGGTGAGGTCGGCGGGGTCGAGCCGTACGACGGGGACGCCGGCGGCGTGCAGGTGGACGACCACCATGTCCGCCGTGACGTCCTCCTCGCAGGTCAGGATGAGCACGGTCATCTTGCCTCGGCCCGTGCTCAGTCGTCGAAGTGTGTCTTGGAGCCCGCGGTCGAGGTCGTCGTACCGAGCTCTCTCAACAGGGCGTGGTCACGGGCGGCGATCCGGCCGTCGAAGAGCACGTTCAACTGCATTCCGGGGTCATAGGCGTATGGAGTGGCGAACTCCAACTCCGCCGCGGGGCGTGCGTAGTTGAGCGCGAACGGTTGCATCGTCTCTCCCTCGTCGGTACTGCTTTGATCAAGCGGTGCCGCTGTGCGACGTCACTCGGGCCCGCTGCTTGATGCGACCTACAGTCACTTATACGGATCGAACGGGTGGTTGGTTTCCTTACTCTCCGTGATCATCACGGGAGTGGAACGCGGCGCAGGGAGCTGAGCAGGGGCGATGGGCCTCGTGCGACAGTGAAACAGGTGTGAAACCGACGTGAAAACGTCTTCTCAGGTGATCAGTTGAGACTGTCCGCGCGGTCGGGAGCGCGGCGCAGGGAGCGCAGGGCGAGCAGCAGGACACCGATGTCATCGAGGTAGACCGGGTCGGGCATCACGTCGGTCGGGAGGACGAAGTACGCGACAGCGCCCCAGAACACCCAGCGCGGCCCGGTCGGAAGACCCGCCTGCCGCAGACCCCTGCGGGCCCGGACCAGGCGTACCAGCACCCAGGCGGCCACGGCGAACAGCGCCGCCGCCAGTACCGCCGCGACGGTCACGAGCGTGGTGGTCGCATCCACGGGCCCTCCCTGTGCGCGGTCCGTCGCGCGGTGTCCGGTCGTTCCCCCGGTTCTCGATTTCCCCGTTTTCGATTCCCGAACTCCCCGTCGGCGGGACGAATATCGCACCGGCCGCCCGCGTGCCGCCTCCGACGGCACCGGGGGCCGCCGTTGTCACACGGGTGCCGCACCCGAACGGCTCAGTCCCCGCGCCGTGCGTCCCCCGTCAACGCCGTCAGCACCCGGTCCGGTGTCAGGGGCAGCTCGCGCAGGCGGACGCCGGTCGCGTGGAACACGGCGTTGCCGAGGGCGGCCGCCGTGCCGACGATGCCGATCTCGCCGATCCCCTTGCCGCCCGTCGGGTTGAGATGGGGGTCGTCCTCCTCGATCCAGTGGGCGTCGACGTCCGGTACGTCGGCGTGCGAGGGCACGTGGTAGGACGCCAGGTCGGACTCGGTGAAGTCGCC
Organism: Streptomyces sp. NPDC030143; assembly: GCF_055573695.1. Taxonomy (NCBI): domain Bacteria; kingdom Bacillati; phylum Actinomycetota; class Actinomycetes; order Kitasatosporales; family Streptomycetaceae; genus Streptomyces; species Streptomyces sp. NPDC030143. Next base: position 423,614 of record NZ_JBVIAY010000005.1, read on the forward strand.
GAAGGCGGGGTCCACGGTGCTGCCCTCGGTGAGCGCCATGCCCAGGCCCATCGTCATGCCGCCGACGAACTGCGAGCGCGCGGTGCGGGGGTTGAGGATGCGGCCCGCCGCGTACACCCCCATCAGCCGTCGTGCCCGCACCTCTCCGGTCACGGTGTCCACGGACACCTCCGCGAAGTGCGCCCCGAAGGCGTGCCGCGCGTAGGGGGACTCGGCGTCCGCCGTGCCGGTCGTGTCGGCGTGAGCGACCAGTCCCGCCGCGGGGACCGGGCCGGGGAAGCCGGTCAGGCGGTCCGCGAGCCGCCCGCAGGCCTCGTGGACGGCCCAGCCCCAGGAGGCGGTGCCGGAGGAGCCGCCGGCCAGCGGGGCCGACGGCAGGTCGCTGCTGCCCACCCGGATCCGGACCCGGTCGGGCGGGACGCCCAGCGCGTCCGCCGCGACCTGCGCGAGCACCGTACGGGCACCGGTGCCGATGTCGGTCGCGTTGACCTCGACGAGGAAGGTCCCGTCGGGCAGGGCGCGCGCCGCCGCCGTCGACGGCGACACCAGCACCGGGTAGGTCGCGGCGGCCACCCCCGTCCCGACCAGCAGCGGGCCTTCGGCGTGCGACCGGGGACGAGGATCGCGGCCGTCCCAGCCGAACCGGCGGGCGCCCTCCCGCAGGCACTCGACGAGATGCCGGCTGCTGAACGGCCGGCCGCTGTCCGGCTCGGTCTCCGGCTCGTTGCGGATCCGCAGCTCGACGGGGTCCAGGCCCAGTTCGCTGGCCAGTTCGTCCATGGCCGACTCCAGGGCGTACATCCCCGGCGCCTCCCCGGGCGCGCGCATCCAGGACGGCGTGGGCACGTCGAGCGGCACCACCCGGTGCAGCGTGCGGCTGGTGCGGCAGGCGTACATCACGCGCCCCGGGGTCGCCGCCTGCTCCACGAACTCCTTCACCCGGGAGGTGTGCGTGGTGACCTCGTGGACGAGGGACGTCAGCCGGCCGTCGGCGTCCGCGCCCAGCCGCAGCCGGTGCAGCGTGGGGGCCCGGTGGCCGACGATCGAGGGCAGCACCCGGCGGGGCAGGACGACCGTCACCGGACGGCCGGTGTGCCGGGCGGCCAGCACCGCGAGCACGACGTCCGGCCGGGGTGTGCCCTTGGACCCGAACCCGCCCCCGACGTGCTCGGCGACCACCGTGATCCGCTCCTCGTCCAGCCCGGACATCGCGGCGAGCACGTCCCGTACGGCCGCGGTGCCCTGGCTGGAGGTGTGCACCGTCAGCCGTTCGCCGTCCCAGTGCGCGGTGCTGGCGTGCGGCTCCATGGGGTGGTTGTGCAGCGGCGGAACCCGGTAGCCGACGTCGACCCGGACGGCCGCGGAGGCGAACGCCCCTTCCGGGTCGCCCTGTTCCCGGACGGCGGGCTGGCCGGCGTTGGCCTCCGCGGGGACGTACGCCTCCGGGTGCCCGGCGGACAGCGTCACGTCGTGCGGCTCCGCGGCGTACTCGACGCGGACGGCGGCGGCGCCGGCCCGGGCCGTCTCCGGGCCGTCGGCCACCACCAGCGCGACGAACCAGCCCCGGTGCGGCACCTCGGGTCCCCGGAGGACGGCCAGGGTCGGATCGTCCGGTGCGGCGAGGCGGGGCGCGTTCTCGTGGGTCAGCACGGCGACGACCCCCGGCAGGGCGAGCGCCTCCGTCGCGTCGACGCGGGTGACCCGGCCGCGCGCCACGGTCGCCGGCACCGGCCGCGCGAACAGCCGCTCCGGGGAGGGGAACTCGGCGGCGTAGCGGGCGGTCCCGGTGACCTTCTCCCGGCCTTCCCGGCGCTCCGCAGGCGTGCCCGCGGCGGTGGCGGTCATGACACCTCCCGGTGCCGCGCGAGGCCCGTCAGGACGTCGACGGCGAGATTGCGGGCGAGGGGCACCTTGTAGGCGTTGTCGCGCAGCGGCCGGGCGTCCGACAGTTCGAGGTCGACGGCGTGCTCGAACGCCGCCGCCGTGGGCGCCGCTCCCCGCAGCGCCTCCTCGGCCCGCCGGGCCCGCCACGGCCGGTGCGCCAGCGCCCCGAAGGCGATCCCGGCCCGCGCGACGACACCGTCCGTCACCTCCAGCACCGCGGCGACGGAGGCCAGCGCGAAGGCGTACGACGCCCGGTCGCGGGCCTTGCGGTAGGCCGACGGCAGGCCGGCCGTGCCGGCGGGCAGCAGCACACCGGTGACCAGCTCGCCGGGCTCGACGACGGTGTCGCGCTCCGGACGGTCGCCGGGCAGCCGGTGGAAGTCGGCGGCGGCCACCCGGCGCACCCCGGCGAGCCCGTACAGCTCGACCTGCGCGTCGAGCGCCGCCAGGGCCACGGCCATGTCGGAGGGGTGGGTGGCGACGCAGTGCGCGGAGTGCCCGAGCACCGCGTGGTCGCGGTGGACGCCCTCCAGGGCGCCGCAGCCGCTGCCCGGCTCGCGTTTGTTGCAGGGCTTGGAGACGTCCTGGAAGTAGGGGCAGCGGGTGCGCTGGAGCAGGTTGCCGCCCGTGGTGGCGGCGTTGCGCAACTGGCCCGAGGCACCCGCGAGGACCGCCTGCGACAGGACCGGGTGACGCGCGCGCACGAGCGGGTGCGCGGCGAGGTCGCTGTTGCGCACCAGGGCCCCGACCCGCAGGGTGCCGTCCGGCAGTTCGACGATCCGGTCCAGGGGGAGCCGGGTGACGTCGATGAGGGCGGCCGGCTGTTCGACGCCCAGCTTCATCAGGTCCACCAGGTTGGTGCCGCCGCCCAGGTAGCGGGCGCCCGGGTGGCAGGCGTAGGCGTCGGCGGCCTCGGCGAGGCTCGCGGGCCGTACGTAGGCGAAGGGCTTCACCGGATCACGTCCTCGACCGCGTCGACGATGCGGGGATACGCGCCGCACCGGCAGAGGTTGCCGCTGAGCCGCTCCCGGATCTCCGCCCGGTCCAGGGGCACCGGCCCGGACGGAGCGCGGGCGTCGGTGACGTGCGAGGGATGCCCCGCCTCCGCCTCGGCGATCGCCCCGACCGCCGAGCAGATCTGTCCCGGTGTGCAGTACCCGCACTGGAAGGCGTCGTGCTCCATGAACGCCCGCTGGAGGGGGTGCGGCTCCTCGCCGTCACCGGACAGTCCCTCGACGGTGGTGACGTCACAGCCGTCGAGGGCGACCGCGAGCAGCAGACAGCTGTTGAGGCGCCGCCCGTCGACGAGGACCGTGCAGGCCCCGCACTGTCCGTGGTCGCAGCCCTTCTTGGCGCCGGTGAGATCCAGGTCCTCCCGCAGCAGGTCCAGGAGCACCCGCCGGTGGTCGACGGTGAGGGTGTGCGGCTTGCCGTTGACGCGCAGGGTCGTCTCGGAGCGGTGGACGTGCTCGCTGCCCGTGTCAGCCATGTCGTCGAGCCCTTCCGGGAGGATCCGTGCCGGCGTGGCAACCGCGTATCCAGGTCGCACCGAACGACACCTCCCGCCCCGGAATACTCCCGTCCCCGGGACACCTGTACCGGGGAACCCGTCCCCGGGATACTCCCGTCCCCGGGATACTCCCGTGCCCGAGGAGGCTTCCGACCCTGGAGGCGGTCGTCCCTGGGAGGGGAGGCTTCCGCCTCCGGGGCGGCTCTCGTCGCGGGAGGATCGCGGCTGCCTGAGCTGCCGGCATGACCGCATCCCACGCCGCGCACGAGCCGCAGCAGGTGGCCGCGCTGCGCGAGACCTACCGCACGCTCGCAGGACTGGGACAAGGTCGCCAAGCTCCGTCAGTGGGCGGCCAAGGGCGGTATCCCGAACGCGCAGGCGACGGAGCGGCGGTCGTCGGTCACCCGGCGGCGGTGGGTGGGAGGAGGCCGACCCGTGGGGCCGGAGCCTTCCGGGGCAACGGGCCGTATGTGTGGCTCATTGGGGTGTAACGAGGGGCCGCGGCCACCGTCACCGCGGCGGCCGCAGCCGACCTCGACCGGCCGGTCGCCACGCAGGGGCACGTGCTGACCGCCGGCGACCTGGTCGCCACCCTCGCCGTCGAGGCGGCCGTGCACCACCTCGACCCGGTCCGGGAACTGCCCGCCCCGCCCCCGCCGGCCTCGCCGCCGTACGGCAGACCCTCGACGGACTGCTGGGCCGGCCCGTGCCCGTGCCCGTGGAGTGGAGCGACGAGCACTACGCGCGGGCGGCCACCGGCCGCACGCCGCTCACCGCCGGAGAACGGCGTGCGCTCGGGGCGGACGCCGACCGGCTGCCGCTGTTCTGCTGAGGTCGCCCGGGACGCTCAGCCGCTCAGTCGCTCAGTCGCCGGGCGGCCCGGAGCCGTCCGCGGCGCCCGCCTTCCGCGTGTCGGCGTCGGTGGCCTCCCGCCTGAGCGCGTCGGCGTCGGCGTCGGTGGCGCCCGCGGCGTCCCGTGTGAACGTGACGGCGTCCGCGGGGTCCCGCGGGCTCGCGTCGGCGTCCGCCGCCGAGGCGGACCCGGGCGCGGACGACGGGGTCGCGGGGGCCGGCCGCAGGGCCTTGGCGGACTCCCTGAGCCGTTCCAGGGTGCGGCCCAGCTGCTGGAACGGCGAGCCGCTCGGCCTGGCCGGCGGCTGCGGACGCTCACCGGCCGCCTCGGCCGCCTCCCGGTAGGCGGCCAGCGCCTCGTGGGCCTGCTCGGCGGCCTCCCGGTACAGGTCCCGGGACTGCGTCATCGCCTCGAGCGCCTCGCGGTACATCGCCACGAGCCGGCGCTCCCGGGCCAGCTCCTCCTCCAGGGTCAACAGCTGCCACTCCTCGCGCAGCGCCGTCAGCGCGGCCTCGCCGCCGTCGGGCAGCGGCTTCGGCAGGGCCGCGAACCGGCGCACCGCCGCCAGCAGCTCCGTGGGGTGCGAGCCGTCCAGGAACACACTGCGCACCGAGAACTCCCCGGGCTCGTACGCGGCCGGTGCCGGCGAGCCCGGCAGGACCAGCGCGCCGCCGCGCGGCAGCTCCACGCCGACCTCGCGCAGCGCCCAGTTGACGGTGCGCAGCTGCTGGGGAGCGGCCCGGAGCTCCACCACCCGGTGGTGCAGACCCTCGGGCAGCAGCGGGACCAGCGACCGGCGGCCCCGCTCGTCGGGCGTCATCGCCTCGTGCACCACGACATGGATCGTCCAGGTGTCGCGCAGGGCGTTGCGCAGGGCGCGGCGCACCTCCTTGTCGTCGGCGGGCAGCGGGTTGACGGCGAGGTAGCGCAGCCCGGTCACGGTCTCGTGCCCCCAGGGGGCGTCCGCCTCCCAGGGCCAGAACATCGCGGCGGGCGACGGCCACCGGGAGTCCCAGGGCCGCTCGGCCTCCGCGGCGAGCGTCCACTCCTGCCCCTGCCCCGACCAGGGTCCGAGCGTCAGCCGGGCGCGCACGGTGACGTCCTCGGGCACCTGCCAGCGCGCCTCGAAGACCAGCCCGCCCTCGGCGGTGTCGGGGTCGGGCAGTTCCATGAAGTCCTGGAGGGTCGCCTCGTCCTTGAGCGACCGGAGGTTCTTGCGCAGGACGTCCGGCGCGGCGGGCCCGGTGTGACGGCCGCGCGCCAGCCACACGGTGGAGGGGGCCGCGGGCGGGACGGTCGGGGAGGTGAGCATGGGTCCATTCGTGAGGGGCGGGGACGACGGGTGCCTGTCAGTATCGTCGTCGCGGCGGGCGGGTGATCACGTGGGGCCCACGGCTCGCCGTCGGTTCCCACTGAAGGGCGCCTGCCCATCCGCGGCAGGCGTCACGCGCGCGCACCGGGGCACCTGTACGGCGCCCGCGCGCCGCCGTGCGTCCCCGTGGGGGAGCGGGGGGCCTGCGGGCCGGTGCCGGGCCGGCGAGGGCGGCCGGGGAGCCTCTGCCCCAAGCCTCCCCGTAGGGGTGGGTCCCGGTTCGGGTGTCGTGGTCCGTGCCGTCCGGATCGCCGGGCGCGCTCGTACGCCGTGCGCGCCGCGAGCAGGCCGTGCGCGCCGCGAGCAGGATGTGCGCGCCGTGCGCACGGGGTGTGCGCGGAGCACCGCCGGCACCCCTCGCGCACTCGTGGCCGCCGGCGTCGCCGGCCTCGACAATCGACGCGCGGACAGGGCCCGCCCACCATCCGCGTCGGGGCGGGCCCTGCCCGTATGCCCGGAAGGCAGCCGGTGGGACGCCGCTCGACTGGCGCAACGCTCACCTGAGGTGTACGGGCCTCTGAAGAGCGTTCGACGCTTAGTCGCGGGTCATCTGGGAACTCCGAGGTGGACAGTTCAGTCGCCTCGTCCCCCCGGCGGGGCCGGATTCGGACCGGGGCACCCAAGCGTCCGCCCGTCCCTCTAGGAGTGGCCGTGACCGTTCGTATCGGAGTGGAGGAGGAGTTCCACCTCGTCGAGGTGGAGACCGGCCTGCTGGTGCCGCGTGCCGACACGGTGCTGGAAGGCCTGCCCCCGAAAACCTTCACGACCGAGTTGCAACAGGCAGCCGTCGAGACCAACAGCGGCGTGCACGCCTCCCTGGACGACCTGTACCACGACCTTGTCGGCACCCGTCGGCAGCTGGACGCCGCCGCGTCCGCACAGGGACTGGCCGTCGTGGCCGCGGGCACGGTGCCGCTGGCCCGCACGGCGGCCATCCACCCCACCGGCGGTCTCCGCTACCGCCGCATGGTCGACGACTACCGCATGGTCGCCGACGAGCAGCTCATCTGCGGAGCCCACGTCCACGTGGACGTCCCCGACCGCGACACCGCGGTACGGATCATGTGCGAGGTGTCGCCGTGGCTGCACGCCCTCCTCGCCCTGTCGGCCAGCTCGCCGTTCTGGCTGGGCGCCGACACCGGTTACGCGAGCTGGCGGACCATGGTGTGGCAGCGCTGGCCCACCGCCGGGCCGGTCGGGTGCTTCCCCGACGCCGCCGCGTACGACGCGGCCGTGCGGGACCTCATCGACTCGGGCGTGATCAGCGACGCGGGGATGATCTACCACGACATCCGCCCCTCGGCGCACCAGCAGACCCTCGAACTGCGCATCTGCGACTCCTGCCCGCGCGCGGAGACGGTCGTGCTCGTCGCCGCACTCTTCCGCGCCCTGGTCACCGACGCCCGCCGACGGCTGGAGGGCCCCGCGGCGCCCGTCTGCTCGGGCCGGCACGAATGGCTGCGCGCCGCCGCCTGGCGGGCCGCCCGCTCCGGTCTCGAAGGCGCCCTGGTCGACCCGGTCACCCGCCACGAGGCGTCGGCGGCACAGGTCGTCGGCCGCCTGCTGGAGCGGGTGCGCCCGGCGCTGGAGGCCGAGGGCGACTGGCAGACCGTCCGCGCGCTCACCGAGCGGGCCCTGGCGGACGGCAGCGCCGCCCATCGCATGCGCCGCACGGCCGCGCAGGAGGACCTGCTGGCCTGCACCGACCTGGTCATCGCCGAGACGCGCGGCGACAGCGGCAGGCGTCCCCGTCCCGCCCCCGGCCCGACCGGAGGCGTTCCCACGGGCGGGGACCTGGGCCTGAACGACGCCCTCGGCACCCGGCCGGCGAGGGTCCCCGGCCGCTGAGGCGACCGACGCCGTGGGCAGGTCCGCCCGGGCGGCATCCGGCCCCCTTCCTGTTCCCCTGAATCACCCTTTTCCCGAAGGAGACGTACCACCATGTCGACCAGCCCCGTCCAGGCTCCGACGAGAAGCTCCGCCGGCGGCGGACCTCCCCGGACCGCTGCCGTGCACCGGGGAGGTGGTGCGTGATGTGCGGCCTGAGCGGGGAGATGCGCTTCGACGGCGGACGGCCCGACCTCGCGGCCGTGGAACGGATGAGCGACCGGCTCGCCGCCCGCGGACCCGACGGCGAGGGGACCTGGTCCCGGGGCGCGGTGGCCCTGGCCCACCGGCGGCTGAAGATCATCGACCTGTCCGAGTCCGGGGCCCAGCCGATGACCGACGCCCGCGAGGGGATCACCGGTGTCTTCAACGGCTGCGTCTACAACTACCAGGAGCTCCGCGAGGAACTGCGGGCCCTCGGTCACCGCTTCACCTCGACCTCCGACACCGAGGTCATCCTCAAGGCGTACCGGCAGTGGGGCGTCCACTGCGTCGACCACTTCTACGGCATGTTCGCCTTCGCCCTCGTCGAACACCGCACCGGGCGTCTGGTGCTGGGCCGCGACCGGCTCGGCATCAAGCCGCTCTACCTGGCGCAGACCCCCGGACGGCTCCGGTTCGCCTCGTCGCTCCCGGCGCTGCTCGCGGCCGGTGACGTCGACACCTCGCTCGACCCGGTCGCCGTGCACCAGTACCTCAGCTGGCACGCGACCGTGGCGGCCCCCCGCACCGTCCTGACCGGGGTGCGCAAGCTTCCCCCGGCCACCGTGCGGGTCGTCGAACCGGACGGCACCCACCACGACCACCACTACTGGCAGCCGTCGTACACACGCCGCCCCGAGTACGCGGACATGGGCCCGAGCGAGTGGCGTGACGCCGTGCTGGAGGCGCTGCGCACCGCGGTGCGCCGGCGGATGGTCGCCGACGTGCCCGTCGGCGTGCTGCTCTCCGGCGGTCTGGACTCCAGCCTCATCGTGGCGCTGCTGGCCGACGAGGGGCAGCGGGACCTGGCGACCTTCAGCGTGGGCTTCGACGCGGAGGGCGGCGACAGCGGGGACGAGTTCGCCTACTCCGACCTGGTCGCCCGGGAGTACGCCACCGACCACCACCAGCTCAGGGTTCCCTCCGAACGGGTGTCGACGGCGTTGGACGGAGCCGTCGCGGCGATGAGCGAGCCGATGATCAGCCATGACGTCGTCGCGTTCCACCTGCTGGCCGAGCAGGTGGCCGAAGAGGTGAAGGTCGTCCAGAGCGGACAGGGAGCCGACGAGGTGTTCGCCGGCTACCACTGGTACCCGCGCATGGCCGCGGCCGCCCGTGCGGAGGCGGCCGACCGGTACGCCGACACCTACTTCGACCGGCCGCACGCCGACCTCGCCGGCATGCTGCAACCGCACATGCTGCCCGAGGACGACGTCTCCGGCCGCTTCGTCCGCGACCACATGGCGCGGCCGGGCGCCGAGACCGCGCTCGACGCCGCCCTGCGACTGGACACCCACGTCATGCTGGTGGACGACCCGGTCAAGCGGGTCGACAACATGACCATGGACTGGGGCCTGGAGGCCCGCGTGCCCTTCCTGGACCACGAGCTGGTGGAACTGGCGGCCGCCTGCCCGCCGGACCTCAAGCTCGCCGACGGCGGCAAGGGCGTGCTCAAGGAGGCGGGCCGCAAACTGCTGCCCCACGCCGTGGTCGACCGTCCCAAGGGCTACTTCCCGGTACCGGCGATCACCCACATGGCCGGTCCCGTCCTGGACCGGGTACGGGAAGCACTGCGAGCCCCCGAGGCGAGGCGGCGCGGCCTCTTCCAGGACGCCTACCTCGCCGACCTCCTGGCGGCCCCCGACGAACACCGCACCCGGCGCGGCGCGAACGCGCTGTGGCAAGCGGCCCTGCTGGAGATATGGCTTCAGACGCACGGAATATGACCGACCTGCCCGCACCGTCCGGCCCGGCCGCGCCCGACCCGCGCGCGGCCCTCGCCGGACGTCCCCCCGCGCCGCGCCCGACGTACGGCCCGGAGCGGCCCCCGACGGACCAGGGGGCCCCGCCGGACCAGGCGCCTCCGACGCGGCCCCCACCGGACCGGGAGGCCCCGCCGGGCCGGCACGACCGGCCCACGGCCTACGCGGCCCCCGCCCGGGTGCCGCTGCCGGACGCCTCCGGTCCCCGCGACCCCGCGACCCGGCTCATCGCCCACGGCTGCTGGTACCCCTCGGCCGATCCCGCCGGAGCGCAGGTGGCCTTCATCTGCGACCGGGGCGGAGTGCCCCAGCTGTGGGCGGGGCCCCTCGGCGGAGGCGAGGCGCGCCTGCTCGACGCGGACCCGGACCCCGTCCGCGAGGTGTCCTGGTCGCCCGACGGCCGCTGGATCGCCTACACCACCGCCCCGGGCGGCGGCGAGCACACCCGGGTGCTGTGCGTACGCCCCGACGGCACCGACCGGCACATCCTGGCCGGGGCCGAACCGGACACCTCGGCCTACCTGGGCTGCTGGGCGCACGACGGGTCGGCCGTGGCGGTCACCGTCGCCGTCCCGACCGCCCCGCCCGTGTCCCCGGACAGCGGGGCCGACCTCCCGGCCGAGACCGGCGGGTACGTCGGGCGGCTGCCGGCCGGCTGGTCGGGCCGGGACGGCGACGCCGTGCTCCTCGGCGCGGCACCGCTCACCGGCACCCGGGCCGAGGTGTCGTACTCCGCGACCGCCGGCGCCGCCCACGATCCCCGGGACCGGGGGACCGCCGCGACCGCCGACGCCGCCCACGGTCTCCGGGACCGGGGGACCGCCGCGACGGCCGGCTTCGGCGACGGGCTGTCCGCCTACCTGGTCGACCCCGACGGCCTGACCGCCCCGGTTCTCCTCGCCGGCGAGAAGGACGCCGCGACGCTGCGCGTGTGCGACCTCAGCCGCGACGGCGGCCTGGCCCTGCTGCGCCGGGGACCGCGCGGGCGGCGCGAGGCGGTGGTCGTGCGCACCACCGACCTCGTCACAACCCATGTCGTGCGGGTGGCCGACGGCGACCCGTGGATCGGCAGGTTCTCCCCCCGGGCGGACGTGTTGTGGCTGCGCAGCGACGCCGACCGGGAGTTCGCCGCGCTGCTCGCCGCCGACCTCGACCCCGAGGGGCGGCCCCGCGGCTGGTCCGTCGCGGCCGAGCGGGAGGGCTGCGGCCTGGAACTGCTGGGGTTCTCCCTCGACGGCCGGGCCGCCGTCCTGGCGTGGAACGTCCGGGGCGCCAGCGAACTGGAGGTCGTCGACACCCTCCCGCCGGAGGACGCCGGGTCGCTCACCGGACCGCCGCGGCCCGTCCCCCTGCCCCACGAGGTGGTCACCCGGATCGTGCCCGCCGGTACCGGACGACTGGCCCTGGCGCTGTCCGGCTCGCAGCGCCGCCCGGGCGTGTGGTGGCTCCCCGAGGGCGTGTCCCTGCTCCGTACCCCGTGGTCGTCCCGGGACGAGGACGCCGTCCCCCCGGGCCGCCCGCCGGTGCGCCCGGTCCCGCTGAGCCTGACCGCACGGGACGGGCAGCCGCTGCACGGCTGGTACTACCGCGCGCCCGGCAGGGGGCCGGGGGAGCCGGCGCCGTGTGTGATCCATCTGCACGGCGGACCGGAGGAACAGGAACGCCCGGTCCTCAGCCCGCTCTACCACGAGATCCTGGGGCGGGGGCTGGACGTGTTCGCCCCCGACGTCCGCGGCTCCTCCGGCCACGGACGCTCGTTCGTCGACGCCGACCTGGGGGCGGGTCGGTTCGCCGCGCTCGACGACGTGGCCGACTGCGCGGCCCACGCGGTGGTGGCCGGCCCGGCCGACCCGTCACGGCTGGCCGTCATGGGCCGCTCCTACGGCGGCTACCTCACCTTCGCCTCCCTGGTCTGGCATCCCGAGCTGTTCCGCACCGGGGTGGCGGTCTGCGGGATGTCCGACTTCGCGACGTTCTTCGAGGGCACCGAACCGTGGATCGCCCAGTCGGCGGCGCACAAGTACGGCCACCCGGAACGCGATCGCGACCTGCTGCGCTCCCTGTCGCCCATGAGCCGCATCGACGCGCTGCGCGTCCCGGTCCTCGCCGTCCACGGGGAGCACGACACCAACGTGCCGCCGCGGGAGTCGGAACAGTTCGTCCGGGCGGCACGCGAACGCGGCCGGGCCGCCGAACTGCTCACGCTGCTCAACGAGGGACACGACTTCCAGCGTGCCGACAACCGGCGCCTGTTCCGCCGTGCCGCCGCTGACTGGCTCGAGCGGCACCTGACGGCCTGACAAGAGGGCTCGCCACCGGGCGTACGGATCCGGTCACGGGAAGTTTTCCCCTCCTGCGTGCATGGAAGCCGCCAAAGCAGTCACCCGGAGTGAAACGGACAAATCGGTACATGTGTCTGTCGAGGAGGACCGGCCGATGAGTGAGGCAGCACAGGGCAACACGAAGAGATGGCAGCAGGTCGGCGACACGGCCGGGACACAGGCGTCGGCCACGGCCGACCAGGCCAAGCAGGCGGCCGGCCAGGTGGCCGGCACCGCCGCGGACCAGGCCAAGGCGGTGGCCGGCGAGGTCCGGCAGCAGGCGGGCGCGGTCGCCCACGACCTGCGCGGCCGCGCGATGGGCGAAGCCGAGGAGCAGACCAAGCGGGCGGCCGGGACGCTGCACCAGTGGGCGGACGACCTGGCCGGACTGGCGGAGAACGCCCGCGGCGACTCCCCGGCCCGCAACCTCGCGGGACAGGTGGCCGACCGCGGGCACCGGGCGGCCGACTACCTGGAGAGGCAGGGAGTCGAGGGCGTCCTGTCCGACGTCCAGGACTTCGCCCGCCGTCGCCCCGGAGCGTTCCTGGGCGGCGCCCTGCTGGCGGGGCTGACCGTCGGACGACTGGTGAAGGTGGCGGCGAAGGCCGACCGTTCCTCCGGTGACGGACACGGGCAGGACGGCGCACCGGCCGGGCAGCCCGGCATACCGGCCGCCTCCGAACAGGTGGCGGCGGACGAGCGGGAGGCCGTCGCCTTCCCGTCGGCCGTCGGCCGGGGCGGCGCACCGGGCCGTCCCTTCCCGGAGGTGTGAGCGATGGCCTCGATCAGGTCGCACCCGGTGGAGTCGCGCGCCGAGGACCGTTCGGTGGGCGAACTGCTGTCCGTCATCGCCTCGGACGTGCAGACCCTCCTCCGTCAGGAGATCGAACTGGCCAAGGCGGAGGTCCGGCAGGAGGCGAGCAAGGCGGGCAAGGCCGCGGGCATGTACGGGGGAGCCGGCTTCGCCGGATACATGGTGCTGCTGTTCCTGTCGCTGGCGGCCGTGCTCGGCCTGGCCAACGTGATGGACGGAGGCTGGGCGGCACTGATCGTCACCGCGGTGTGGGCCGTCGTCGCGGCCGTGCTCTACCAGCGGGGTCGCGCGGGGATGCGCACCGTGGAGCCGAAGCCCGAACGGACCGTCGAAACGATGAAGGAGAATGCGCAATGGGCACGTCACCCGACCAGATGAGGGCCGAGATCGGCCTCACCCGGGACCGGCTGTCGGCGGACGTCGACCGGCTCGCGGACCGGGCCAGCCCTCGACGCGCGGCTCGCCGCCGCACCCGGAAGATGCGCGGTGCCGTCTCCGGCATGCGTGAGCGGGTGATGGGGTCCACCTCACAGGCCGCTCACGACGTGAGGACCAGCGCGCAGTCGGCGGCCGGATCCCTTCAGGAGGGCACCCAGCAGGCGGCCGACACGGCGCGCGAAGCCGCCGGCCAGGCGGGCGAGGCCATTCGCCAGGCGCCCGACCAGGCGATGCGTCAGACCCAGGGCAGTCCGCTGGCCGCGGGGCTGATCGCGTTCGGCGTCGGCATGCTGGTGTCCTCGATGCTGCCCGCGTCCGAGGCGGAGCAGGAGAAGGCCTCCGACCTGATGCAGCGCGGCGGCGAGGCGCTGGAGCCGGTCAAGCAGGCCGCCCTCGATTCCGCACAGAACCTCAAGGAAGGGGCCAAGGAGGCCGCGCAGAGCGCGGCGCAGGAGGTCAAGGACACCACCGCGGACGCCGCCCGCACCACTCAGGACGAGGCGCGCGACCAGGCCGGCCGGATGACCGAGCAGGCACGCGACGCGGGCAGGCAGGTCGCCGACGACGCCCGGCGGCAGTCCGGATCGACCTGAGTCCCCAGCACCCGGCCGGGCGGCGCCCTGCGCCTCCGGCTGCCGTGTGCCTCCGGCTGCCGTGTGCCTCCGGCCGCCGTGCGCCTCCGGCCGCCGTGCGCCTCCGGCCGCCGTGCGCCTCCGGCCGCCCTGCGCCTCCGGCCGCCGTGCGCCTCTGGCTGCGTGCGCTCCCGGCCGCCCTGCGCCCCCGGCCCCTGCGCCCCTGGCCGGCCGCCTTGCGTTCTCCGACGGCCGCCCCGCGTGCACGGACTGGCCGCCCCCGCGTCCCCCGACGGCCCTTCCGTGTCCGCACGGCGCCCATCCTGCACGCACGCCACCGTGCCCGCGCTCGCGGCGGCCGTGAGGTCACCGCCCGCCCCGTGCCCGCACGCCCGCCCCATGGAGGCCGCCCCGTGCACAGCGCACCCCGTCAGGGGGGTCCCCCGGGACTCGGTGCTCGGCACGGGCCCGGCACCTGCGCACCGGGTCCGCCTGCGGGAGGATCGCGGGGGGCGTCGGATCGCCGGCCGTGTCAGGGGCTGGTGAGGACGACGAGCTGCTGGGTGGCCCGGGTCATCGCCACGTAGCGGTCGACCGCTCCCGCGACGCCCTCGCCGAACCTCTCCGGGTCGACGAGGACGACCAGGTCGAACTCCAGCCCCTTCGACAGCTCCGGGGTCAGCGACCGGACGCGGGACGTCGTCCGGAAGGCGGGGGCGCCGATGACGCAGGCGATCCCGTCGTCGTGCGCGGCGAGCCAGGTCTCGAGGACGGAATCCAGGTCCGCGGCGGACCCGTACGCCACCGGGATCCCGCCGGTGCGGATGGAGGCCGGCACGTTGGCGTCCGGGAGCACGGCCCGGATCACCGGTTCGGCCGCCGCCATGATCTCCTCCGGCGTCCGGTAGTTCACGGTCAGGGAGGCCAGGTCGATCCGGTCGAACCCGACCCGCTCCAGCCGCTCCCGCCACGACTCCGTGAACCCGTGCCGGGCCTGGGCGCGGTCCCCGACGACGGTGAAGCTGCGCGACGGACAGCGCAGCAGCAGCATCTGCCACTCCGCGTCGGTCAGTTCCTGCGCCTCGTCGACGACGATGTGCGCGAACGGGCCGGCGAGCCGGTCCGGGTCGGCGTCGGCCGGTGAGGTCCCGTCGACCAGGGCGTCATGGAAGTCCGCACCGCGCAGCATCGTCACCAGACCCGTGCCGTACTCGTCGTCCGCGACCGCGATCAGGCCGTCCACGACCTGGCTCATGCGCTCGCGTTCGGCGGCGACGTCGGCCTCGTGCCGACGCCTGCGGCGTGCCGCCTCCGGATCGCCCAGTCGCTGCCGCGCCGCGTCCAGGAGCGGAAGGTCGGACACCGTCCAGGCCCGGGCGTCCGCGCGTTGCAGCTTCTCGACCTCGTCGCGGCCGAGCCAGGGAGCGCACATGCGCAGATAGGCGGGGACCGACCACAGGTCCGAGACCAGGTCCGCCGCCTCGAGCAGCGGCCACGCCCGGTTGAAGGCCGACAGCAGCTCCCGGTTGCGCGCCAGCGACCTGCGCAGCAGCTCGGGCGAGACCTCGCCGTCGTCCGCCGATGCGTCCTCCTCGTGCCGGTCCACCAGGAGGGTGAGCAGTTCCTCCCAGATCTGGCCGCGCGCCTCGTTGTGCGGCGTTCCGGGTTCGGCCGCCTCGAACACCACCGCCCAGTCGGCGGCGCTCAGGCGGATGTCGGACCAGTGGGTGGTGACCGTCATCCCCTCGGTGGGCGGCTCCTCGTAGAACCGGACGGCCTTCTCGATCGCCTTCACCAGGTCCGCGGACGACTTCAGGCGGGCCACCTCCGGGTCGCTCTCGACCGCCGCCCCGGCTCCCTCGGCGACGAGGTCCCGCAGGACGCAGGTCTGCACGCCCTCCTCGCCGAGGCTGGGCAGGACGTCGGAGACGTACGCGAGATAGGGCCGGTGCGGACCGACGAACAGCACACCTCCCCGTCGGTGACCGAGGCGGGGGTCCGCATGCAGCAGGTACGCCGAGCGGTGCAGGGCGACGACGGTCTTGCCGGTGCCCGGACCCCCGTCGACGACGAGGGTGCCGCGGGATCCGGCGCGGATGATCGCGTCCTGGTCGGCCTGGATGGTGCCGAGCACGTCCCGCATCCGGGGCGAGCGGTCGGCGCCCAGGCCGGCGATGAAGGCGGACTGGTCGTCGAGCGAGGCGCGGTGCCCGGCGAAGGCGTCCGCGGTGAACACCTCGTCCCAGTAGTCGCCGACCCGGCCGTCCTTCCAGCGGTACCTGCGGCGGCTCGCCAGCCCCATCGGACGGGCGTGGGTGGCGCCGAAGAAAGGCTCGGCCGCGGGGGAACGCCAGTCGACCAGCAGCCGACGGCCCTCGCCGTCCGTCAGGCCCAGGCGCCCGACGTACACGGGTTCGGTGTCGTGCGCGCCGACCATGTGCCCGAGGCACAGGTCGAGGCCGAAGCGCCGCAGTGTGCGCAGACGGGCGGTCAGCCGGTGGATCTCGATGTCCCGGTCCATCGCCTCCTGGCCCATGCCGCCGGGCGCCCTGCGCGCGACGTCGAGACGGTCGGTCAGCTCGGCGATCGTCCGGGCGAGACACTCCGCGATCGCCGCGAAGTGCCGCTCGTCACCGGCGATCAGCTCCGGGGCGGCCTTGGGCGAGAGGCGGTCGGGAAGGTCGAACGCGCTGGTGGTCAAGGGGTTCAAGGCATGGGCTCCGTTGTGTGGCCGCCGGCGTTCGAGGCGGTGCGGCGAGGGGTGCGGACCGGCGGCCGGAAGACCTGAGCCGGTTGTCGTGTGCCGAGTCCTGCTCGGCGTGCGCGCGTGGTTCACGCGGGCCCGGGCGGCCGTTCCCGGCTGATCCCGTCGAACGTCAGCCGCGCGGCGACCGCCGCTCCGTCCGTGCGGATCGTGCCGGCCGCCGCCCGTGCCCGGGTCGCGGGGGCCGGGGCCGTCGTGAGCGCGGCGGACGGGGACGTGAAGGCCGGCGTCGGACCGTCGGGTGCCACGCCGATGCCCGGCTCGGCCACCCGGCCGGCCCGGTACGGCTGGTCCACCGTCCGAGCCACCCCCTGCGGCGTGCCGGCGCGGGTGGCCGTCGTCGTGGTGCCGGCATCGCCGTGGTGCACGACGGCGGCGACCCGGCGGAACCGCGCCGGCGTCAGCGGCACGCCGACAGCGGCCGGCCGCTGCGCGAAGTCCTCGTCCGGGGGCGCGTACACCCGCACCCGCGCGCCGGCTCCCCGTACCGCCGATGCGAGTCCCGCCAGGGGTTCGACGTCCCCGCGCGACCCGTACGTCGACCACACCACACGCATGCGACTCCCGTTTCGTTGATTCCGGCCTCGGCCGGAGATTCTGCGCCACCACGGGGGCCTTGCCGCAAGCCCCCCGGTGCGCTATACGTTGAGAGTGGAAAGGAGTGGGTGACCTCCTTTCCCTTTTTTGTTGTGCCGCGATGCGCCCGGCGCGCCCCGTGCGGCGCTGCCCCGGTCCGCGATGCGCCCGCCTCCGGTGCCTCCGGTGATCCGCCCGCCTCCGGTGCTCCTGTGTCTCGTCCCGGAGGCCGCTCGCCATGGGATCGTACGCCGACCGATTCACGCCGTGTCGCAACCGGAACGTCCCCGCGTGCAACTCGAGCCGGAAGGGAGGGGTGTTACCAGGAGGAGCGATCCGTGCTCCGCCGGCTTCGCGCGCGAGAAAGGGAAGGAACGGGGTAAACGGGGTGTGTGCAACGACCAGCCCCTGGATGCCGGGGGCTCATCTCGGACGGGGCGCCGACCACGCCCGGACCGTCGAGAGCGCCAAGCAAGAGACCTTGCAGGACACGCACGACACGCACGCGGGGGCGGCCGGGACCGACGACCTCGCCGACTTCGAGACCTACGCGGCCACCCGCTGGCCACGACTGCTCCGCACCGCCTACCTGCTCACCGGCGGTGACCACCACGAGGCCGAGGACCTGGTGCAGGCCACGCTCGCCCAGGTCTACCTCCGCCGGAACCACATCCGCGGACTCGACGTACCCGATCAGTACGTCCGCCGGGCGCTCGTGAACAACAACACCAACCGGCAGCGCAAGCGCCGGGTGGTGCAACTGCTCACGCCCACGCTGCCCGAACGGCCGCCCGCCGGTGAGGGGGACGACAGCTACGACACCAGCGACAACAGGTCCGTGCTGCTGGCCGCCCTCGCCGCCCTCCCGGCCCGGCAGCGGGCCGTCGTCGTCCTGAGGTACTGGGAGTGCCTCAGCGAGCAGGAGACCGCACAGGCGCTGGGCTGTTCGGTCGGCAACGTCAAGAGCCAGACCAGCCGCGCCCTGAAGAAGCTCCGCAGGAGTGCCGAACTGTCCGTCTACGCCCCGGAGGCGTCTCCCGGCGTACCGGCGAGAGGGGCGCGGAGCCGAGAGGACGGACGTGCAGGCGGACCTCGACGGCTCCCGGCCGCCGATCCCCGCACTGTGGAGGGAACTCGAGGAGGCCGCGCAGCGCTGTGCGGTGACCGTGCTCCCACGGGAGGAGGTGCTGGGGCGCTGCGCGGCGCTCCGGCGCGTACGCCGGCGGCGGGTGCGGATGGCGGTGGCGGCGGCCGTGCTCGTCCCCGCGGCGTTCTTCCTCGCCCGGACACCCCTCGAGGACGACGGCGGGAGCGGGGCGGCCCCCGCCGTGCAGTCCCTCGACCCGCCCGGATCCGCGGGCCCCTCCGCCTCCGCACCCTCCTCCACCTCGCCCGTTCGGGTGGTGCGGGTGCGGCAGCGGATCGAAGCGGGGCTCGGCGTCTGGTACGAGTTGCGGGACGACGAGTACTGCACCGCCTTACCGGACGAGGAGGAACCCACCTGCGTGGGGCCGTTGGACGTCTACCAGCCGGGCGTGCCGATGACCCGGAGCGCGTACCCCCGCGACGGGGGAGTGGTCCACGTCCTCGCGTACACCGGGAGCACACCGGCCGCCCGGATCACCATGGAGGACCACGGCCGGACCACCGAACTGCCGATCGTGCGCACCGCCGGACGGCCCGCCTTCGTGACGACGTACGCGGTCAGCAGCCCCTCGGAGCAGGGCGAGGACGTCACCGAAATGCACAGCGGGACACCGGCGTTCACCGTGTACGGCGCCGATGGGACGACGCTGGCGAGGATGGGGGGACAGTGAGATGAGCGGAGTCGTGATCCACCTCCCGGACCCGGCCGCGGGCCGGCCGGACCACGGTGCGGGGCCGGTGACCCTGCGGCTGGGGCCGGGCGGCGTGGCCCGCTTCGGACGCGGATCGCCCGGTACGCCGGTCGAACTGCGGCTCGGCGATCCGGCGGTCTCCCGGCTGGCGGGAGAGATCCGGGTGACCGAGGACCACTGGCAGTTGAGCAACTTCAGCACCGGCCACAGCTACCTGGTGGAGAACCCGGAAGGGGCGGGCGAGTACCTGCGGGTCCCGCCGCGCCGGGCCGGGGCGCCCATTCCCTTCGAGTTCGCCCGGGTCGTCCTGCCCACCCGGGGGTCGACGGTGAGCTTCCAGGTGTTCGCGCCGGACCACGTGTACCTCGATCCGGACCGTGTGCAGCACGCGGGCGGCGGTTGGGGGACGCAGACCCTCACCGCCTACTCCCTGGACGAGACCGCCGCCTACTTCCTGGTCCTGGTCGCGCTCTGCGAGCCCCGGCTGCGCGACGAGTCGGCGGTCGCCGTGCCGACCACGCCCCAGGTCGTCGAACGGCTCGGCAACCATCCGGAGTACGGCGGACTCAGCGCCCGTGCGGTCAGCTCCCACATCGACTACCTCGCCGAGGAGAAACTCCGGCTGAGCGTCCCCGCCGCCGCGGAACCCGGACAGGGCGCCCGCCGCAACGGCAAGCGCGAGGCGGTCGTCGGACTCGCGCTCCGCTTCGGACTGGTCCGGGAGGAACACCTCGCGCTGCTGCCGCCCCGGACGGCAGGAGGGGTACGGGCGAGGGCGGCCGCCCCGTGAGCGGGCCACCGGACCACCTCCCGCCCGGCTACCGGGTGGGGGAGTGGGAGGTCGGCGAACGGATCGCCAGCGGGGGCTGGGGGACCGTCTACGAGGGGCGGCCCGCGGCTCCCGACGACGGGGAGTCGGGACCGGGGCCGGTGACGGACCGGCCGTCAGCCGTCGCGCTCAAGTTCCTGCCCACCGCCGGACTGGCCCCGCGCCAGGCGCGCGCCCTCGCGGACAGCGCCCGGCGCGAGAGCGAGTTGGGGCGCCGGACCCGCCATCCGCGGCTGATCCGGATGCTCGACTCGGTCGTGCTCAGCGAACCCGGAGACGACGTCCTCGACGGGGCCGTCGTCCTGGTCATGGAGCGGGCGGAGCACAGCCTGCGCCGGCTCCTCGAACAGGACGGGCCGGGGGCGCCGGAGTCCGAGAGGTCGCGGCTCCTGACCGAGATCTGCGAGGGGCTGGCCCATCTGCACGGACTGGGCTGGGTGCACGGCGACCTCAAGCCCGACAACGTGCTGATCATGGCCGACGGTTCGGTCCGGCTCTCCGACTTCGGTCTCGCCGTGGAACTGGACGGCACCCACGGCACCCACGGCTACATGCCGCCGCTCGGCACCCCCGACTACCTTCCCCCCGAACGCTGGCGGGCGCCGCTGGGCGAGCGGGGGGTCCAGGTGCGGCAGAGCAACGACGTCTGGGCCCTCGGCATCATGATCCACCAGGTGTTCACCGGCGGTGTCTCCCCGTTTCCGGGGGCCACCCCGACGGCGCGTGCGGCGGCCGTGCAGGAGTACGCCGCGGGGCGCGCGCCGCTGCGGCTGGACAGCGCCGTGCCGCCCCTCTGGCGCGAGCTGGCCGCCGACTGCCTGGCCCCCACGCACGCCGAACGCGCCGCCCACACCGCCGAGAGCCTGCTGGCCCGGATGCGGTCGGCACCGGTCCCGAGGGCCGGCGGACGGCGCAGGACGCTCCTCGGTGTCGCCGTGGCCGCCGCGCTGTGCGGAGCGGCCGCCGCCGGCTGGACGGTGGCCCTCGGCCGGGACGGCCCCGAGGAGCGGGACGGGACCGAACCGGCCGGCTGGGTCACGGTGTTCAACGTCGAGAAGCTGTGCCGCGACCGGGCCGAGGACCGCCTCCCGCTGTGCAGCCTCGGCCTCGCCGTGGACCCCGCACGTCCCTACACCGTCGAGAACGTGGTGGTGACCCGGGTGTGGCACGGCGACGTGCTGCCCGTCGACTGCCACGTCCCCCGCGGGACGCTGGTCACCGACGAGACCGGCACCGGTTCCGCCCGCTGGTTCCGCGTCCGTCTCCCGGACGCGGACCCGAGCGGGACGGGCTGGCTGCCCGCCGTGCGGACCAGGGACCGTCCCGCCGTGCCCGAGTGTTCCTGAGCCGGTGTCACCTCACGCGGTGCGGGGGACGTCCGCATCGGTGCAGGTGCGGATCACGACACCGTTGTTGTCCTTCGCCTCGTCGTTGCCCCAGCGCTGGAGGTAGTACGCCGACACAAAGGCACGGCCCTTCCCGCCGGGCGCCACCTCGTCGAGATCGGTGAGCAGCCACCAGTGGTTGTGGGCGGTCCCGACCCGTACCTCGTCGCCCAGCTTCTTGCAGAAGACGTAGTTGGTGCCCCGCAACAGCGTGCCCTGGGGTGCGCACTCGGGCCTGGAGTCGCCGACGCAGTCCACGGCGGCGTAGCCGGTCGCGTCGGCGAAGGTGTCCACCCAGTACTTCGCGGGCTCACCGCCCCCACAGGCGTTGGTGCTGGTCACCTGGGGGAAGGGGCCGTCCGGTGAGAGCCGGTACTCGGTTCCCTGGATCACCGGGTGGACCATCTCGTCGGTCTCGCCGTCGTTGTCGCCGTTGCTGTCGTAGAGCTGCTCGTAGTGCAGGTGCGCCGCGGTCGTACCGACCAGGCCCAGCCGCCCGAGCGCGGCCCCGGACGCGACCTGCTGGCCGAGGCGCACGTCGATGCGGTCCATGTGCAGATAGACCGTGAACCAGCCGTTGCCGTGGTTGATCTCCAGGCCGCCCGGCGGGAAGAACTCGGTGACCGTGCCGGCCGCGGACGCGGCCACGGTGGAGCCGAGGGTGGGCGCGCCGACCCGGTACATGTCGAGCTTCTTGTCCTCGGGCGTGTGGCCCCGGTACGTCTGCAACTGCCAGGTCTGGTTGCAGGCGAAGGGCAGTTTGAAGTCGGGCCGAGCGGCCGGCGCCGCCGCGGACGTCGGGCCCGCCGCCCGCGGCACGGCGGAGGCCACCGACGCCAGGGCCTCCAGAACCGTCATCATTGCCATGAGCACGACCAGTATCGCGGGCGCCCGGCCCGCACCTCTCGCTCGTCGGAGCCGCAAGGAACTCCACCCCTTTCCGTCACATGACTGTTCGTCGGCACGGTGCCCCATCCGGCCCCGGAAGGGACTCCCGCACGTTCCGGATGTTCTCCCGTCCCGCCCCACGGCTAGCTTTCGTGACGTCGGGTCACTGACCGCACGGACACCACGCGGGACGGCACCGGCGCGACAGGGGACCGGGACCGGCACCACGGGACCGGCATCACGGGGACGGCCCCACAGGGAGGGAGCGCTCGTGCGTCTTGGGGTGGGACTGCGGTGGCTGCTCGCCGCCGCGATCTGCGCGGGCCTGCTCACGGCGGCCGTCGCGGCGACCGGCGACGACCCGGCCGCCCGGCCGCCCACCGGGAAAGCGGGCACGGTGGCCGCGGCTGGGCACGAGCCGCCCCGCAAGCCGACGACGGCGGAGCTGGACCTCCTGCACCGCGCGGAACAGCTGCTGATCCGGGACTGCCTGGCCGGACGGGGCTTCCGCTACTGGCCCACCCCCCGGCTGTCGGCACCGGACTACCGGGAGTTCCCCTACGGGATCGACGACGCCGCCTGGGCGGCCCGCCACGGCTACGGCCGGGACATCGAGCGCCGTCTGGAACGGAACTGGCGGAACAGCGAGGGAAAGCGGTACCTCGACTCGCTTCCGAAGGCGCGGTACGAGGCCTACGGCGACGCGCTCTACGGGCCGGGCGAGGGCGGCGACCGGCTCACGGCGACGCCCCCGATGGGCGGCACCCTCAGCCACAGCGAGAAGGGCTGCGCCGCACAGTCGTGGCGCACCCTCTACGGGGACGTGCGCGCCTGGTACGGCTCGATCCAGGTGGTGAACGGTCTGCCCGGCCTGCGGGTCGGCCGGGTCGCCGAGGATCCGGCGTTCCGCTCCGCGCTCGCCACCTGGCGCGCCTGCATGCGGCAGCGCGGTCATGTGGCCGACAATCCGCCGGCGTTGCGGGCCGTCCGTATGGAGGACACCGGCCGGGACGCCCAGGCCGAGGACGTCGCGGCGGCCGTGGACGAGGCCGAGTGCGGCCGCGTGAGCGGACTCGCGACGACCGCGAAGCGCCTCGACCGCCACTACGCGGACGTCCTGTACGGCGAGTACCGCACGGCGTACGACACGGCACGGCGCCTGCAACGGCAGGCCCTGCCCAGGGCTCGCGGTGTGGTCGGCCGGGGCTGACACCGCGTGACAGCACGGCAGCCGGCCGGCGGGACCACGGCACGGACCGGGACACCGGGACCACCGCCCCCTCGGGCCGCGCAACGATCCGGCGCCCCAACCAGCCACCGACAGCAGTGACCGACATGAGCGAAGGACTGAGGAGATCATGAGCAAGCTTCGTACCGCCCTGGCCGGCGCGGCCCTGGCCGCGACCGCCGTCCTGGCCGTCCCCGGCATGGCCCAGGCCGACGGGGGCTGCAACACCGGCGAGTTCTGCGCCTACGCCGACGAGAACGGGCTGACCTACCGCAACCAGGGCAACAGCGCCGACTGGCCGGACTCGATCCAGAACAAGGTGGACTGGGTCGGCAACCGGGGCACCAGCGGCTCCCCCGCTCAGGTGAACATCTACTACAACGAGAACTACCGGAGCGCCTACGCCTGTCTCGGGCAGGGTCACGAGTGGAACCTGCGCAACAACAGCCACACCTTCACCTGGACCGCCGGCTACTCCGCCGGTCTGGGCCGCGCCGTGCACGACGACGCGGCCGCCCACAAGTGGGTCTGGAGCTGCGGCAACAACACCTGATCGCACGGTCCGCAGCGGGCCGCGAACGGAGGGCGCACCGGCTCCGGCCGGTGCGCTCCCCCGTTTCGTCGCACGACGCCGGCGGGCCGCTCCCGCCGGTCCGGGCCGCCGAGGTCCGCGGACCTCGCCGGGGGCTCGGACGCCGGCGCGACCGGTCCGTTCGGGAGCCCTCGACGTGCTCGCTGTGGGTGGCCGCGCCGTATTCCCGGACGCGGCCGTCTCACCGGCCGGCGCGAGGCGGAGCCCGAGAACCTCCCCCCTGTGACCGGAGCGCTCCCACGACCTGCGGGGCGGCTCGCCCGCACTGGCCAGGACGCGGGCAGTCGGACGACGGGAGACACCGGTGACACGAGGGGGAGGACGGGGCGGGACCCCGGCACCGCGCAGCGTGGACGTGGCCCGGCCGGCCGGCGTCTCGCAGAACACGGTGCCGAGGGTTCTCACCGGGGAGCGGTACGTCTCCGCCGAGGCGCGCCGACGGGTGCTCGAAGCGGCCGGGGAACTCGGCTACCGCCTGAACAGCGCGGCCCGGGCGCCGGCCTCCGGACGGACCCGCTCCATCGGCGTGGTCACCCTGGGAACCGCCCTGTACGGACCCGCCTCGCTCCTCATCGGCGTCGAGCGGGCCGCGCGCGACGCGGGCTACGCGCTCCGGGTGGTCGACACGCTGGAGGGCGACCCGGGCGGCGTCGCCGGTGCCGTGCGGTCGCTGCTGCACCAGGGCGTCGACGGCGTCATCGTCTCCGAGCCGATCGACGAGGGGGCGGACGCCTTCGCCGCCGACGTGCCGTTACTGCCGGGCGCGCCCGCGCCGCACGGGGGCCCGCGGACGGTGGCCACCGGGGTCAACGCCGTGCAACGGGCCCGGGCGGCGACCGACCACCTCCTGGACCTCGGGCACACGACCGCCCACCACCTCGCGGGCCCGACGCGGTGGTACGCCGCCCGGACCGCCTCGAAGGCCGGCGGTCGACCCTCGCGGAGCGCGGCAGGAGCAGCCCGCCGTGCTCGTCGATGACTGGTCCGTCGCCTCGGGCTACGCGGCCGGCCGCCGACCGGCCCGCGACGGGGACGTGACCGCGGTGTTCGCCGCCACGACGACATGGCCGTCGGCCCGATCCGCGCGCTGACCGACGCCGGCCCGAGGGTGCCGGACGACGTCAGCGTGGTGGGCTTCGACGACATCCCCTCGCCGCGTACGTCGCCCCGCCGTTGACCACGGTGCGCCAGCCGTTCGACACCGTGGCCCGCGCGGGACTGCGCCTGCCGGTGCAGGCCATCGAGCAGCCGGACGCGCAACCGCCGCCGGTCGACGACCCGCCGGTCGACCTCGCCGTCCGCGCCTCGACCGCGCCCCCGGCGGCCCGCAGGCCTCCGGGACGCGGGCGCCGCGCCGACGGCGAACGATGACGGCCGCACCGGACCGGACCCTGCGAGCGGATGAGCCGGACGAGGCCGGGAACCCCCGGGGTGTCGGCGAGGAGGGTGGATCACCCGTACCCACCTCGGGCGAACGAGCACTGGTGGCCGAGCGAGTGGAAGAAGGCCGACAGGTCGGACTTGACGTCGGGACCGGGGCGACGGCGGAAGAGGTAGCCGACCAGGCACCCCGTGTGGGCGACGAAGACGCCGTCGGCGCCGAACCGCTCCCGGTGGCCCAGCACCCGCTCGAACGTGGCCTTGGGCAGCACCTCCTGGGAGAGCGCGGCGCTGCTGGTCGCCGCCCGTGCCACGGCCGCCGGGTCGCCCGAGTCGAAGGCCTTCAGCAGATCGGTCAGGCACCGCTGGTACTCCTCCCCGCGCCGCCGGTAGTGCTCCAGCAGCGGAGCGGTGACGGCGGCGGTGTCCACCGTGCCCGGCTCGGTGACGAAGGCGGTGTGGAAGCCGATGTCGGTGCCGAGCCGGCGGACCACCCGGTGGCGGCCGCTGAGGTGCAGGGCGAACTCGTCGAGGAACACGCTGTCGGCCCGTTCGATCGCCGCCAGGACGCCGAGGACCACGTCCGCGTCGTACCGCAGGGCGAACAGCCGGAACAGACAGCGCAGGGTCGCCACGATGTCGGCTGTCGAACTGGCCATGCCCACGCCCACCTTCAGCTCGGAGTGGGTGCTCCAGCGGCCCGGCGGCAGGTCGAGTCCGAAGCGCTCCAGGAAGATCCGGGCGGCCTTCGCCGCCTTCTCCCCGAGCGGCAGCAGGTTCGGCGGCTCCGAGCCCGGGGTGAAGTGCACCCAGGCATGACGGTCCACGGGGAAGGACACCAGCGCGATGTCGGGATCGCCGCCCGCCCGCAGCGGGCCCTGGTACAGCTCGCCCAGGGTGCCGTGGCAGACACCGGAGACGGTACCGCTCGCCGGGGTGCGGGTCCCGCCCCGCTCCCCGGCGAGCGTGGCGGGAACCTGCGCGGGCACGATCACGTCCGACCTCCTGGTCACGAGCCCCGACAGGCACCGGAAAGGGGAGGGAGGTTTTCACGCGCACACCGTGCCGCCGTCCGTACCGCCGACCCGTCCACGAGGTTCCCTCTTGCGTCGCGGCCCCCGCAGTTCCGGTCGGACGGGGGCGTGAGCCGACTGCACGCCCGAGCATAGGCACCACCGTGCCCCGCGCCGCAGGGCGGGTGCCGCGTCCTTCCGACGGGTCGGCCGTCGACTCCGCGCGGGGTGCCACCCGGGGGTGGGGGCGAGCGGCGGATGGGGGATGATGGCCGACGACAGGGCGACGGCGGTCCGAGGAAGCCGGTGCGAATCCGGCGCGGTCCCGCCACTGTGATCGGCGAGCGGATCCCGACAGGCCACCGCCCCCGGACGGGGCGGGAAGGCCGGGACGAGCCTCGCCCCGAGAGCCAGGAGACTCACGTCGTCGCCTCCTCGACGGACACCGGGGCGGATCTCCCCGGAGAGGGGCGGGCCCGGTATGAACGGGACAACGGCCGACGGGGCGTTCGGCGACGGGGCGTCCGGCGACGAGGCGTCCGGCGACGAGGCGCCCGCGCGGGCGGCCGGGACGGCACCGTGCCGGGTCGTCGTGTGCCGGGACTGCTGCTGCGGCAGTCCCAAGGTGACCGGGGTCGATCACGCGGCGCAGACCGCCCGTCTGCGCGCGCAGGTGCCCGTGCGCATCTCCGCCTGCCTCGACGTGTGCGACCAGGCCAACGTCGTCGTGGTACAGCCCTCCGCCGCCGGCCGGGCCGCGGGGGCACGTCCCGTGTGGCTGGGACTCGTCAACGACCCCGACGCGACCGAGGACATCGCCGCCTGGGTGCGCGCGGGCGGCCCCGGCCTGGCCCCGCTGCCGGACATCCTCGAGCTGTACGTCTTCACCCCGCCAGGGCGCCGCACGGCCTCCTGAGGTCCGAGGCGCGCGGCGGTCCTCGGATCCGACGACCGCCGCCGGGAAGCGCGGGCTCTCCCGACGCGCGGGAGGCCCCTCGTCCGGAGGGCGAGCCCTACGCGAAGCCGCCGTTGCTCATCAGGAGCTGGCCGTTGACCCACTGGCCCTGCGGCGAGCAGAGGAAGTCGACGAGGTGGGCGGTGTCCTGCGGGGTGCCGAGCCGGTCGAGCGGGGTCCGGCCGATCACGGCGGCGCGCACCTCCTCGGTCATCCAACCGGTGTCCACCGGTCCCGGGTTGACGACGTTGGCGGTGACGCCGAGGTGGGCGAACTCGTGCGCGGCGGCCAGGGTGATGCGGTCCAGGGCGCCCTTGCTCGCACCGTAGGGAAGGTTGCCGACCGTGTGGTCGCTGGTGAGGGAGACGATCCGGCCGGTGCCCGGTGCGGCGGCGAACCGCCGGCCGAACTCGCGGATCAGCAGCCAGGTGGCGCGGGCGTTGACCGCGAAGTGCCGGTCGAAGCTCTCGACGGTGGTGTCGAGCAGACCGGAGTCGACCGACTCGCAGTGGCACATCACCAGGGCCGTGATGCCGCCCGACCTGTCCTCGACCTCGTCGAAGACCCGGGCCGGCCTCCGGGTCGGCGAGGTCCGCCTCGACGGCCGTGGTGGCGGCCCCGTGCCCGCCGAGGTCGTCGGCGATCGCCTCGGTCGCGCCGGGCTCGCCGCCCCACGGCATGCGCGCGTCGTAGGGGGTCCAGTAGGTGTAGGCGATGTCCCATCCGGAGGCGGACAGCCGGCGGGCGATGCCCGCGCCGATGCCGACGGTGCGCCCCACCCCGGTGACCAGGGCGACCGGACGCCCCGACGGGCGGGGCCGACCGGGTCCGCGGCGTTCCTGGCTGCTGTGCGTGGTCACGTCCGGGATCGTCCGCCATCGCGGCCCGGCCGGGCAACCGGATTCGCCCGGACCGCGCCGTGCGCTCCGCGCGTCTCCCTCAGGGGCCTTGCACCATGAGCGCCTGATCAGGCCGCGTGGTCCGGTGCCGTGCATCGCAAGGCGCCGGGCCGCGCGGCCCATGCGGGCATGGTGCAAGGACCCCTTGGAGCTCCGAACAAGAGGGGAGGCCGTTCAGCTCGCGGCGTCCGGTCCGTGCGATCGCAAGGCGCCGGAAGCTCCTCGTAGCGGAGCTGCCAGGGGCTTTCGGCAACGCGGCGAGCGTGCGTGCCAGGCGTCGCGAGCCGGG
>NZ_JBVIAY010000006.1:0-153772 GCF_055573695.1 Streptomyces sp. NPDC030143
AGTTCTCCGAGGCGATCATCTCGAGGGTGGACTGCTGCCGGTCCAGCTCGGCGTCGACCGCGGCGGCGACCTCCGGGTCGAGCTCGTGCAGGGGCTGATGGAGCAGGGTCATCGGCGGTCTCCTTGGATGTGGGCACAGTGGGCGGCGCAGGTGCAGGCGTCGGCGGACGGCCCACCGGCGATGGTCTCGACCCGCAGCCGGAACAGCCGGCCGCCGGTGCGGGGGACGGCGACGACGGTCTCCCCCGTGTGCGGGCGGAGTTGAGGTGAGGAGTTCATGCGACGGCGACCGCGGGGGCGGGGACGAGGGTGCGGCGCAGCCGGTTGAACAACTTCGGCTGGTTGAGCGAGAGCACGGCGACGGGGGTGCCCTCGCGCCGGTAGACGGCCGTGAAGGAACGGCCGTCGACGTCGCCTTCGACGACCTCGGGCTCGGCACCGGGGGCGACGTGTCCGGCGAGCTGGATGCGTACGCGGTACTGGTCGGACCAGAAGTACGGCGCCAAGAGCGGGGCGGGGGCCGACACACCTGTCAGCAGCGTGCGGGCGGCGGTCTTCGCGTGCTCGGTGGCGCTGCTCCAGTGCTCGATGCGGGCGTGCCGCCCGGTGAAGGGGTTGGGGCATCTGGCGACGTCACCGACGGCGACCACGCCCGGGACACCGGTCGAGCAGCCGGCGTCGCACACCACGCCGTCGTCCACCCGCACCCCGGAACCGGCGAGCCAGCCGGTGGCGGGCCGGACTCCCACCCCCACCACGACGACGTCGGCGGGCAGCACCAGCCCGTCCGCCAGCCGGACGCCCGTGACCCGGCCCTCGCCGACGAGTGACGCCACGCCGGTGCCGCACAGCAGGCGAACGCCGTGATCGTGGTGGAGCGAGGAGCACACCAGGCCCATCTCTCGCCCTAGTTGGCGTTCCAGCGGGACGTCGAGCGCCTCGACGACGGTGACGTGGAGCCCGAGCCTGTGGGCGGTGGACGCCACCTCGGCGCCGATGAAGCCGGCGCCGATGACCACGACCCGGGGCAGGCCGTCCAGCAACTCGGCACGCAGGGCCTGGGCGTCGTCCAGGGTGCGCAGGGTGTGGACACCGGCCAGCCCTTCGGTGCCGGGGAGCGACCGGGGGACGGCGCCGGTCGCGACGACGACCCCGTCGGTGCGCACGTGTCGTCCTCCGGCCAGAGTGACGGTCCGGGCGGCGCGGTCGAGCCGCACCGCGCGCTCGCCGAGCAGCCACTGCACGTCCAGGTCCTCGTACTCGTCCGTGTCACCGAGCGCGAGGGCGTCCGCGTCGAGGTCTCCCTTGAGGAAGTCCTTGGACAGTGGCGGGCGGTCGTAGGGAGTGTGGCGTTCCTCCCCCACGACGACGATCTCGCCGTCGTAGCCCTCCGCGCGCAGCGCGCGGACCGTGCTCAGGCCTGCCAGCGACGCTCCGACGACGGTGATGCTCCTCATACGGGCTCCAGACAGGGAGTTGTCTCATATAACACAACTACGACCGCTATACGCAACATGTTTTCCGCGCGGTGCGGGGCTTGTCAAGAGAGCGGTCGCGCATCAGTTTCTCAGCACGCGCAATGTTGCACCTTTCGCAACGAAGCCCAGAAGGCTTCGCCGCACACGGTTCTCGGCGCCGGCTCGTCCCACTGATCCGGGAGGACGTCGCCCACGGCTGGGGTCCGGTTCCTCGTCCTGCGTCCGGCGACGCGACGGTGACGAAGCCGGCGAAACCGCTCGCCGGCCCCGTGGCCGGCCCCGTGGCGACGGGGCTGCGACGGCAGGTGGGCGGGCGGTACCTGGCGGGTCAGTGCGTGGGCCCCACCTCGAGCTTGCTCTGCAGCCAGGTGTGGAACTCGCCGATGTGGTGCTCGCTGGGCACCAGAACGCCGCCCCGGGCGTACGCCTTCGAGCTCATCCCCGGCTGGGTACGCTCACAGGCGTCGAAGTCCTGCTGGTTGACGCGGTGGAACAGCTCCACCGAACGGTCCACGTCCTTGCCGCTCTCGACGACGTGCGGCAGGTACAGCCAGTCGCACTCGACGACCGTCCGGTCGGGTGCCATCGGGTACATCCGGTGGAAGATCACGTGGTCGGGCACGAGGTTGATGAAGACCTGCGGCCGGACGGTGATGGCGTAGTAGCGGCGGTCCTGGTCCTCGGTGACGCCCGGGATGCGGTCCAGGCCCTCGGAGCCGTCGACGGTGAAGCCCTGGACCTCCTCGCCGAACTCGGCACCGTGGCCGACGTAGTACTGGGCCGCATAGCCGTCCGCGAACTCCGGCAGTACCTCGGTGAGTTCGGGGTGGATGGTGGCGCAGTGGTAGCACTCCATGAAGTTCTCGATGATGAGCTTCCAGTTGGCCTTCACGTCGTAGGTGATACGGCGGCCCACCTTCAGGTCGTCGATTCCGTAGCGTTCGATCGACTCCAGGTCGCCGAGCCGCTCGACGACCGCGCCCGTCACCTCGGCCTCGAAGGAGGCCGGCTCGTCGGCGAGGCACACCCACACGTACCCGAGCCACTCCCGCACGTGGACGTTGATCAGGCCGTACTCGGTCCGGTCGATGTCCGGCATCGACGTCAGGTTGGGCGCGGCGACCAGCTTGCCGTCCAGGCCGTAGGTCCAGGCGTGGTACGGGCACTGGAAGGCCCGCTTGACCTCGCCCGAGTCCTCGGTGCACAGCTTGGCCCCGCGGTGCCGGCAGATGTTCAGGAACGCCTTGACCGAGCCGTCCCGGGAGCGGGTGACCAGCACGCTCTCGCGTCCTACCTGACAGGTGCGGAAGGCGCCGGGCTTGCCCAGATCGGCGGCGCGGGCAACGCAGAACCACATGGCCTCGAAGACCCGCTCCTGCTCCTGGGCGAAGACCTCGGGATCGGTGTAGTACGCGCCGGGCAGCGTGGGGATCAGGCTGGGCGGCAGGTTCGTGATGGTCATCGTGTCACCTTCGGAGGATGTCAGACGCGCGCGGCGGGGGTCGAACAGGG
The DNA here is from genome assembly GCF_055573695.1 of Streptomyces sp. NPDC030143. Lineage (NCBI taxonomy): Bacteria > Bacillati > Actinomycetota > Actinomycetes > Kitasatosporales > Streptomycetaceae > Streptomyces > Streptomyces sp. NPDC030143. The sequence continues at coordinate 2,991 of NZ_JBVIAY010000006.1, forward strand.
CGATGGGGTGGTCGGTGGTGCCTTCGGTGGCCAGGTCGGCGAGGATCTCGCCGATGACGAACTTGAACCCGTGGCCGGAGAATCCGCAGGCCACCGTCACCTGAGGATGGTCGGGGTGCCGGGCGAGGACGAAGTGCTCGTCCGGGGTGTTGGCGTACATGCAGGCCACGGCCTTGAGGAAGCGGCCGGGCAGGGTGGGGATGCGCGGGCGCAGATACGCGGCCATGGCCGCGATCTCGGTCGGGCCGATCCGGCGGTCGAGGGTGTCGGGGTCACTGGGAACGCCCTTGCGGAAGAAGGCGACCTTGGCGCCGCCGTCCTGGGGATCCCGCCGATGAGGGTTCTGGTTCTGCCGGCGCTCGGTGCCGGTTCAGCGCCGGCTGCGGGACATCTCGGGGTCGCACAGGGGCTCGGCGACGGCCGCGACCGCGACGCCGCAGTAGTGGACGGTTTCCATCGAGACCGGGACGCCCTGGCTGCGGGCCACGACGGCGCGTACCCCGTACGTCACGGTCGGTCTCCTCGTCGAAAGGACGGCCGAACCCGTTCTTCGGCCCGGTGCCCTGGAGGGCGGGACATCGACCGCTCCGCCGGGGCGATCGGCAAGGGGAGGGAGAGGACTTCGCCGGAACTCGGGCGAGGAACGAGACCAGAACAAGTTGCATAGTCTGCAACTTCCTTCGCTATAAGCAACAGGCGCTCACACTGTCCCCCCGCGGACACCCGCTGTCAAGGGATCGACTGTCGAGGGATTCGCCGGGCGCGCCTGCGCTCCGTCGACAGCAGGCCGCCGAACACCCACGGAGCTGCGGCCGACCCCGACGAGCCGTTCACCATCGGCCGCGCCGTCGAGGCACAGGTGCGCGCCCGTGCCGTCGAGCGGCACAGCGGGGAGCGTGGGCCGGCCCACCGGAAATGCGCAGTGGGCTTCCGTCGGCGGGCGGGCCGTGCGACCATGCGGGCGGCCGGATCCGGCCGTCCCGCCGTCTTCCGCGACCTCTGCGGAGCCTGTCGCCACCACTGCGTATAGTTGCGCTATGAGCAACTACACCGCAGTCGGCGAAACAGCGGGTCCCGCGGTGAACGGAGTGCAGTCCGTCGACCGCGCGGTCAGCGTCCTCGAGATCCTTGCCCAGCGCGGCGAGGCGGGCGTCAGCGAGGTGGCCGCCGAGATCGACGTCCACAAGTCGACCGCCTTCCGTCTGCTCGGGGCACTCGAGGCGCGCGGTTTGGTCGAGCAGACGGCGGAGCGGGGCAAGTACCGGCTCGGCTTCGGGATCGTACGCCTGGCCGGCGCGGTCACGGGACGCCTCGACATCACCCGGCAGGGCCGGCCGGTGTGCGAGCGGCTCAGCGAGGAGATCGGCGAGACGGTCAACATCGCGGTCCTGCAGGAGAACTTCGCGGTCAACCTCTACCAGGTACGGGGCCCGGGCGCGGTCGGCACGCACAACTGGGTCGGGCAGCTCACCCCGGTGTACGCCACGTCGAGCGGCAAGATCCTGCTGGCCCACCTGTCGGCGCAGGAGCGCGCCGCCGTGCTCGCGATGTCCGAGGTGCACAAGCTGACGCCGCACACCCTGACGGCCAGGACGACGCTGGAGAAGAACCTCGCCGAAGCGCGGGAGCGCGGTTACGCGGTGACGCTGGAGGAGCTCGAGATCGGACTGCACGCCCTGGCGGCCCCGATCCGGTCCCGCGACGGCGAGGTCATCGCCGCGCTCAGCGCCTCCGGCCCCGCGTACCGCTTCACCGAGGAACGCATCCATGAGATCGCGCCCCTGCTGATGAGCGGGGCGCAGGAGATCAGCCGCCGGATGGGCCATCTGGGCTGAGGCTCCGCCGGGGCGCTCAGCACAGCGGCGACCGTGCCGACGCCGCCTCGACGCCCCAGCGTGCCGTCACCCGTACCGCGTCCAGTGTTCCCGGGCGCGGTGGAGTGGTGGCGCGGGCCGTGGCGGTCACGGGTGTCCGCCTTTCCCCCGTGGGACGAAACCTGCCGCACGGCACCCCCTCAGACGTATTCCGTCGCCGCGTCGAGCAGCCAGTCCGCCAGGTAGCCGGCGAACGAGGAGCGGACCAGGACCCAGAATCCGGCCCTGGGTTCGTCCCGGGCGACCAGAACGACCTGCGTGCGGCCCAGGGTCGTCTGGGCGCAGCGTCCTGGGCCGAAGGCCCTCGGGTGCAGGTCCAGGGGGCAGCCGTGGGCCAGCAGGTCGTGGGCGCGGGGGCCCGTGACGAGGAGCGTGGTGCGCTGGGCGGAGACGTCGGTGACGGAGACGGGCTCGTCGCCCGCGGCCTGACGGATCCGGCTCTCCAGGTCGCGCTCGCTCCCCGGCGCTCCCACCAGCAGCCACTCGTCCGGGCCCAGCCACAGGGCGGTCAACCCACCCGCGCGTACCACGGTGTTCGGCTGGAGGGGCAGTGGGAGGTTCAGTGCGAGCCCGACGGCTTCCGCCGCCGCTCCCTTGGCGTCCAGGCGCAGGTCGATCTGGGCCAGGAAGGGGAGTTCGGCCAGCCGGATCGCACCCCGGGACGTGCGTGTCGCGGCGGCGAGGCGGTCGGTGGCAGGCGCCAGAGGGCTGCGGAGCGGGGCGGTAGGGGCGGTGTCAGCCATCGCGGCGGGCTCCCTCGGGGTCGTAGAGGACGGGGTTGGCGACGGTCACCGGCACCAGTCGGTCGCCGACGGGGGCGTACAGCCGCTCGCCGATGCGGTCCCGGCCGCCCTTGATCAGGGCGAGCGCGAAGGTCCGGCCGAGGGCCGCGCTGCGATAGCTGGACGTGACATGGCCGAGCATCGGTACGGGCGGGGCCGGCAGCACACCGCCGGCGATCAGATGGGTGCCCTCCGGGAGGAAGGTGGCCGGATCCTCGGGGAGGAGGCCGACCAGGTGCTTGCGGTCGGGGCGGGCGGTGTCCGCGCGGGCGTGGGACCGCTTGCCGATGAAGTCCGGCTTCTTCTTCGACACCACCCAGCTCATGCCGAGGTCCTGGGGGGTGACGGTGCCGTCGGTGTCCTGACCGATGATCGGGTAGCCCTTCTCGGCCCGCAGGACGTGCATGGTCTCGGTGCCGTACGGGGTGATGCCGTACGGGGCGCCGGCCTCGTACACGGCCTCCCAGAGGGCGAGCGCCTCCCACGGTGACACGTTGATCTCGTAGGCGAGTTCGCCGGAGAAGCTGATCCGGCAGACCCGGGCCTCGATGCCGGCGACGGTCGTCTCGCGCCAGGCCATGAACGGGAAGTCGTCGTTGGCGACGGCGAGTCGGGGTGCGAGCGCGCCGAGGACCTCGCGGGACTTCGGGCCGACCAGGGCGACCGTGGCCCACTGCTCGGTCACGGAGGTGCAGTGGACCTTCAGCTCGGGCCACTCGGTCTGCAGCCACTCCTCCATCCACTCGAGGACGGCGGCGGCGTTGCCGGTCGTCGTGGTGACCAGGAAGCGGTCCGGGGCGAGGCGGATGACGGTGCCGTCGTCGAAGACCATGCCGTCCGGGCGGCACATGACGCCGTAGCGGATCATGCCGACCTTCAGGGTGCTCATCATGTTGGTGTAGAGCCGGTCGAGGAAGACACCGGCGTCCGGCCCCTGTACGTCGATCTTGCCGAGGGTGGAGGCGTCCATGAAGCCCACGCTCGCGCGGGCCGCCCGGCACTCGCGCAGCACGGCGGCTTCCATGTCCTCGCCGTCCTGCGGGTAGTACCAGGGGCGCTTCCACTGGCCGACGTTCTCGAACAGGGCGCCGTGCGCGACATGCCACTCGTGGATGGCGGTCGTGCGCACCGGGTCGCTCAGCACACCCCGGTCGCGACCCGCGAGGGCGGCGAAGGAGACCGGCGTGTACGGAGGGCGGAACGTGGTCGTGCCGAGCGCCGAGATGTCCACACCGAGCAGTTCGGCGACGACGCCGCTGGCCAGGACGCCGGAGGTCTTGCCCTGGTCGTTGGCGGTGCCGGCCGTGGTGTAGCGCTTGGTGTGCTCGACCGAGCGCAGGCCGGCGCCGGTCGCGCGGGCCAGGTCGTCGACGGTGACGTCGCGTTGGAGGTCGACGAAACGGGGGGCGTCCGAGGCGCCCGGGATGAGGTACACGTGCATCGGTGGCGTCAGCCGCGGCTGCGCGGTCACCTCCGGAAGGGGGGGCGCCTCGGGCGTGTACCCCTCGGCCTCGACGGCGCGGGCACCGGCGGCCGCGCCCTGTGCGAGGACCGCGGCCGGGTCGAGGAGGCCGCTCGCGCTGCCCACGACCTCGACGGCCTGGCCACAGGTGTCGGGGACGAAGGAGCCCAGCGTCTCGTCGTGGCGCAGCTTGCCGCCGGACTGGCTGAACAGGTGCGCCACCGGGTTCCAGCCGCCGGAGACCAGCAGCAGGTCGGCGGCGAACTCCCGCTGCGCCGCGGACTCTCCGTACGCCGCGACGCTCACGGCGGTGAGGCGTGCCTCGCCCTCCGTGCCGGTGACGGCATGCCCGGCCAGCACCTCGATGCCGGCCGCCCTCGCCCGTTCGGCCCACTCCCCCGGTTCGGGGCGGGTGTCGACGATCACCGTGATGTCCAGGCCCGCCGCGGCGAGGTCCAGCGCTGCCGCGTACGCGCTGTCGTTGGTCGTGAAGACGACCGCGCGGCGGCCCGGCAGCGCGCCGTGGCGGTTGACGTGGGTGCGGGCCGAGGAGGCCAGCATCACGCCGGGGCGGTCGTTGTCCGCGAAGGCCAGCGAGCGTTCGTGGGCCCCGGTGGCGAGGACGACGCGGCGGGCACGGATGCGCCAGACGCGTTCGCGGGCGACGTTCGCGGGAGCTTCGGCGCCCAGGTGGTTGGTGCGGCGTTCGACGGCGAGGAGGTGGTTGTCGTCGTAGTAGCCGAAGACGGTGGTGCGGCGCAGGGCGCGGACCTCTGGGGCGGCGTCGAGCTGCCCGGTGACCTCCCGCACCCAGTCGAGGTGTTCGGCCGTGCCCAGGAGGCTGCCGCCCGGCTCCGGCTGGTCGTCGGCGAGGATGACCCGCGCGCCGCTGTTCGCCGCCGCCGCAGCAGCCGCGAGACCGGCCGGGCCCGCGCCGACGACCAGCAGGTCGCAGTGGGCGTGTACGGCGTCGTAGCGGGCGGGGTCCGGTTCGGTGGCGAGGCGGCCCTGGCCGGGGAGGCTGCTCGCGACCAGGCCGTCGTACAGCTCGACCGTCGTCGCGGGGAGCATCGGCTCGGGGAACGGGGCCTCGATCTGGACGACCGCGTTGGGCTCCTCCACGCCGGCGGAGAAGATGCCCCGGGGGCGGCCGAGCTTGATGCCGGTGCCGGCCCGGATGACTCCGTTGGCGAGGAGGGCGGAGGCGAGGGTGTCACCTCGGTAGCCCTGGTATTCGGTGCCGTCGAAGGTGAAGGTGAGGGGGGCGTCGCGGTCGATACGGCCGCGGGTGGGGTGGCGGAAGGGCTGGCCAGCGGCGGGGCCGCTGATGGCTGCGGCTTCGCCCCCGTCCGTCCCGTCCTGGGGCCTGCCGCCACCAGACCCCCGCTCCGGCCCTGAAGGGGCAGCGTTCTCGAACTCCCCCGGAGGAGGTGCCCCCAGCCGGGCTGACTCCGCCGAGCCCGGCGGGGAAGTGACCGGGCGCGGCTGAGGAACGAACGGACGCTGCTCCAGCGTCGCCGGGCGCTCCTCTCCCGTCCGGTACACCGCCAGGATCTCGTTCGTCGACGTGTCCCGTACCGCGTTGAACCAGCGGCGGCAGCCCGCCGCGTGGGTCCAGCGCTCGGCGAAGGGGCCCTTCGGGTTGTCGCGGAAGAACAGGTACCGGGCCCACTCCTCGTCGGTGAGCGACGCCGGGTCCTGTGGGTACGGCACGTGGGCCTGGCCGCCGTAGTGGAACTCGGCCTCGTCGCGGGTCCCGCACCACGGGCAGGGGATGAGCAGCATGGGTTCGGCTCCCTAGTGGGCCACCGCGGCCGCGCCGTGCTCGTCGACGAGCGCGCCGGTGGTGAAACGGTCGAGCGAGAAGGGGGCGTTGAGGGCGTGCGGGGTGTCGTGGGCGATGGTGTGGGCGTAGACCCAGCCGACGCCCGGGGTGGCCTTGAAACCGCCCGTTCCCCAGCCGCAGTTGAGGTAGAGGTTGTCGACGGGGGTGAGCCCGATGATCGGTGAGGCGTCGGGGCTGACGTCGACGATGCCGCCCCAGGTGCGCAGGACGTGGGCGCGGGCGAACACCGGGAAGAGCTCCAGGGCCGCGGCCATCTGCTCCTGGATGATGTGGAAGGCGCCGCGTTGGGTGTAGGAGTTGTACGCGTCGATGCCCGCGCCCATGACCAGCTCGCCCTTGTGCGCCTGGCTGACGTACACGTGGACCGCGTTGGACATCACGACCGTCGGGTGCACCGGCTCCAGCAACTCCGACACGAGTGCCTGCAACGGGTGGCTCTGGAGCGGGAGTTCGATGCCGGCCATGGCGGCGAGGACCGAGGTGTGGCCGGCCGAGCAGAGGGCAACCTTGCCCGCTGCGATCGGGCCCAGCGTCGTCCGGACTCCCACGACGCGGCCGTCGACCACATCCAGGCCCGTGACCTCGCAGTTCTGGATGATGTCGACCCCCGCCGCGTCCGCGGATCGGGCCAGGCCCCAGGCCACGTAGTCGTGCTTGGCGATGCCGGCCCGGGGCTGGTAGGTGGCGCCCAGGACCGGGTAGCGCACGTCCGGTGAGATGTTGACGATCGGGCAGACTTCCTTGACTCCCTCAGCGTCGAGCCACTCGGCGTCCACGCCGTTGAGGCGGTTCGCCTCCACGCGGCGCACACTGTCGCGCACGTCCTGGAGGCTGTGCGCGAGGTTCAGCACGCCGCGCTGGGAGAAGAGGATCGGGTAGTCGAGCTCTTCCGCCAGTCCCTCCCACAGCTTGAGGGCGTGTTCGTAGATGCCGGCGCTCTCGTCCCACAGGTAGTTGGAGCGGATGATCGTGGTGTTGCGGGCCATGTTGCCGCCCGCGAGCCAGCCTTTCTCCAGCACGGCGACATTCGTGATGCCGTGGTTCTTCGCGAGGTAGTGGGCGGTGGCCAGGCCGTGGCCGCCGCCGCCGACGACGATCACGTCGTACGAACGCTTCGGCTCCGGCGTGCGCCACAGCCAGTCGGGGTGGTCGGGGAGGTCGGCGCCGGGGGTGCGGGGACTCATCGGACGTCTCCGTCTTCTGAAAGGTGCGGACACTGCGGGTGCTGGGGGACGGAGGTGTTCATGCGGCGGTGGCGTTCCTCTCGGCGGCCTCGACGACGTTGGCGAGCAGCATCGCCCGTGTCATGGGGCCCACACCGCCGGGCATGGGCGCGAGCCGTCCGGCGACCCGGGCGGCGTCGGGGTGCACGTCACCGACCAGGCCCTGGTCGGTGCGGGTGATGCCGACGTCCAGGACCGCCGCGCCGGGGCGCAGCATGTCCTTGGTGATCAGCGCGGGCGAACCGGCGGCCGCGATGACGATGTCGGCCTCGCGTACGTGCCATGCCAGGCCCTTGGTGCCGGTGTGGCACAGGGTCACGGTGGCGTTCTCGGAGCGGCGGGTGAGGAGGAGGCCGATCGGGCGGCCTACCGTGATGCCCCGGCCGATCACGCAGACCCGCGCGCCCGCGAGGGACACCTCGTGGCGGCGGAGCAGTTCGACGATGCCGCGCGGGGTGCACGGCATCGGGGCCTCGACGCCCAGGGTGAGCCGACCGAGGTTGACGGGGTGCAGGCCGTCGGCGTCCTTGGCCGGGTCCATCCGCTCCAGTACGGCGTTGGCGTCCAGGTGGCGCGGGAGCGGGAGCTGGACGATGTAGCCGGTGCAGGCAGGGTCGGCGTTGAGCTCGTCGATCGTCTCCTCGACCTGCTGCTGCGAGGCGTCGGCGGGCAGGTCCCGGCGGATGGAGGCGATGCCCACCTGTGCGCAGTCGCGATGCTTGCCGGCGACGTAGGCCTGGCTGCCGGGGTCGTTGCCGACCAGGACGGTGCCCAGACCCGGGGGCCGGCCCCCGTCGGCGGTCAGCTTGGCGATGCGCTCCGCCAGTTCACGGCGGATGACGGCGGCGGTCGCCTTGCCGTCGAGCAGCTGTGCGTTCACCGGTGGGGTTCCTTCCCTCGGAGTCGACGCTGGGTGTCAGCCACGCAGGCGGGACATGGTGGGGTCGAACAGGGGCTCCTCGGCGACGACCGCTTCGACGCGTTGGTCGAAGTAGCCGATGTTCAGGGTGGTGCCGGGAATGGCGAGTTCGGCGGGGAGCCAGGCGTAGGCGATGCCCTTGCCGATGGTGTAGCCGTAGGCCGCGCTGGTGACGTAGCCGACCGCGCGGTCGCCTTCGTACACCGGCTCCTTGCCCATGACGACCGACCGCGGGTCGTCGATGGTGAGGCAGGTCAGCCGGCGTCGCACGTTCTCCCTGCGGCGCTCCAGTGCGGCCTTGCCGATGAAGTCGTCCTTGTCGGGCTTGACGGCGAAGCCGACGCCGGCCTCGTAGGGGTCGTGCTCGTAGGTCATGTCGGTGCCGAAGGAGCGGTAGCCCTTCTCCAGGCGGAGGCTGTTGAAGGCGCCGCGACCTGCGATGACGCCGCCGAGGGGCTTGGCCGCCTGCCAGAGGGTGTCCCACAGCTTCGTGCCCTGGTCGGCGGTGGTGTAGAGCTCCCAGCCGAGTTCGCCGACGTATGACAGGCGCATCGCTGTGACGGGCACCGGGCCGATGTAGGCGCGCTTGGCGCGGAAGTACTTCAGGCCGTCGCCCGAGAAGTCCTCGTCCGTCAGCGGTTGCAGGACCTTGCGGGCGAGCGGGCCCCACAGGCCGATGCAGCAGGTGCCGGGGGTGATGTCGCGGACCTGGACCGTGCCGTCGGCGGGGAGGTGGCGGGTGAACCAGTCGAGGTCCAGGTTGCCGTTGGCGCCGACCTGGAAGAGGTCGCGGGCCAGGCGGGCGACGGTGATGTCGCTGCGGATGCCGCCGTCGTGGTCGAGGAGCAGGGTGTACGTGACCGAGCCGACGGACTTGGCGACCTTGCCGGTGCACAGGCGCTCCAGGAACCCGGCGGCGCCGAGCCCGCTCACCTCCAGGCGCTTGAGGGCCGTCATGTCGTACATCGCGACGGTCTCGCGCGTGGCCTGGGCCTCGGCGCCGACGATGGGCGACCAGAACCGGGCGGCCCATTCGTTGGGGGTGGGGATGGTGCGGCCTTCGACGAGGTGCGCGTTGGACTCGTACCACTGCGGGCGCTCCCAGCCGTTCGCCTCCAGGAAGAAGGCGCCGTGCTCCTGCTGGCGGGCGTGGAAGGGGCTGGTCCGGATCGGGCGCGGGTCGCCCGAGGGCTGGAGGGGGTGGAGGATGTCGTAGACCTCGACGAAGTTCTGGCAGTCGCGTGCCAGGACGTACTCCGGGGCGAGCTGGTGCGGCTCGAAGCGGTTGACGTCGCACTCGTGCAGGTCGAACGACGAGCAGTGGCCGTCGACCAGCCATTCGGCCATGGCCCGGCCGACGCCGGCGGAGTGGGTGACCCAGACGGCCTCGGCGACCCAGAAACCCTTGACGTCCGGGGACTCGCCGAGCAGCGGGAAGGTGTCGGTGGTGAAGGAGAACAGGCCGTTGATGCCCTCCTCGACCTTCGCCTCGCGCGTCGCGGGAAGCAGGGACCGGGTCTCGGTCCAGGCGTCCTCGAAGTCCTCGTCGGTGAACTTCAGGACCGAGGGCATCCGGTCGGCCTCGTCCACGGAGAGGATGTCGTCGGCGGAGATCGGCATCGGGCGGTGGCCGTAGTAGCCGATGCCGATGCCGTCGTAGCGGTCGCGGTAGTAGAGGTCGGCGTCCTGGTGGCGCAGGATGGGGCGGACCGCCTCCTCGGTCTGACCGGCGAGCGCCGGTACCGGGCCGGTCCAGGCGAGCTGGTGGGCCAGCGGGGTGAGCGGGAGGTTCATGCCGACCATGCGGGCGATCTTCGGGCCCCAGATGCCGGCGCAGCACACGACGATGTCGGCGGGGAGCTCGCCCCGGTCGGTCAGGACGCCGGTCACCTCGCCGTCGGCCCGGGTCACGTCGAGGACCTCGTGACGGGCCAGGAACCGCACACCGCGCTCGGTGGCCCGGCGGATCTGCGCCTCGACGGCGAGGACCGCCTTGGCGAGACCGTCGGTGGGAACCAGGAGGCCGCCGAGGATCTTGTCCCGGTCGACCAGGGGGTGCTGCTCGACGCATTCGTCGGCGGTCAGGAGCCGGGACTCGATGCCCCAGGCCGTGATCCAGCCGTGGCGGCGCTGCAGCTCCGCCAGCCGCTCGGGGGTGGTGGCCAGCTCGAGGCCGCCGACCTGCAGGAAGCAGGGCTCGCCGTCGACGTCGAGGGAGCAGAACTTCTCGACGGTGTAGCGGGCCAGCTCGGTCATGGTCTTGGAGGAGTTGGTCTGGAAGACCAGGCCCGGGGCGTGCGAGGTGGAGCCCCCGGTGGCGGGGAGCGGGCCTTGGTCGACCACGGTCACATCGGTCCAGCCGCGTGCGGAGATCTCGTCCGCGAGTGCCGCTCCGACGACTCCCGCTCCGATGATGACCACTCGGGGTCCCGCCATCGCCGCACCTCCGGTTTGATAACCAGTCGAGCCGTTTTAGTTGCTGTCTACGCAACTTGATTCAGGTTGCGCAACTCAATGTGCCTGCCGTGCAGGTGGGTGTCAAGGGGTCCGCGGCCCCGGAAAAAGGGCCGGAACACGGCGATGCCCGGTGGGCGGTGCGCGCGGGGTGCGCACCGCCCACCGGGCATGTTTCGACCGGCTCGCGACGTACGGCTCTTCGGAGCTACTTGATCCAGGCGTCCACCTTGTCGCGGTTGGCCTCGACCCACTTCTCGGCCGCAGCCTCGGGGGTCATCTTGTCGACCGCGATGTACTTCGCCACGACGTTCTGGTCATCGTTGGTCCAGGTGAAGTTCTTCACCAGTTCATAGGCGGGGCTGCCCGACTTGGCGAACTTCGCGCTGACGATCTTGTCCAGCTTGTACACGGGGTAGTCGCAGTCGACCTTCTCCGCGTCGGCGTCGCAGCCCGCCTTGTACTCGGGCAGCCTGACCTTCTTCAGCGGCACCTCGGACATGAACCACTGCGGCTCGTAGAAGTACCCGATCACCCATTCCTTGTTCTTCTCCGCCTTGCGGAAGGTCTGGATGAGGGCGGTCTCACTGCCCGCGTACACGACCTTGTAGTCCAGCTTCAGGTTCTTCACCAGGGCCTCGTCGTTGGTGACGAACGACGGGTCGCCGTCGAGGAGCTGCCCTTTGCCGCCGGACTCCGACGTCCTGAACTTTGCCGCGTACTTGTTGAGGTTGTTCCAGTCGAGGATGTCCGGGTGCGCCTTGGCCAGCCACGGCGGCACGTACCAGCCGATGAGGCCTTCGTTGCCGGTCGGGCCGGCGTCGACGGCGGTCTTCTGGTCGGTGATGTACTTCTTCTTCAGGTCGTCGTGGCCCCAGTTCTCGACGACGGCGTCGACCTCGCCCGTCCCGAAGCCCTGCCAGGCGATCTCCTCCTTCAGGTCCTTCTTGGTGACCTTGCAGCCGAGGTCCTGCTCCGCGACGTGGGCGATGACGGCCGCGTTGGCCTCGTACCCCACCCACGGGTTGACCGCGAGGTTGAAGGTGCCGCACTTGCCGGAGCCCCCCGAGCCGCCGGCCTCCGGGGTGTCACCGACCTTCGCACCACCGCAGGCGGTGAGGGTGAGGCCGAGGACCGCGATGCCGGCCGCGCCGATTCTCCGGTGTCTTGCTTGCCTTGACATGGTCAGTGCTCCTTACGCGCTGGTACGCCGCGCCGCTGCCTGAGTGATCCGGTCGAACATGACTCCGAGAAGGACGATGGCGAGCCCTGCGGCGAGCCCCTTCCCGAACAGCTGTCCCTGCGAGAAGCCGGCCACGACGTCGTAACCGAGGGCGCCCGCGCCTACCAGGCCGCCCACCACAACCATCGACAGCACGTAGATCAGGCCCTGATTGGTCGCGAGAGTCAGGGCGCCGCGTGCCATCGGCAGCTGGACCTTGGTGATGATCTGCCAGGTGTTGCACCCGGCGGAGGTGGCCGCCTCCACGGTCGTCGCGGGCACGTTCCGCACCCCGTCCGCGATGATCTTCATGGCGACGGGTGCCGCGTAGACCACGGCGGCGACGATCGCCGTGAAGCGGGTCGCGCCGAACAGCGCGAGGAACGGAACGAGATAGACGAACGGCGGCATGACCTGTGCCGCGTCCAGACTGGGCCTGAGCAGCCGGTCCACCAGCGCACTGCGTCCCATCCACACGCCGAAGACGACGCCGAGCAGCATCACGAGCACCGTGGCCACGACGGTCGACGCCAGCGTGGTCATGCTGTCCGACCACACGCCGGTACCCACCAGCAGGCCCACGCACACCGCGGTGGTGACGCCGGCACGCCGGCCGCCGAGGACGACGCCGAGCGCGACCAGGGCCGCGCCGACGAGCCACCACGGAGAGTCGGTGAGCAGTGTCTGGAACGGATTGAGCAGGCCGTTGGTGATGGCGTCGCGGACGGCGTTGGTGAGGCCGGAGAGGTTGTCCTGCACCCAGGTCGTCGCGGTGTCGGCCGCGCTCGCGATGGAGCTTCCGACACCACCGTCGCCGGGGAACTCCGCCGCCCACAGGTAGGTGTGCGACAGGTGGACCAGGACGCCCGTGACCACCGCTCCCACGAGCAGCAGCGGCCGCCGCCAGGCGAGGAAGCGGTTCTTCGAGCGCCGGGCCTCCTCCTCACGTGCGCTGGCCGCGGTCGTGACCCGGTCCAGGACGATGGCCATGACGACGATGGAGAGGCCCGCGTTGAAGGCGGTGCCCACGTCGAGCGACTGGAGCGCCTGCACGACGGTCTTGCCGAGGCCGGGCGCGTCGATCAGGGCCGCGATGGTCACCATGGCCAGGGCGGCCATGATCGTCTGGTTGACGCCCATCACCACGGTCCGCTTGGACATCGGCAGCAGGACCTTGAGCAGGGCCTGCCGGCGCGTCGCCCCCAGCGAGTCGGCCGCCTCCACCGTGGTCTCCGGTACGGAGCGGATGGCGTGCGCGGTGATGCGGATCGCCGGCGGGGCCGCGTAGATCACCGTGGCGATGGTGGCAGAGGCTCCGCCGATGAGGAAGAACAGCGTCAGCGGGGCCAGATAGACGAAGGTCGGCATCGTCTGCATGAAATCGAGCAGGGGCGTCACGATCTTGTTGAACCGGTCGGACAGCCCCGCCCACACACCCAGCGGGATCGCGAACAGCAACGCCACGAACACCGCGGAGACGGTGAGCGCCAGGGTGTCCATGCTCTCCTGCCACAGGCCTTGCAGGCCCAGGAAGGTGAATCCGGCCACCGCGAGCAGCGCGACCCGCCAGTTGCCCACGGCCCAGGAGACGTAGCCCGCGATGCCGATGACACCGAGCCACCCGACCTGCGGGACGGGCCGGTCGGCGGAGGGCTGCGAGATCAGGTCCTGGACGAGGCTCACCAGGGTGTCGACGACCAGGCGGATCTCGTTGAAGAAGTACAGGAACAGCGGGTTGGAATTGCGGTTCGCGCCGACCGCGTCGTTGACGTCGTTGAACCACCGGTGCAGGTCGGTCAGGTCCGCCGCCGCCAGGGCCAGGGTCTGCCTGCCGCGCAGGACCAGGAACACCGCGACCCAGACGACGAGGATCACGGCCGCGACCGCGGGCCGGCCGACCTTGCGCACGCCCTCGGCGGGAGCGGCCGGCTCGACGCCCGGGGCCTTCTCCGGTTGCTCCGTCTTCTCCACGACGACGGTCATCACGCGCCGCCTTCCCCGGCGACCACCGCGAGGATCTCCTCGTCGCCGACGATGCCGAGCAGCTTGCCGTTCTCGACGACCTTGACCGGCTTGTCGGCCGCGAGCACCGCCCGGGTGGCCTCCTTCACCACGACGTCCGGGCCCAACTCGGGACCGTCCAGAGCGTCGCCGTCCGCCGGCGGGCGCATGATCCAACGCAGGGTGAGCACGTCACCGCGGGGCACGTCCTTGACGAACTCGCGGACGTAGTCGTCCGCCGGGGCGCCCACGAGTTCGTCGCCGGTGCCGCACTGGACCATCTTGCCGTCGCGCATGATGAGGATGCGGTCGCCCAGCTTGAGGGCCTCGGAGAGGTCGTGGGTGATGAACACCATCGTCTTGCCGACCTCGTGGTGCAGCCGGATCACCTCGTTCTGCATGTCCCGGCGGATCAGCGGGTCTAGCGCCGAGAACGGCTCGTCGAAGAAGAGCACCTCCGGATCGCCGGCGAGGGCACGGGCCAGGCCCACGCGCTGCTGCATACCGCCGGACAACTGGTCGGGGTAGGAGTGCTCGTAACCCGCGAGGCCGACCAGTTCGACGACCTCCATGGCCCGCGCGACGCGCTCCGCCCTGCCCATGCCGCGGATCTCCAGCCCGAACGCCACGTTGTCGACGACGCGACGGTGGGGCAGCAGACCGAAATGCTGGAAGACCATGGAGAACTTGCTGCGCCGCAGATCGCGCAGGCGCTTGGCGTCGGCCTTGCGGATGTCCTCGCCCTCGAAGACGACCTCACCGGCGGTGGGTTCGATCAGCCGGGTCAGGCATCGCACCAGCGTGGACTTGCCGGAGCCGGACAGGCCCATCACGACGAAGACCTCGCCGGGTGAGACGTCGAAGTGGACGTCCCGCACGGCGGCGGTGCACCGGGTACGGTCCATGAGCTCGCGGCGGGTGAGCCCACGCAACTCCTCGGTGTCCGGTACCCGGTCGGCCTTCGGCCCGAACACCTTCCACAGCCTGCGCACGGATATGACCGGGGTGGGGCCCGAGTCCTGGGGCGTGCCGCGCCGCTGCGGCACCTCGGTCTGTGTGGTCACGTTCGACCTTCTTTCGGCGTTCAGCCGCGGAACCAGTGCTGCGGCCGGGGTCGGATGTTCTGCCAGATGTGCTTGGGCTCTCGGTACTCGTTCAGGCCGGTCGGTCCCAGCTCCCGGCCCACGCCCGAGTGCCCGAAGCCGCCCCATTCCGCTTGTGGCACATAGGGGTGGTAGTCGTTGATCCACACCGTGCCGTGACGCAGCCGCCGGGCGACCCGCTGGGCCTTGCCGGCGTCCTGCGTCCAGACGGCTCCGGCGAGTCCGTACTCGGTGTCGTTGGCGATGCGCACCGCGTCGTCCTCGTCACCGAAGCGCTCGACGGTGAGCACGGGGCCGAAGGACTCCTCGTGCACCACGCGCATGTCCTGCCTGCACTCGTCGAGCACGGTGGGCAGGTAGTAGTGACCGTTCGCCAGTGCGGGGGCGTCGGGCCGTGCGCCGCCGCAGCGCAGTACGGCGCCCTCGGCGAGGCCGGCCGCTACGTATGCCTCGACCTTCTCCCGGTGCTGTGCGGAGATCAGCGCACCCGTCTCGGCCTCGGGGGCGAAGGGACCGCCGAGGCGGATCCGCCGGGCCCGGCGGACGACCTCGTCGACGAAGCGGTCGTGCAGGGAGTCCTCGACGATCAGCCGGGCGCCGGCCGAGCAGACCTGTCCCGAGTGCAGGAAGACGGCCGTGAGGGCGAAGTCGACGGCCGTCTCGAAGTCGGCGTCGGCGAAGACGACGTTGGGGTTCTTGCCGCCGAGTTCCAGCGCGACCTTCTTCACGGTCGCGGCGGCGGTGGCCATGATCCGCTTGCCCGTCTCCAGTCCTCCGGTGAAGGAGACCATGTCCACGGCCGGGTCCTCGGACAGCGGTGCACCCACCTCGGGACCGGCGCCCAGGACGAGGTTCGCGGCGCCGGCCGGGAGCCCCGCCTCCTGAAGTGCCCTCATCAGCAGGATCGAGGTGGAGGGAGTGAGCTCGCTGGGCTTGAGGACGATCGTGTTGCCGGCGAGAAGCGCCGGGGCGACCTTCCAACCGGCCTGGAGCAAAGGGTAGTTCCAGGGCGTGATGAGCCCGCACACACCGACGGGCTCGTAGAGGACCCGGCTCACGGCGTCGTCGCGGCCGGTGTCGATCACACGGCCGGCGTCGGTGCCCGCGAGGCCGCCGTAGTAGCGGAAGCAGGAGACGACGTCGGCGATGTCGTACTCGCTCTCCACCAGCCGCTTGCCGGTGTCCAGGGACTCGGCGCGGGCGAATGCCTTGGCGTCGCGCTCGATGAGATCGGCGGTGCGCAGCAGCAGCGCGCCGCGCTCGCGCTCGGGGGTGTTCGGCCACTGCCCCGCATCGAAGGCGCGGCGGGCCGCGGCGATCGCGGCCTCCGCGTCGGGGCGTGTCGCTTCCGAGACGGTGGCCGCAAGCGTGCCGTCAGCGGGACATCGGATGTCCCGCTGACCGCCGGCCACCGGCTCCCGCCATTCTCCATCCACATACAGGTCTGCCACGCGCCGAGCCTTTCAACCGAAGTTCGTTGCGCATCGTGCACCCGATTGCTTGTGGTGGAACACCATTGCCGGTGCACAGACCGGCGTCAAGAGGTTGGCCGGTGACGATTTGACCATGTGACCACTTACCCGGCCACCCTTGACCGCAAGCGCCGCCGAGCCGACCATGTTGCGTATCGCTCACCATGTTGTGCATTGCGCACCGACGGAGGCCGCCCATGTCCCCTCGACCTCAACCTGGCCGTGAGTACGTCCTCACCCTCTCCTGTCCCGACAGCGCGGGACTGGTGCACGCCGTGAGCGGCTTCCTCGTCAGGAACTCCGGCAACATCCTGGAAAGCCAGCAGTTCGACGACCGACTTCAGGGCCGCTTCTTCATGAGGGTCCACTTCGACGTCTCGGATCCGGATGCCGCGCTGGAGAGTCTGCGCGACCGGTTCGGTCCCGTGGCCCAGGCCTACGGCATCACCTGGACCCTGAGCGAAGCGGCCACGCCGACCCGGACGCTGATCATGGTGTCCAGGTTCGGCCACTGCCTGAACGACCTGCTCTTCCGCCGCCGCACCGGCGCCCTGAACATCGACATCCCCGCGATCGTCTCCAACCACCGTGACTTCGAAGGGCTCGCGGAGACCTACGGCATTCCGTTCCACCACATCCCGGTGACCAGGGACACCAAGCCCGAGGCCGAGGCACGGCTGCTGGAACTCGTGCGTGAGCTGGACGTCGACCTGGTGGTACTGGCCCGCTACATGCAGGTCCTCTCCGACGATCTGTGCAAGGAACTCGAAGGCCGCGCCATCAACATCCATCACTCCTTCCTTCCCAGTTTCAAGGGCGCACGCCCCTACGAGCAGGCCTACCGGCGCGGGGTGAAACTCGTCGGAGCCACGGCGCACTATGTGACGCCGGACCTGGACGAGGGGCAGATCATCGAGCAGGACGTGGTCCGGGTGGACCACTCACTCGACCCCGGCGACCTGGTCACGGTCGGGCGCGACGTGGAGGCGCAGGTGCTCGCGCACGCGGTGAAGTGGCACAGCGAGAGCCGTGTGATGGTGGACGGCAACCGCACGGTGGTCTTCCGCTGAGCCGCACCCACGGGGGGCGGGACCGGAATTCGGTCCCGCCCTTGTCGTATACGGCTCGTACCGGGCTCGCATGCCGCCCCCTGCGCGCCGCCCGTCGGTCACAGGGGCGCGGTGTCGGTTGCCGCCCCTTCCCTGGTTCAGCCGCCCAGCCGGTCCAGCAGCGCGCGGCGCCACCGCTCCGTCTCGGCTATCTGGTTGAACGTGAACACGTGCAGTCCGGCCACCCCTGACGAAGGCGAGGTGAGGGCCTCCTGCGCGCGGGTCAGCAGCCGCTCGGGGGCATACCCTCCGGGGGCCGCCAACCGCACGAACCACGCGGCGTGCTTCGTCAGGAAGCGCGTCGACTCCCCCACCCCGATCTTCGTGGCCATCGCCAGCAGCTTGGCCCGCTGTACGGGCCCCGCGATGCCCACGTGGACCGGGAGGGCGACGTCCCGGCGCCGTACGCGAGCGATCCAGTCCCCCAGCACCCGCGGGTCGAAGCACAGGTTGCTCACGATGTACGTGGCGTGCTCGCGCTTGTCCCACATCGCCTGGACGGTGACGTCGTCGTGGATGAGCGGATGGCTCTCGGGGTAGCCGGTGACGCCGACCCGGGCGAAGGGGCTGCCCAGCTCGCTCAGCCCGCGCAGCACCGGCAGTGCCCCGTCATAGACCCCGGCAGGGGGGTCGGCGTCGCCGGCCGGGACGAAGACGTCGTCCACCCCCGCCTCGCGGAGCCGGCCCACGACCTCCCCGAGGTGCACGTCGTCGCGCAGCAGCCGCGCCGGCACGTGCGGGACGACCCGGTAGCCGTGCGCCGCGAGCCGGGCGGTGAGGTCGAGGGTCGGCTCCAGGCCCTTCACCGGCGACGCCGTCACGGTGACGACGACGTCACGCGGGACATGGGCGAGGACCTTGTCCTCGGCCGCCTTCGCCGGCAGCACCTCGTAGCGGACGTTGTCCAGCAGCGGCCGGAGCCCGGTCGCGCCCAACGCCTACTCCGCCTGCTTCCGGACGTCACGGTGGCGGTAGTACGCGGCCTTCGACGGCGCGAGCGGCTCCTTGCCGAGGATGAGGTCGGCCGCCTTCTCGGCGATCATCATCACCGGTGCGTAGATGTTGCCGTTGGTGACGTAGGGCATGACGGAGGCGTCCACCACGCGCAGGCCGTCCAGGCCGTGCACCCTCATGCTGGCCGGGTCGACGACAGCCGTCTCGTCGGTGCCCATCTTGCAGGTGCAGGACGGGTGCAGGGCGGTCTCGCCCTCCTTCGCGACCCAGGCCAGGATCTGCTCGTCCGTCTCCACCTCCGGGCCGGGCGAAACCTCGCCTCCGTTGTAGGCGGCCAGCGCGGGCTGGTTGAGCAGCTTGCGGGCCACCCGGATCGCCTCGACCCATTCGCGGCGGTCCTGCTCGGTGGAGAGGTAGTTGAAACGCAGCGCCGGGTGTTCGCGCGGGTCCTTGCTCTTGATCTTCACCGAGCCGATGGCGTCCGAGTACATGGGCCCGACATGCACCTGGTAGCCGTGACCGCCGGCGGGCGAGGAGCCGTCGTAACGGACCGCGACCGGCAGGAAGTGGAACATCAGGTTGGGGTAGTCGACGTCCTCGTTGCTGCGGGCGAAACCGCCGGCCTCGAAGTGGTTGGTGGCGGCCGGGCCTTTGCGGAAGAGCCATTGCAGTCCGATGAAGGGGGCGCGCCACTTCGCCATGTACGGCTGCATGGAGACGGGCTGTCTGCAGGCGTACTGGACGTAGACCTCCAAGTGGTCCTGCATGTTCTCGCCGACGCCCGGGAGGTGGTGGACGACGTCGATGCCGAGGGCGCGCAGTTCCTCGGCGTTGCCGACGCCGGAGAGCTGGAGCAGTTGCGGGGAGTTGATGGCGCCGCCGCACAGGATGACTTCCCTGGCGCGGACCTGCTGGAGCGCTCCCCGGCAGCGCCGGTACTCGACGCCGACGGCCCGCTTGCCCTCGAAGAGGACGCGCGTGACGAGGGCGCGGGTCCTGACGGTGAGGTTGGGCCGCTTCCTCGCGGGCTTGAGGTACGCCTTCGAGGCGGACAGGCGGCGACCGCGGTGAACATTGCGGTCGAACTTCGCGAATCCCTCCTGCCGGTAGCCGTTGACGTCGTCCGTGGGCGCGTAGCCCGCTTCCCGGGTGGCTTCGAGGAAGGCGCCGAAGAGAGGGTTGGTCGCCGGGCCGCGCTCGAGGACGAGGGGGCCGTCGTGGCCGCGGAACTCGTCGTCCGGGTCGGCGGCCAGGCAGTTCTCCATGCGCCGGAAGTACGGCAGGCAGTGCGCGTAGTCCCAGGTCTCCATGCCCGGGTCGGCGGCCCAGCGTTCGTAGTCCAGGGGGTTGCCGCGCTGGAAGATCATGCCGTTGATGCTGCTGGAGCCGCCCAGCACCTTGCCGCGCGCGTGGTAGATGCGCCTGCCGCCCATGTGGGGCTCGGGCTCGGACTCGTACTTCCAGTCGTAGAACCGGCTGCCGATCGGGTAGGTCAGGGCCGCGGGCATGTGGATGAAGACGTCCCACGGGTAGTCCGACCGGCCCGCCTCCAGGACCAGCACCCGGTTGGCCGGGTCGGCCGAGAGCCTGTTCGCCAGCGCACTGCCGGCCGAACCGCCGCCGACGATGACGAAGTCGTACTGCAGGGGAGCCATGGTGCCTCGTCTCGCTCGTGCCGTATGTGCGAGGCATGCTAAACCCGATCGCGCTATACGCACCAGGTTGCGGACGACGCAACTTGGAGACTTCGTTTCGACGGCGTTGCTTGCAGTCGTGTTGTTTACTACGCGTATAGTTTCACTGTGAGCAACTACAGCCCTGATACAGAAACGTCGAATTCGCAAAGCGGTGGCGTCCAGTCGGTCGACCGCGCCATCAGCGTCCTGGAGATCCTCGCCCAGCGCGGGGACGCCGGTGTCAGCGAGGTGGCGGGCGAGATCGAGGTGCACAAGTCCACCGCCTTCCGCCTGCTCGGCGCCCTGGAGGCGCGCGGTCTGGTGGAGCAGGCCGGCGAGCGCGGCAAGTACCGGCTCGGCTTCGGCATCGTTCGCCTGGCCGGCGCGGTCACCGGCCGTATCGACATCACCCAGCAGGGCCGCCCGGTCTGCGAACGTCTCGCCGAGGAGCTCGGCGAGACCGTCAACATCGCGGTCATGCAGGAGCACTACGCGATCAACCTGTACCAGGTGCGCGGTCCGGGAGCCATCACCGCGCACAACTGGGTCGGCCAGCTGACTCCCCTGCACGCCACGTCCAGCGGCAAGATCCTGCTGGCGTACCTGCCGGCCGCGGAGCGCGCCGCGCTGCTGTCCTCCGCCGGTATGAAGAAGGTCACCCCGCACACCATCACCGCGAAGACGAAGCTCGAGAAGCATCTCGCCGAGGCCCGGGAGCGCGGTTACGCCTTCACCCTGGAGGAACTGGAGGTGGGGCTGCACGCGATGGCCGCCCCGGTCCGCAACCGGGACGGCGACGTCATCGCGGCGCTCAGCGCCTCCGGGCCCGGGTACCGGCTCACCGAGGAGCGCCTGCACGAACTCTCCCCGGTGCTGCTCAAGGGCGCGCAGGAGATCAGCCACCGGATGGGCTACCTGGGCTGAGAGCTCCGAGCAAGAGGGGAGGCCGATCAGCTCGCGGCGTCCGGTGCGCGCGATCGCAAGGCGCCGGAGGCTCCTCGTGGCGGACCTACTGAGGCAGTCGGCAACGCGGTGAGCACGCGTGCCGGGCGTCGCGAGCCGGGCGTTCGGAGTTCTGCGTCACACCTGAGGGGTGCCCAGGCGCTCGTTCACCCAGCCGTGGAATGCGCCGATGTGGTGCTCGCTGGGCACCAGCACACCGCCCTTGGCGTATATCCGGGAGCCCATCGCGGGCTGGGTGCGCTCGCACGCCTCGAAGTCCTGTCGGTTGACCCGGTCGAAGAGTTCCACGGACCGGCTCACGTCCTTGCCGCTCTCGACGACGTGCGGCAGATACAGCCAGTCGCACTCCACGATCGTGCGGTCCACGGACACCGGGTACATGCGGTGGAAGATCACGTGGTCGGGCACGAGATTGATGAACACCTGGGGCTTGACGGTGATCGCGTAGTAACGGCGGTCCTGATCGTCGGCGACCCCGGGAATGCGGTCCAGGCCCTCGGAGCCGTCGACGGTGAAGCCCTGGACACCCTCGCCGAACTCCGCACCGTGACCCACGTAGTACTGGGCGGCGTAACCGTCCGCGAACTCCGGGAGCACCTCCGTGAGTTCGGGGTGGATCGTGGCGCAGTGGTAGCACTCCATGAAGTTCTCGATGATGAGCTTCCAGTTCGCCTTGACGTCGTAGACGATCCGCTCGCCGACCGAGAGGTTGTCGATGTCGTAGTGCTCGATCGACTCGACGTCGCCCAGGCGGGAGACGACCTCGCCGATGACGTCCTCCTCGAAGGAGGGCGGATCCTCCGCCAGGCAGACCCACACGTAGCCGAGCCACTCGCGCACGGCCACGCTCACCAGGCCGTACTCGGTACGGCCCACGTCGGGCATCTTGGTGAGGTTGGGCGCCGCGACGAGCTTGCCGTTCAGGTCGTACGTCCAGGCGTGGTACGGACACCGGAAGGCCCGCTTGACCTCGCCGGCCTCCTCGGTGCAGAGCTTGGCCCCACGGTGCCGGCACACGTTGAAGTACGCACGGATCGAGTTGTCCCGGGCCCGGGTGACGAGGATGCTCTCGCGGCCCACGTCGACGGTGCGGAAGGCACCGGGCTTCGCCAGCTCGGAGGCGCGCGCCACGCAGAACCACATGGTCTCGAAGATGCGCTCCTGTTCCTGGGCGAAGATCCCCGGGTCCGTGTAGGAGGAGCCGGGGAGGGTGGCGATCAGACTGTCCGGCAGACCGGTCGAGGTCACGGGGCACTCCTCGGGGGAACGTCGTGGAGGGGGCATTCACGCGCCGGGAACAGCGGCTCCGGACGGCGTTGGGCAGAGAGCGTCGTGCAGTGAGCGTCGTGTAGCGAGCGTGGCGCTGAAGACGTTGCGCATCGAGCAACGTCGCGTGCGATGTGCGACCGCAGCACGGGGTGCCGCGGGGGGCGGTGTCACGGCGCGGTGGCGACGAGTTGCTTGCGCCAGCGCATGAACAGCCGCGGCTGGTTCAGTCCGAGGACGGCGACCGGGCTCCCGGCCCGCCGGTAGACGGCCAGGACGTCGCGGTCGTCCACGGCGCCCGCCTCGATGGTGACGCTGTCCGCTCCGGCCGCGTGACCGGCGAACTGGATCCTCACGCCGTACTGGTCGGACCAGAAGTACGGCGGCCGCGGCACATCCGGTTCCACCGCACCGCCGGCCAGCAGCGTGGCGACGGCGGCGTCGGGGCGCTCGCGGGCGCCGGTCCAATGCTCGACGCGGCGATGGAACCCCGTGCGCGGGTCGTACCAGTTGGCGCAGTCGCCGACCGCGACCACACCCGCCAGGCTGGTGCGGCCGTCCGCGCCGCACTTGACGCCGTTGTCGAGTTCGATGCCGGAACCCTCCAGCCACTCGACGCACGGGCGCGCGCCCACACCGACCACGACGATGTCTGCCGGGACACTGCGGCCGTCCTCCAACAGGACGGCGTCGACCCGGGTCCCCCCGCTCAGTCCCTTGACACCGACACCGCACACCAGCCGTACTCCGTGGTCGGCGTGGAGGGCGGAGACGATGGCGCCCATTGTCTCGCCGAGCGGTCCGGCGAGCGGTGTCGGGGCCGCCTCCACGACGGTCACGTCGAGCCCGAGGGCGTACGCGGTGGAGGCGACCTCGGCTCCGATGAACCCTCCGCCGATCACCACGAGCCGTCCGCCGCGGGCCAGTTCGTCGCGCAGGGCGCGGGCGTCGTCCAGGGTGCGCAGGGTGTGCACTCCGGCCAGGCCGTCGAAACCGGGGAGCGTCCGCGCCTCGGCACCGGTCGCGATGACGACGCCGTCGGCGGGCACCTCCCGTCCGTCGGCCAGTCGGACGACGCGACGCACGTGGTCGAGTCCGGTGGCGCGGACACCGAGCAGCCACTCCGCCCCCAGGTCCTCGTCCTCCGTCTCCAGGGCGAGTTCGGCCTCGCCCAGAGTGCCGGCCAGGAACTCCTTGGACAGCGGAGGCCTGTCGTAGGGGCGGTGAAGCTCGTCCCCGACGACGACCAGCCGGCCGTCGTAGCCCTGCTTCCGCAGTGAGCGCGCCGCCGACAGACCGGCCAGTGAGGCACCGACCACGGCGACGGTCCTCACGCGGGCCCCCCGGCGAGCCGGGCTGCGATGCAGGGGGGCAGGTTGGGCGCCTCCGTGGACAGGCGGACGTAGATCATGCCGTCCTCGACGACGACCTCGTGCGTCCGGACCGGAAGCTTGGCCGGCGGGGCGTCGACCGCGCCGGTCCTCAGGTCGAACTTGGAGGCGTGCAGCGGGCATTCCACCTCGCAGCCCTCCAGCCAGCCGTCGGCGAGCGACGCGTCCTGGTGGGTGCAGGTGTCATCGATGGCGAAGTATTCGCCGTCGTCGGTGTGGAACACCGAGACCGGCGGATCGAGGTCGAGCCGGTGGGCCTCGCCTCGCGGGAGATCCGCGAGACGGCACGCGGGAATCATCATGACACCTCGGTGCATATAACGAAACGGATTGCGGTAAGCGCAACATCAGTCTGAGGTCGCCCAGAACCCTTGTCAAGGCGTTCAGAGGGCACTCTGAGGCTGTTCGCCGCGTTGCGCGTCATGGAACTCGATGCATATAGAACAACAGCAGCCCGCCGTATCGGCTCGCGAGGGCCGCGAGCCGGCACGGCGGGCGCGTGAGGGTCGCCCGGGACGTCAGAAGCCGCGGTCGAGCCACTCCTGGAGGCGGGGGGCCTCGGCGGCGACGGTGGTCTTCTCCCCGTGTCCGGTGTGCACGACGGTGTCTCCAGGCAGCGTCAGCAGCCGGTCCCGGATCGACTCGATGATGGTGGGGAAGTGGCTGTACGACCGTCCCGTCGCCCCAGGTCCACCGGCGAACAGCGTGTCGCCGCTGAACAGGGCCGTCAGGGACGGGGCGTGCAGGCAGACCGCGCCGGGGGCGTGGCCCGGCGTGTGCAGCACGGTCAGCTCGACCCCCGCCACCACGACGGCCTGGCCGTGGGCCAGTTCGGCGTCCGGTGCCCTGTCGGGGTGGGTCTGTTCCCACAACGGCAGGTCGTCGGGGTGGAGGAGGACCGGGGCGCCCGTGAGCGCCGCGAGTTCGGGCGCGGCGTCGATGTGGTCGTTGTGCGCGTGCGTGCACACGATGGCCCGCAGGGTACGCCCGCCGACGGCTCGGGCGATGGCCTCGGCGTCGTGCGCGGCGTCGACGACGATCACCTCGCTGTCGTCCCCGACGATCCACACGTTGTTGTCGACGTCCCAGGTGCCGCCGTCCAGCGAGAACGTCCCGGAGGTGACGAGGTGTTCGATGCGGGCGGCCATCAGAGGACCACCACCGAGCGCAGCACGTCGCCGTGGTGCATCCGCTCGAAGGCCTTCTCGACCTCGTCCAGGGCGATGGTCTCCGTGACGAAGGCGTCCAGGTCCAGGCGGCCCTGGAGGTAGAGGTCGATGAGCATCGGGAAGTCCCGGCTCGGCAGGCAGTCGCCGTACCAGGAGGACCTCAGCGCGCCGCCGCGGCCGAAGACCTCCAGCAGCGGCAGTTCCAGCTTCATCTCCGGGGTGGGCACGCCCACCAGAACGACCGTACCGGCGAGGTCGCGGGCGTAGAACGCCTGCCCGTACGTCTCCGGACGGCCCACCGCCTCGATCACCACGTCCGCGCCGAATCCGCCGGTCAGCTCGCGGATCGCCTCGACCGGGTCGGTCTCCTTGGAGTTGACGGTGTGGGTCGCGCCCAGCTTCCTGGCCGTCTCCAGTTTGCGGTCGTCGATGTCCACGGCGATGACCTTCGCGGCGCCCGCCAGGTTCGACCCGGCGATCGCCGCCGCCCCGACACCGCCGCAGCCGATGACGGCGACCGAGTCCCCCCGGCCGACGTTCCCGGTGTTGATGGCCGCACCGATGCCCGCCATCACGCCACACCCCAGGAGACCGGCCGCGGCCGGCGACGCGGCACGGTCGACCTTGGTGCACTGCCCGGCCGCGACCAGCGTCTTCTCCGCGAACGCGCCGATGCCCAGCGCCGGCGACAGCTCGGTGCCGTCGGTCAGGGTCATCTTGCGCTTCGCGTTGTGGGTGTTGAAGCAGTACCACGGCCGTCCGCGCAGGCAGGCGCGGCACTGGCCGCACACCGCACGCCAGTTGAGGATGACGAAGTCACCGGGCACGACATCGGTCACCCCCTCCCCCACCGACTCCACGACACCCGCGGCCTCGTGGCCCAGCAGGAAGGGGAAGTCGTCGTTGATGCCGCCCTCCCGGTAGTGCAGATCGGTGTGGCAGACCCCGCACGCCTCGATCTTCACCAGCGCCTCACCCGGGCCCGGGTCGGGCACGATGATCGTCTCCAGGCTGACGGGGGCGCCCTTGCCCCGCGCGACGACAGCACGGACCTGGTGCGTCATGGCCACTCCTCGGCTGTTCGAGACTTGCATCAGATGTTGCTCATTACGGCACACATCTCATCTGTCGCAACACAGCATCGTGGAGTGCAGACCGGGGGTCAAGGAGCTCGACGAGGGTTCGCCCCACTGGGTGGGATCGTGGCGGACAGCACGAACGCCCGGCGGGGCCGTGGCCGCACATGTCGGTTCCACGGCCCCGCCGGGCGCGGGGCGGTCGATCTCAGCCGGTGGGTGAGGATGTGGGCTGCCGGGCCTGTGCGGACTCCGTTCCATCAGCCGGCTCGCAGGGGCCGATGCGCAGTTCGAAGTCTCCGTCGTACTTCTCGTGGCCTGCGATGACGGCCGTTTCGATGGCTTCCTCGCCTATGCGCCCGCGGATGATGAGCGGGTCCTGGCGCAGATCGCGGGTGAGCGCGACGCACAGACCGACCATGACCAGGGTGAAGGGGGCCGCCGCGAGGATGGTGAGGTTCTGCAGTCCGGTGAGCGCGTCGCCCTTGCCGCCGCCGATCAGGAGCATCACCGCGGCGACGGCCCCGGTCAGCACCCCCCAGAAGACGACGACGGTCCGGGTCGGCTCCAGGGATCCGCGCTGCGAGAGCGTCCCCATCACGATCGAGGCGGCGTCGGCCCCGGAGACGAAGAAGATCCCGACGAGGACCATCACCACCACGCTCGTCACCGTGGCGATCGGGTACTGCTGGAGCACGTCGAAGAGCTGGCCCTGGGCTGTCGCGGCGTCGCCGAGGCGCCCTTCGTCCTGGAGGTGCATGGCCGAGCCGCCGAAGATGGCGAACCACACCAGACTGACCGTGCTGGGCACCAGGATGACACCGCCCACGAACTGCCGGATGGTCCGGCCCCGGCTGATGCGCGCGATGAACATGCCGACGAACGGCGTCCAGGAGATCCACCAGGCCCAGTAGAAGACCGTCCAGCCGGCCAGCCAGTCGGCGACTCCCTCACCGCTCGACGCCTCGGTCCGCCCTGCCATCTGGGTCAGATCGCCGAGGAAGGCGCCGATGGAGGTGGGCAGCAGG
Organism: Streptomyces sp. NPDC030143; assembly: GCF_055573695.1. Taxonomy (NCBI): domain Bacteria; kingdom Bacillati; phylum Actinomycetota; class Actinomycetes; order Kitasatosporales; family Streptomycetaceae; genus Streptomyces; species Streptomyces sp. NPDC030143. Next base: position 29,981 of record NZ_JBVIAY010000006.1, read on the forward strand.
TCGAGGATGAAGACGGACGGTCCGACGAGGAACACGAAGACCGCCAGGGCCACCGCCAGCACCATGTTGATGTTGGACAGCCACTGGATGCCCTTGGCGATCCCGGACACCGCCGAGGCGACGAAGGCCACGGTCAGCACCGCGATCACGGCGACCAGCAGGCCCGTGCCGACGGATCCCATCCATCCCAGCCCGGTGATGCCGCTGCCGATCTGCAGGGCGCCGAGCCCCAGAGAGGCGGCGGAGCCGAAGAGGGTGGCGAAGATGGCGAGGATGTCGATGACCTTGCCGCCCCAGCCGTTCGCCCGCTTCTCGCCGATCAGCGGGATGAACACACAGCTGATCAGCTGCCGGCGTCCACGCCGGAAGGTGCTGTAGGCGATGGCCAGGCCCACGACCGCGTACATCGCCCACGGGTGGAGCGTCCAGTGGAAGAGGGTGGTGGCCATGGCGGTCTCCATGGCCTGATTGGCGTCAGCCGGGTCGGTGCCCGGCGGCGGCGTGGTGAAGTGTGACAGCGGTTCGCTCACGCCGTAGAACATCAGGCCGATGCCCATGCCCGCGCTGAACATCATCGCGATCCAGGAGACGGTGCGGAACTCCGGCTGCTCGCCCTCGGCGCCCAGGGTGATCCGCCCATAACGGCTCAGCGCCAGCCAGAGGGCGAAGACGACGAAGCCCGAGGCGGCGAGGACGAAGGCCCAGCCGCCGTTTCGGATCGTTCCGTCCAGCAGTTTGCCGGACACGCTCTCCAGCGTGTCGGTCGACGTGGCTCCCCACACGATGAACGCGAGAGTGAGGACGGCGGCGACGCCGAAGACGACCACGTCGGTCCGAGGGCCGGCGGATTCCTCCGGCCCTCGCGGCAGATCCGCACGGACGGGATGGCCCGGGCTCTCGTTCTCTGCGCGGGTTGTGTTCATCAGCTCGTCCTTTCCGCAGACGGCAGTGCACTCTCTCTGTCGCGGACGACGGATGCGCGACCGAGCAAGAGGGGGTTCGCCACTGATACCGCCGTGCCCTGAAGGACACAACGGATCGGATGGGAGATCGGCGGAGAAAAGGCAGGTGGGGCGCCTACCACCCGAAATTATGTTGCAAATAATGCATTGCTATTCACTATGGGCAACAACAATCCGATGCCTCACAGGGGCTGTCAAGAGGCTCGGCCCGCAGAGTTGCGCAACCGCGATCGACCGGTCAGCCGGTGGCCGCCCGACGCCACTGCGAGGAGCCGACGCGCCTTCAGCCGCGTCTCGGCCCACTCGCGCTCGGCGTCGGAGTCCCAGGTGATCCCGGCCCCTGTCCCGAAGCGCAGTAACGGGCCGCCGGAAGCGGTGCGGTCGATCCAGAGGGTTCGGATGCCGACCGCGAGCTCACTCGTGCCCCGGTCGGCGTCGACCCAGCCCAGCCGGACGCCACCGCCGCGAGGCGCGGCCTCCAGCTCCTCGATGATGCGCAGTGCGCTGGTTCTGGGGGCGCCTGTGACGGACCCGGGCGGGAAGGTTCCGCCGAGCAGCTCGGGCCATCCTACGTGCGCGGCGAGTTCGCCGCGCACGTAGGAGACCAGGTGCACCAGGCCGGGGTGTTCCTCGACCGCGTACAGGTCCGGGACGGTCACCGAGCCGGTGGCGCAGACGCGGCCCAGGTCGTTGCGGACCACGTCCACGATCATGACGTTCTCGGCGTGGTCCTTGTCGAGGAGGTCCGCGGCGGTCCGGCCGGTGCCCTCGACGGGGCCGGACTCCACCGTGCGGCCGACCCGGCGGAGGAACAGCTCGGGCGAGGCCGCCGAAGCGGGCCAGCGGGACGAGGCCGTGTGCGGCTGCGCTCATCGGTCACCGCCTTTCCTGGACGGAGCGGACGAGCGGCGGAGGCGCCACGTCCGCCGGTCATGCACCGGGCCGGGCGCCGGCGGCGGCCGGTTCCAGCCGGACGACGACGGACTTCGACGTGGGGGTGTTGCTGACGGCCGCCGTGGAGTCCAGGGGCACGAGGACGTTGGTCTCGGGGAAATAGGCGGCACAGCAGCCTCGTGGCGTCGGGTACGGCACCGCACGGAAGGCAGGCGCCCTGCGCTCCACGCCGTCCCCGTACTCGCTGACGATGTCGACGAGGTCCCCCTCGGCCAGGCCTCGTTCGGCCAGGTCGTCGGGGTGCAGGAAGAGGACCCGGCGCCCCTGGTGGACGCCGCGGTACCGGTCGTCCAGGCCGTAGACGGTGGTGTTGTACTGGTCGTGGGAACGGAGTGTCTGCAGCAGCAGCCTGCCCTCGGGGACGTGGGGCACCTCCAGCGGGTTGGCGATGAAGTTGGCCAGGCCGGTGGTGGTCGTGAAACGGCGCTCGTCGCGGGGCGGGTGGGGCAGGGCGAAGCCGCCCGGCCGTCTTACCCGGGCATTGCAGTCCTCGAAACCGGGGATCACACGTGCGATGCGGTCGCGGATGCTGTCGTAGTCCGACGTGAAGTCCTCCCAGGGCACGTGGGCGCCCGACGCTCCGAGCGCGGCCCGTGCCATGCGGCAGATGATCGCGACCTCGCTCAGCAGGTGTTCGGACGCGGGGGTGAGACGCCCCCGTGAGAGGTGCACCACGCCCATGGAGTCCTCCACCGTGACCACCTGGGCCCCGGTCGGCCGCAGGTCGGCCTCGGTTCGGCCGAGGCACGGGAGGATGAGGGCCTGCTCCCCGGCGACGACATGCGAGCGGTTGAGCTTGGTCGAGATCTGGACGGTGAGGCGGCAGTTGCGCAACGCCTGCTCGGTCAGCCCGGTGTCGGGGGCCGCGGCGACGAAGTTGCCGCCCAGCGCGACGAAGACCCGTACGTCGCCGTCGCGCATCGCCCGGATGGTCTCCACCGCATCGTGACCGTGGCGCCGCGGGGGCGTGAACGCGAACTCGGCACCGAGCGCGTCCAGGAACGCGTCGTCCGGCTTCTCGTGGATGCCCATCGTCCGGTCGCCCTGCACGTTCGAATGGCCGCGTACCGGGCAGACGCCGGCGCCCGGGCGGCCGATGTTGCCCCGCAGCAGCAGGAAGTTCACGACGTCTCGGATGGTGGGGACCGAGTGCCGGTGCTGGGTGAGTCCCATCGCCCAGCAGACGACGATCTTCTCGGCGGCCAGCACCTGGCGGAACGCGGCCCGGATCTCTTCCTCGGGCAGTCCCGTGGCCGCCAGGATGTCGTCCCACGAGGCCTTGCGGGCATGCTCGGCGAACTCCTGGAAGCCATGCGTGTACCGGTCGATGAAAGACCTGTCCAGACACGTGCCGGGCGCTTCGTCCTCCGCCTCCAGCAGCATGCGGTTGAACGCCTGGAACAGCGCCTGGTCTCCGCCCAGCCTGATCTGCAGGAACTGGTCCGCCAACCGGGTGCCGCCGCCCAGGATGCCGGAGGGCCGCTGGGGGTTCTTGAACCGGAGCAGTCCGGCCTCGGGCAGGGGGTTGACCGCGATGACGCGAGCGCCTCGCCGCTTGGCCTGTTCCAGCGCGGAGAGCATCCGGGGGTGGTTGGTGCCGGGGTTCTGGCCGACCACGAGGATGAGATCGGCCTCGTAGAGGTCGTCCAGGCGGACACTGCCCTTGCCGATGCCAATGGTCTCCGTCAGGGCCGAACCGCTGGACTCGTGGCACATGTTCGAACAGTCCGGCAGGTTGTTGGTGCCGAGCATCCTGACGAAGAGCTGGTAGACGAACGCGGCCTCGTTGCTCGCCCGCCCGGAGGTGTAGAAGGCCGCCTGGTCCGGGTGATCGAGCGCGGCGAGTTCGCGGGCGATCACGGCGAACGCGTCGTCCCAGGAGATCGGCAGGTAGCGGTCGCCGCCGGCCGGGCGGTACACGGGGTGGGTGAGGCGTCCTTGCTGCCCGAGCCAGTAGTCGCTGCGGGCCAGCAGGTCCTCCAGGGTGTGCTCGGCGAAGAAATCCGGGGTGACCCGGCGAAGGGTGGCTTCCTCGGCCACCGCCTTGGCCCCGTTCTCGCAGAACTCCGCCCGGTGCCGGTGTTCCGGCTCGGGCCAGGCGCAACCAGGGCAGTCGAAGCCCTCCTTCTGGTTGACCTGGAGCAGCGTGAGCAGGCCGCGACGGACCCCCATCTGCTCACCGGCGTGCCGCAGCGAGGAGGTGACCGCCGGGATGCCGGCGGCGTACTCCTTCGGGGGGCCGACCCGCAGACGGGCGTCGCCGGGGTCTTCAGCAGGTGCCTTGCGAGTCATCTGAAGCGCCACTCCGCGGTGTAGGGGAATCAGACCGTTCCGTCACCGGGTGATGCGACCCGTCGTACGGGAGTCGCCACCGGACACACTCGGTTGCTTATTGTGCAACCGTAGTGCCATACGCAACGCGTCTAAGGAAGCCCGAGGCGCGATCCCCTGTCAAGGCCGCTGCACCGCCGACCCGAGGCCGGCCTCGGGTGTGCGCGCCGCCTCGCGGGTGCGCCCCGAGCACCTCCCCCACCCCCGACCGGCGCTTCCGGGCCGCACGCCAGGCGCCGGACGGGGCCGACCCCTCGGGTCGGCGTACACACATCGGACCGGAGGCCGGGGACCGGCGAGGGCGCCGGGCGCGGTTCAGGGCCCGCCCCGTGGGCCGGCCACTCGGCGAAGGGAGGCTTCGCGGCCGGCCCGATCCGCTCCACCAGGCCACTCACTTGCCTCGGCAAACAGTTACCGAAGCGTAACTTACTCGAGCGTCATCAACTTAAACTAACGGTGCTAGTTTTTCGCGCACCCTGCAACGAAGCAGCGCGAGGAGCGAATCGTGAGCCGTTACAGAAGCCGTCCGCGTTCCGCGTTCAACCGCCTGACCGCCGCCGCGATCGCCACGGTGGCCTGCGTCTGTGTCAGCGCGGCCCCGGCCGACGCCACCGGGACCGACACCGGAGCCGTCGTGTCCCGGGGGATCACCATCCCGGCCTTCTACACCCCGCCCGCCCAACTGCCCGCCGCCAACGGCACCTTGATCCGGCAGGAGCCCCTCCCCCTGGGGATCTCGCTGCCCGGCCTCGAAGGCCGCCCCCTGCCGGGCAAGGCCACCCGGCTGATGTACAAGTCCACCGACTCCAACGGCGGCGCCGTCGCGGTGACCGGCGCCTACATCGAGCCGTCGGCGCAGTGGGAGGGCGACGGGCCCCGCCCTCTGGTGGCGGTGGCCTCGGGAACCATGGGCCAGGGCGACCAGTGCGCGCCCTCGTTCGCCCTGCAGCACCCGCTCACCGTCAGCGGACAGACCCTGTCCGTCGCCTACGAGAACCTGGCGATCTACCGTCTCCTCGCCACCGGAGCGGCCGTCGTCGTCACCGACTACGTCGGTCTGGGCGCCACCGACCGTCTGCACACCTACGTCAACCGCCTGGACGAGGCGCACGCGGTGCTGGACGCCGTCCGTGCCGCGCGCGCCCTCCCCGGCACCTCCCTGACCTCCGGCTCCCGCGTCGGCCTGTACGGCTACAGCGAGGGCGGCGGCGCCAGCGCGTCAGCGGCGGAGGTGCAGCCCACCTACGCACCCGACGTCCCCCTGGCCGGCACCTACGCGGGCGCGCCGCCCGCCAACCTGACCTCGGTCATGAAGGGGATCGACGGGAGCGCTCTGGCCGGCGCCCTGGGCTGGTCGATCAACGGCTTCGCCCAGGCCTACCCCGACCTGCGCGGTGTCATGGAGGCGAACCTCAACGACGCCGGGCGCAAAGCCCTCGCCGACATGTCGACCATGTGCGTCGGCGACGCGATCCTCGGCTACGGCTTCACCCGGAGCACGGCGTGGACGGCCGGCGGCACATCCCTCGCCGACGTCATCGCCGCCGAACCCCGCGCCCAGGCCGTCCTGGACGAACAGCGCATCGGGACGCTCAAGCCGGCCGGCCCGGTCCGCGTGGCCACCGGTGTCCACGACGACATCGTTCCGCACGGCCAGGCCCGCCAACTCGCCGTGGACTGGTGCCGCAAGGGCGGCAACGTCACCTACGAGGCCGTCGACCTGCCCAACCTCGGCGACAGGATCCTCACCAACCACCTCGCCCCCCTCCTCACCGACCAGGGAGCGGCCATCTCCTGGCTCACCGACCGTCTCGAGGGCGAACCGACCGCGTCCAACTGCTGGACGATGCCCTTCCAGCGCTGATCGAGCCGTCCGGCGGCTCGCCCACCGGTCTTCGGAGGGGCGGGCCGCAGGGGATCGCAGCGCTGACCGTGCCGTCGGCTGCCGCGGCGGAGCCGGTCAGCGGCCGTTGCCCGGTTGGTGGACGCTGAGGTCGCCGTAGGCCGACAGAGCGGCGGCCGGGTCACCGGGTTTGTGCCGCAGGGTGGTGTCCAGGAAGGCGAGAGTGGTTGCGGCGACGACGTGCGGGCTCTCGGTGCGGCCCAGGGAGCCGAGGAGCGAGGGCACGGGCGGCAGGTAGAGGGGGCCGTCCATGAAAGTGAGGTGCGCGGACCCGGGGATGGTGAGCCGATAGCTGGTCGCGGTGCTGAGCTCGAGGACCTCGGTGAGGCGGGGTATGTAGCGCGGGTCGGTTTTGGGGGTGATGGCCTGGGTGAGCGCGAGCACCGGCTGGTGGTAGGGGCGCAGGTCGGGGTCGCGGGGGTAGCCGTCCATGTCGATGACGGCGTCGAACCGGCGGTCCTGGCGGGCTGCCTGCAGGGCGGCGGCGCCGCCCAGGGAGTGGCCGGTCACCGCGGCCCGGCCGGTGTCCAGGCGCCTGGTCAGCGGGCCGTCGATCTCCTCTCGGTCCAGACGGCCCAGCTGGGTGAGGGCGAAGCTGAGGTCCGCGGCCCGAACTCCGGTTGTCTGCACGGCTCGTTTGTTGTCTTCGTCGTCGTCGTCGGTCGAGGCGATCTCGGTGTCGATGGTTCGGCCGTCGGTGAGGACGACGGCGGCGGAGTCGTACGGGTGGTCGAGGCCGACGACGACATAGCCGTGGCTGGCCAGTTCCTCCGCCCACGCGGTGTTCTGGGTGCGTACTCCGCCCAGCCCGGGAGAGAACAGCACGACCGGGAACCGTCCGCCCCTGCCGGCCACCGGGGCGTTGAAGACCGCATGGGTGTGGGCACGCGGGACGCCGTCGACCAGGAAGCCGGGGAGGCCGGCATAGCGCGCGAGGGCCTGGGAGACGGTGCGCGCCTCCTGCCCCGTGCGGCCGAGGTACTGGGCCCGCTGCGCGCCTGCGGGACTCTTACGCGCGGGGTACCAGAGCTGGACCACGACCGTGCGCCGGTCGTACGGGTCGGCGGTGGCGGTCTCGGGGCGGTCGGGGTCGGTCCACTGCATCACACCGGTCCCGACAGCGAAGTCGCCTGACGGTGCGGGGAACACCGGTACGGGAAAGGCCCAGGCTGCTGCCGGGCCCGTGGCGATCAGGCCGGCGCAGGCCCCCGTTCCCGGCAGCGCCAGCCACCATCGGGCCCGCCACGCCGGCCGGCCGGTACCGCGTCGCAGCAGAGGAGAGACGGCGAAGGGCAACGCGAAGACGGCGCCTGCCAGTACCGGCAGCATCTGCCAGCGGATCCCCACCGCACTCAACACGATCACGGACAGCGCGAACACTGCTCCCGCCGCGATCGTGACGCGTGGGCGGACGGCGGGGGGAAGCCAGCGCGCCACCACCAGCGCGACGGCACCCGGCAAGACAAGGACTTCCAGGGGGGACATGTGCAGTCCCGTGATGATGTCGTTCACCCGGCCATCCTCGGCGCGGGGCACGCGCTGCCACATCGGTCGCGGGTCGCCCTCGTGTGCGACCGGAGTGGCAATCCGGGGCATGTCCCCTGTGCGACCGGAGTGGCAATCCGGGGCACGCCCAGGTGAGCGGCCTTGCGACCGTGGGGGTAGCCGGGCTCCTCCTGCGGTCGTACTGCCCCGAGATTCCTTCAGACGCTGGGCTCATGCGTTCCTCGGGACTGCGGCCTACCGTGACAGGGCCGCGGCACACACCGGGCAGCCCGGCTCAGCTCCCCGCATCCGACCCGGCTCCGGCCGTACGCGGTGGTGGCCCCGGCCGGGCCCACCATGATGCTGGATCGACAGGGACGTGTGATGACCGAGGCGGCCGCAGAGCCCGGCAACGCCCACCCGGTGCGCTACGCGGACCGGGTGCGGCGGGCGTGGATGGCCCTACGGCCGACGAGGTATGCCGACCTGGCCTCCGCACGAGCGGCACGACCGGTGAGAGCCGCCCGGCGCTGGGGCTCCCGGCTGCCGCCCATGGTGTGGGACTCGCTGTTGCCTGCGCTGCTCCTGCTCAACATCATGACCACGCGCGCACCGCACGAGCTCCCGGTGGCCGCGGCCCTCACCGCCGCTCTTGCGCTGCCCCTGGTGTGGCGGCGCAGGGCCCCGCTCACGGTGTTCGGCGCCGTTGCAGCCGCGGCCTTCGTCCAGTGGGTGATGGACGTCCAACTGCCGGCGGACATCGCCTTGCTGGTGGCTCTCTACACGGCGGCCGCGAACTCGGGCCGGCGCGGCACGCTCGTCGCCGGTGCCATCGTGGAGGGCGGGGCCCTGCTGGCGTGCCTGCGCTGGGCGACGGAAGGCGCATTCCTGGCCCCCTTCGTCGCGGTGAGCGCGATGGTCGTCTCCGCCGCCGTCCTGGGTGTGAACGTGCGGACCACGCGCGCCTACCTCGCGGCCCTGGAGGAACGCGCCGCGCGCCTGGAGCAGGAGCAGGACCAGCAGGCGCGGCTGGCCGTCGCCGAGGAAAGGGCACGTATCACCCGGGAGATGCACGACATCGTCACCCACAACCTGTCCGTCATGGTCGCGCTCACCGACGCCGCCGTCTACGCGCAGCACCGGTCGCCCGGCAAGGCCACCACCGCGATGCTCCGGATCTCCGAGACGGGCCGTCAGGCCCTGACCGACATGCGGCGCTCTCTGGGCGTCCTGCGGACCGACGAACCGGACGCGGAGCGCCACCCCTTGCCCGGCATCGCGCAGTTGCAGACCCTCGCCGACCAGATGTGCTCCGCCGGGCTGCCGACCCACGTCGAGGTCCAGGGCGGCCATGCGCACGTTCCCGCCACCGCGCAACTGACCGTCTACCGCCTGGTACAGGAAGCCTTGACCAACGCCCTCAAGCACACGCCCACCGGCACACACGCGAAGGTCCGCGTGCGGTGCGCAGCAGGGACCGTGACCGTGGACGTCACCGACAACAACCCCTGCCCGCCGCTTCCCGGCGCCACACCGTCGGGCCACGGCATCCCCGGCATGCGCGAGCGCGCGGCCGTCTACGGGGGGATGTTGCAGGCCGGACCGCTCCCGGGCGGCGGCTGGGGCGTCCGTACCCGCCTCGACCTCGGCAGCAACGGAGCGACGTCCGCATGACGATCCGCGTCCTGATCGCGGACGACGAAGCGCTGCTCCGTATGGCCTTCAGCACGGTCCTGGAGGCCCAGCCCGATATGGCACCGGTCGGCGAAGCCGCGGACGGCACCGAGGCCGTACGCCTCGCCCGGGAACGGCGACCCGACGTCGTCCTCATGGACGTCCGGATGCCCGGGACCGACGGGATCGCAGCGACCCGGCAGGTCATCCGGATCTCCCCGCAGAGCAGAGTGCTGATACTCACCACGTTCGACCTCGACGAATACGCCTTCGCCGGACTCGACGCCGGAGCCTCGGGCTTCCTGCTGAAAAACATCAGGCCCGAGGAGTTGCTCACCGCGATTCGCAGCGTGGCCGCGGGCGACGCGGTGGTCTCCCCGCGGATCACCCGCCGCCTGCTGGAGCACTTCCGCGCGCACAGACCCGCCGGCAGCAGCGCCGACCACGACGAGCGGCTGCAACGGCTCAGCACCCGTGAGCGCGAGGTGCTCATCCAGGTGGGCCGCGGCCTGTCCAACACCGAGATCGCGGCCACCCTGCACCTCGCGGAGGCGACCGTGAAGTCCCACCTGGGGCGGATCCTGCACAAGCTCGAACTCCGCGACCGGATACAGGCCGTGATCTTCGCCTACGACAGCCGCCTCGTCCACCCGGCATGACGTCGCCGCCCGGAGCCGCCGGCGATGTCCCCAGCCGCGAGGCGTCACCAGCGCTACGCCATCGTCCGACGTGGCAATCACGTGGTGCCGCAAGGACCGCTGGCTGGATGTAGTGCGGCACAGCCCCTGCGGTGATCGCAGCCAGCTCCGGCTGTCTCTTCCAGCCCTGCCACACGCTTTGGGCCTGCTGCGGGGTGGGAATGTGGGCGTCGCATGCCGGTCGGCTCAGAAGGCCGGTGCTGCCTGCTCCGCGGCCCGACTCTGGCGCCGCGCACTGAGCACGGCGTCTCGCAGCCGTTCCTGAGCAATCGTCAGGCACGCGTAGACCGCTCCTTGTGCCGTCGACAGACCGATCTGATGCGGACCCGTCCTGATCTCCGGGACCGCCGGAAGGTTCTGGTCGAGCCGCTCGCGCACCTGGGGGAGGACGACGTCGACGAGCGGACGCAGCCGGCCCACGAAGTGGACCGACTCCGGGTCGAGCGTCACGGCGACGACGCTGACAGCGGTCACGATCGCCGTGGTGAACGCCTGCAGCACCTCAGCGTGTGGCGCCTCGGTGTGCGGTTGCAGCCAGAGATCCTCGACGCGCTCCAGGTCGAGCCCCCGCTTGCGAGCGAACCGGAGGAGACCTCGGGTGCTCAGCAACTCGTCGAGGTTCTCGTCGCCGACCCCCGAGGAGAGCACACCGATGTCGCCGAAGGTGGGTGTGTTGCCGCGGGCGAGCTCGTGATCCGTACAACTGGCGAAGTTCAGTGTGGTGCTGACGCTGAAGAGCGCGGCGTTCTTGATGGTTGCGTCGTCGGTGAGGATTCCGAGCAGGGACGCGTTGGCATCGCTGTCGAGGAGCACGGGGGCCTCGATCAGGCGGTCGACGGCTTGCTGGAGACCTGATCCCGCGAAGATCTTCATCGACTCCGTGGGGCCGAAGATTTCCGTGCCGCCCCGGACCCGGCCGGGCACGGCGGCGACGATCTGACGCAGGGGACCCTGCGCAGACCGGGCGGCCTGCGCGATCAGGTCGACCAGCCATCGCGCGGCGTCCTCGACTTCCTGGTGATCGGCGGTGGGAACCGTCAGGTGCTGGATCTCACGCCCCCTCAGGTCGGTCACCAGCACACCCGTGGTCCGGGCGCCGAAGCTGACACCGGCGACGTGCCCGGTCGTGCCGGGCAGGTCCAGATAGGTGGATCGGCGGCCGCGGCCAGTGACCTCGTCGACCGCGCCGTCGACGACGAAGCCGTCGGACCGAAGCTCTTCCACCGCTCTGGACACCGTGGCCTTGCTCAGGCCCGTCAGCTCGATGAGCCGGTTCCGCGTCAGGGGCGCGTGGGAGAGGACCACATCGAGGACCGATGCCTTGTTGTAGTCGCGTGAGGTCGGGTTGGTCACCGGACGACAATAGCGAGCCGGGGACGGCGATCGGCCGGCGACCGGTTCGGGCGGTACGGCCAAGGGGTTCGACGCGGTGAGACGTGGGCGCATCGCCGGGCGGCGGATCGCGGCCTGCTTCGACGGAGCCGCCGTTCCCGCCTGAGCGCGCCCGAAGGGGTCCGTGTCGGCATGTTCCGCGGTGCCGGACGGTTCTCGACTCATGTGTCATGCACTCCGCAGGATTTGTGAAGCACTCCAGGAGCGCATCGCCGTGTCGCGGCGACGCCTGGAAGCCGGGTTCGACGACCAACTGACTGGCGAGGGAACGACCGGAAGACCTCTACGCCGCCGGACCGACGTTCTTCCATGAGGGGCGTCGTGACCGCAGGCTTTCGAGCATACCGTCTTTCGTTTCAGGCTGGAACTGCAACAGTCACAGATCCGCGCCACTCTCCACACCGGGGGGTAGGACATCGAACCAAGCCCCCGATCGGCGGCACCCCCAGGGGTCCACTCTCGGAAAAACCTTCTAGTTTCAGGTTGGAACTGGAATGAATGATGGTATGGTTTCGGCCATCACAGCGAGGAACCCCGGACGAGACTGAAGGTGTGCCTGCAGATGACTTCGATGCTGAGTCGGGCGATAGCCCACTACCCCAACCGGTTCGACCCCGGGGTGATGAGCGGGCTCCCCGATCACCTCCAGAGGACCATCCAACGCCGGAACAAGGTCCTGGGCCCGGGCTACACACTCATCTACAGGGAGCCGGTCGAGTTCGTCTCCGGTCACGGGGCCCACCTGATCGACCGTGACGGCAACGATTACCTCGACGCCTACAACAACGTCCCCTGCGTCGGACACGCCCACCCCCACGTGGCCGAGGCGGTCGCCCGCCAGATGACGGCGGTCAACACCAACACGCGCTACGTCCAGGAAGCCCTGGTCGACTACGCGGAGCGGCTGCTCGCGACCTTCCCCGCGGAGCTGTCCAGGCTGAGCATCGCGTGCAGCGGGTCGGAGGCGAACGACCTGGCGATGCGGGTGGCACGGTTCCACACCGGCGGCGAGGGCATCATCGTCACCCGCTGGGCCTACCACGGCCTGACCCGTGAGGTGGCCAGCTTCTCACCGACCCTCGGTGCGGGTTCGCCGCTGGGCCCGAACGTCCGGCTCATCGACGCTCCCGACCCACGCCTCGTCGCGCCGGGCTCCACCCTCGCCGAGCACATGCGGCACCAGGTGCGCGGCGCGATCGCCGACCTGGAGCGCCACGGCTACCGGCTCGCGGCCCTGATCACCGACTGCGCCCACAGCAGCGACGGCATCTTCACCGACCCACCCGGCTACATGCAGGCCGTGGTGGAGGAGGTGCACGCGGCCGGCGGTGTCTACATCGCGGACGAGGTGCAGTCCGGATTCGCCAGGCTCGGGGAGTCGATGTGGGGCTTCACCCGCCACGGCGTGCTGCCGGACATCGTCACCATGGGCAAGCCGATGGGCAACGGGATGCCGATCTCGGGCGTCGTCTTCCGCCCCGAGGTCTGCGAGGAGTTCGGACGCAACGTCCGCTACTTCAACACCTTCGGCGGCAGCTCCGTCCCCGTGGCCGCCGGCGCCGCGGTGTTGGACGTCTTCGAGCAGGAGAACGTGCAGCAGCGCGTCCTGGAGAACGGCAACGCCCTGCGCGCGGGATTGCGGGAGATCACCAAGGATTCCCCTTACGTCGCCGAAGTCCGCGGCGCCGGCCTCTACGTCGGCGTGGAGATCGTCAAGGACCTCCGAACCCTCGAGCCTGACCGCGCACTTGCCGAAGACGTCATCAACGACATGCGCGATCGCCGCATCCTGATCAGCGGCACGGGCACGTCGGCGAACACGCTGAAGATCCGCCCGCCGCTGGCCTTCGACTCCGCCGATGTGACCCGATTCCTGGAGACCTTCGCCGAGGTCGCGAAGAACCGTCTGTAACAGGCCGACCGAAGGGACTGACCGTGAACACCTCACCAGCTAAGAACCACGCTCAGCGGCTCCTCGAGGAGAGCGGCCTGACGTCGTCCCACGAGCCCATCGACGTGCTGCTGGTGAGCATCCTCCTCGAGGAGCACTACCGCCTCACCGGGAACCTGGGACGACTGGCGACCGAGAAGGACGACACGTTCAGACTCAGCACCGACTCGAGCAACTACCTCGTGAAGGTCTCACCACCTGACGAGGCGGAGGCGGTCGTCGCCCTCCAGACCGCCGCGATGCGCTACCTCGAAACCACCGCCGCGCACTTGCCCGTCCAGCGGGTGAAGCTGACCGCGGACGGAGACGACCACGTCACGATCAGGCTGAACGACGGCCGGGCTCGCATCCTGCGGGTGTTCGACTTCGTCGAAGGCCAGGTCCTGGCCGACGCGCACCCGCACGCGGAGCAGCTCCGCGAGGCGGGAGAGATGCTGGGGCTGATCGACGTGGCACTCAGGCCGTTCACGCACCCGGCGGACCGACGAGGTCTGGCATGGGACATCCGGCATTTCCACCAGATGACCGAACTGGTCGAGCACACGCCGAGTCCCGAGCACCGCCAGTCGGCCAGGTCGGTCTTCCGGCTCTTCGGCGAGAACGTCGTCCCGAGGCTGAGTGATCTCGAAACACAGGTGATCCACGGTGACTTCAGCCCTTACAACATCGTGGTGGACCCAGAGAAGAGCGATCACTTCGTCACCGGTGTCATCGACTTCGGCGACACGGTGCGCAGCGCCGTCATCTTCGACCCCGCCGTTCCCATGGCGAACCTGCTCGGCAGGACGCCGGATCACCCCTGGCGGGAGGCCTGCGCCTTCGCCGCCGGCTACCAGCGCACGCGCCCGATCCGGGCCTCGGAACTCCCGCTGCTCCCGGTTGCCGCGTTGGCGCGGCTCACACTGCGTGCGCTGATCACGAACTGGCGCGCGGAGCGCACACCCGAACGGCGCGAGTACCTCCTCGCTCACGCCAAGGACGACTGGATCAATGTCGAGCGTTCCTTGACCGTGAGCCTGGACGACGTCGTCGCGCACCTCAGGGAAGCCCGTCATGGGCGTTCCTGAAAAGGCGTCAGTCCCGAGCATGTGCAGTTTCACCAGAAAAAGACAGGATCCTCATGGCCATTCCCTCGTTGCAGTTCCGGCCGACATACGTCTCGTTCGACTGCTACGGCACGCTGTCCCTCGACGACCTCAACACCATGCTCGGCATCTGACCCCGAAGCAACACCGGTCCTGCACGGCACACACCCAGGTTTCTCCCACGGTTTGTGTTCGCCGTGCGGGAAATCCGCCGCCTTCAGCACCTGTTCGACAGTTCTGCGGGTCCGACGGCGACCAGAACGACGGGAAACACGCCGTCATGCCACGACCGCTGTTCCGACAGCCGGCCACACCGCTGCACATGGCGGCGTTCTCTTCTCCCTCCCCGGTCTCGCACGGCACGCACATCAGCCGAGAGCCGTTTCCGTCCACCGATCACGGCGTACCAGCCCCCTCCGCGGGACCAGTACGTCGTGATCGGTGGACGGAAACGGCGCCCTGACTGCCCTGCCGTACGCCCGCCGCGACCCGCACCCCCCGTGTATACACGACACGTATACACGATGTGTATAGTGCTGTCATGTTCATCGGTCACACCCTTCCGGGGCTCCTGGAGGCCGGTCCGCGCCACGGTTACGACCTCAAGCGGGCCTTCGACGAGACGTTCGGTCACGACCGGCCGCTGCACCACGGTCAGGTCTGCTCGACGATGTCCCGGCTGCTGAAGAACGGTCTCGTCGAGGTCGACGGGATCGAGGCGGGCGGCGGTCCCGAGCGCACGCGCTACGCGATCAGCGACACCGGCGTCACCGACGTACAGCGGTGGCCGGCGACCCCGCAGAAGCCGGAGGAGCGCGTGGCCGCCGACTCCGACCGCGAGATCGTCGTCCGCGACGGCAAGTCCCGCGACCTGGAGCGCGCCGTATGAGTGTGCGCAGGGGGGACCTCCCGCGCGAGCGAAGCCGAGCGTGGGGGTGGGCCACAGACCTGGCCATGGGAGCCCGCTTCGCCGTCGCCGGGGGACGCGAGGGCTGGGTCCGGATGACGCTCACCGCCGTCGGCGTCGGCCTCGGCGTGGCACTGCTCCTGCTGTGCACCGCCCTGCCAAACGTGTTCGCCGCCCGCCACAGGGTGGAGGACGCCCGCTTCGACAACACGTTCTTGTACTCCGACAAGGCCCCACCGAAGGCCGACAACACCTTCCTGATCGCCGCCACCGACACCACCTGGCGCGACGACGACATCCGCGGCCGGCTCGTCGAGCCCGAGGGCAGGCGGGCGCCGCTGCCTCCGGGGGTCGACAGCTTCCCGGGCAAGGGCGAGATGGTGGTCTCCCCCGCGCTCAAGGACCTGCTCGCCTCGGACGGCGCCGAAGTGCTGCGGGAGCGGCTGCCCTACAAGATCACCGGCACGATCGGCGAGAGCGGACTCATCGGCTCCCACGAACTGGCCTACTACGCGGGCGCCTCGGGGCTGAAACCCACGGACTTCTCCCCGGTGCACCGGCTGACCGGGTACGGCAACCCGGACGCGACAGCCGAGAAGACCGACCCGGTGCTGCTGCTCATGATCCTGGTCGTGTTCGTGGTGCTGCTCACCCCGGTCGCCGTGTTCATCGCCGCCGCCGTCCGCTTCGGCGGCGAGCGCCGCGACCGTCGGCTGGCCGCGCTGCGCCTGGTCGGCTCGGACAGTCACATGACCCGGCGGATCGCGGCGGGCGAAGCACTCGCCGGAGCCCTGCTCGGCCTGGTCGTCGGCACCGGTTTCTTCCTCCTCGGCCGTCAGACGCTGGGCTCCAGCGAGGTGCTGGGCGTGAGCGTCTGGCCCAGCTACCTCGATCCCTCGCCCGTGCTCGCCGCGCTGGTGGCGGTGGCGGTCCCGGTCGCCGCCGTACTCGTCACGCTGCTCGCGATGCGCGGCGTGGTGGTGGAACCGCTTGGTGTCGTGCGCGCGGCCAAGCAGCGCCGCCGCCGGCTGTGGTGGCGGCTGCTGCCGCCGCTGGCCGGCCTCGCGATGCTCTACCCGATGATCGGCAAGGGCGGCGAGAACGGCGACTTCAACCAGTACCTCGTCATCGGCGGCGTGCTGCTGCTGCTGATCGGCATCACCGCGCTGCTCCCCTGGGCCGTGGAAGCTGTTGTCGTCCGCCTCGGCAAGGGCGCGCTGTCCTGGCAGCTCGCGGTACGACGGCTGCAGCTGAGCAGTGGAACCGCCGCACGCATGGTCAACGGCATCGCCGTCGCCGTGGCCGGAGCCATCGCCCTGCAGATGCTGTTCGCGGGAACGCAGAGCCAGTACACCGAGGCAACCGGCCAGGACCCGGGTCGCGTCCAGATGCAGGTCGACTTCAGCGACCGCAAGCCGTTGTCCGGTGTCGAGCGCGCATTCACCGGCACCAGGGGGGTGCGGGCCGCAGTGGCCCTGGCCACCGCGGCATACGGGGACGCGCGTCGCAACCCGGAGAGCAGCGGCGGCCTGACGGTGGGTGATTGCACCGCCCTGCGCGAACTCGCCACGCTTCCCTCCTGCGAGAACGGCGACGTGTTCGTCACGCGCACGAGGAGCCACTACGCCTCCCCCGGCAACGCCGACGAAATCGCCGTGGTGAAGCCGGGTCGGAAGCTCTACATCGACCCGTCGTACGACGACGCCCTTGAACGCGGCATCGAGGTGCCCTGGGCCGTTCCGGCGAACGTGCGGGTGGTGGAGGCTCGCAGGGACTCACTGCAGGACGCCAACGGGCTGCTGGTCACCCCCGCCGCCCTGCCCACCGAGGCCGCGCCCGCGTTGTTCTCGGACGGGGTCTACCTGCGTCTGGACCCGTCGGTGCCCGACTCACGGGAGTACGCGCGCAACACCGCCGCCCGCATCGACCCCCTGGCACACACCTACGGCTGGTCGGCGACCAGCGAGGACGCCAAGTACGCCTCCATCCGCACCGGCCTGTTCGTCGGTTCCGCCTTCGTGTTGGCACTGATCGGCGCGAGTCTGTTGGTGTCCCAGCTGGAGCAACTGCGCGAACGCAGGAAGCTGCTCTCCGCGCTGGTCGCCTTCGGCACCCGGCGTCGCACGCTGAGCCTGTCGGTGCTGTGGCAGACGGCCCTCCCGGTAGGACTCGGCCTCGTCCTGGCCACAACGGTGGGCATCACCCTCGGTTCGGTGCTGCTGAAGATGACCCGTACACCGGTGGCCATGGACTGGGCGAGCGTGCTGACCATGACCGGTGTGGGCGCGGCCGTGGTCGGCCTGGTCACGCTGCTCAGTCTGCCGCCGCTGTTGCGGATGATGCGCCCGGAAGGTCTGCGCACGGAGTAGCACCTCACACATCCCCGCAGTGGGCTCCTCCTGGTACCCGGTCCACTTGCAGACCGCGGCTGGCAGGTTTCGCCGCCGGGGACGGGGGGTGGGTGATGGCCGCGCGACCAGGGGCTTGCGACCTCAGGCCTGTCGTAGGCCGTGTCGGCGTGCAGGCGCTGCGGCTTGAAGTAGCGGCCTGTGTAAGGGTCGTGTCTCGTTTGGTGGCCCTCGACCATGGGCTTCAGGGCTTCGCTGTCATGAGTGTCTGCGGCCGAGACGCCGACGACCAGGGGCAGTCCAGGGGGCGAACTCACAGGCCCAAGCCCCGTGGACCGGGGCAAGCCGGGTTCCGGGATGGGCCCGACACACCACCTGTGCAGGGTCTGCGAGCGCGGTCAGAACCAGTGCAGGCAGTGGGGGGAGCGCTCGGCGCGGAAGAGTGCGTCAGCGAGGGTGGCCGCGCCCGGGTGGTGGGCCCGGATGTGTCCGGCGCGCACGAGCGTGCTCGGGGCGGTGCCGCCGAGGTAGACGGAGCCCAGGTCTCTGATGTCCAGGGACAGGTCGGGCTTCCGGTCCGTCGGGACGCAGTCGGCCTTGCCGCCCCGGATGGTCAGCAGGTAGCTGCCGTGTTCGCCGAGGAACGGATCGTCGATGTCGAGGACGAGCTCGCCGTCCATGAACCAGCCACGCGCGGTCAGCGCACGTGGGACGTCCAGCAGCCGCACCCAGAGCCAGTCCTTGTCGCCGCTCACCTCGCCGGCGCGGAAGTCCACGAGCTGCCGGCGCAGCGGGTGGTCGGGCGGGACGTGCTTGAACACGACCTGCGAGACCAGGTCGTGTCCGAGTACGAACCGGGCCAGGGCCGTGAATACGGTGTCGTCGGCGGTGATGGTCTCGTCGACCGTCAGGGTGCCGGAGTCGATCGAGTAGCTGGCGTACCCGTCCGGGACGCCGTCGGCGTCCCGGTGGACAGCGACGTAGCGTGGCGCCGACGAGATCGGGGGCTGCCCCGCGCGCAGGGCCCACCAGCGGTGCGGCCGGGACAGCGCGCCGGGCTGGGCGCGGCGATACCGGTCGTAGACCTCTTCCAGAATCTCGCCGCACTCTGCCCGGCGCAGTACCTCGACCGAGCCGTCGTCCTCACCGGTCGCTGGTGCGTGGGCCACCTCACGCGCCCGGGGAACGGCGAGGGCCGCCTTGTGGCGCGGCACCGTCAGCCGCGCCGTGTAGGTCGCCGGCCCGTAGCCGAACCTGCCGTAGATCGTGGCCTCGGAGGCCAGCAGCACGGAGAGGAACTCCCCCCGGGCCCGTAGCTCGGTGAGCTGATGCCGCATCATCGCGCTGAGCACGCCCTGGCGCCGGTGCGAAGGCAGGACGCCGACGGCGGTCACCCCGGGGGCCGGGACGAGGGTCTCACCGGGCAGGGTGAGCTCGAAGGAGTGGGTAGCGGCGGTGCCGACGGGCCGCCCGTCCTCCGTGAGGGCGAGCAGGCAGCGGTCCATCTCGAGCGCCGACCACCAGAGCCCGCCGCCCTCGCTCGGGGTTTCCGGGAAGAGCCCGAAGGCGGCATGCACGGTGTCGACGAACACGTCGAGATCCTTGTCGGTCGTGGGACGGATCTCCATTGCCGCAGCCTCCTCGGGACACCGGCACCACGGCTCGTGGTGTCTGGCCACAGTGCAGCGTCGACCCGTGGCCAGGGCAAGCGAATTAAGAGTTCCGAACAAGCGTCAGCGCCTGAGCGCCACGTCCTCCCGCGTGGCGATCGGGTAAGGCCGGGCCCGCGGCCGCCGCCCCGTGGTGGCCGCCGATGAGTGATGCATGATCCTCGCCACGCCGCAGCCGGGCCGTCCGTGAGACCGGCGCCGCAGTCAGGGTGCCGGTCGGGGCGATTCTTCGGGGGCAGCCGGACTGCGGGCCAACACGCGGGTGGTGCTGCCGTCATCCTCTTTGATGTCCCGGACGTGCTGGAAACCGATTCTGGCCAGCAGGGCCAGTGAGGCCTCGTTCGGCGCAGCTACGGTGGCATACACCTTGGTCAACCCGAGGGTGTCGAAGCCGTAGGCGACGACAGTCTCTGCCAGCTCGGTCCCCAGGCCGGACCCCCATGCCGTCGGCGCCAGGGCGTAGATGATCTCGTGGCCTCCGACGATGTCGCTCAGCTTGATCTCGGCATGCCCGACCAGGAGTCCGTTGCGGCGAACGGCCCAGACATCGAACAGGTCCCGGGCATACACCTTGGTGAAGATCCGCCCGAACAGGGCCCGGTCTGCTGCTTCGGAAGCAGGGCCGTCACCCATCCACTGCGACACCCTGCTGTCCTGGAACAGAGCGACGAAGTCCTCTTCGTCGCCGGAGACGTACGGCTCCAGAAGTAGCCGCTCGGTGCGCAGAGTCGGGGTCACAGACATCGACGCTACCCATGCGACATCCGGGTCGGCAAACCGCTTTCGCCTGCGTGGGCGCGCCCTCTTCCACGTCGCCGTGCCCCACATCGCCCGGCACCGCGGGTCACGACCACTCGGGACGAGAACCCGCTTCCTCGGTGCGCTGCTCGACGGCCGCCTCCTACCGGCACGGCAGCTGGCCAAGATGAAGCAGACCGTCCCCGTGAGCGCGGAGGTCCACCAGCCAGGGCCCGGCGGCCGATACGGGCTCGGGGCCTGGTAGTGCCTCACCTGACCTGCGAAGGAACCTACTGGAGCCATGAGGGCGGGGACGGCGGCTGCATCACGCTCAACGGCGTCACCGACGACGGGCGCCGAAGCGCTGTGGTCTCCGTGTCCGAGGCACGCGGCGACATCCCGAAGCCGGCAGCTGACGCCGTCCCTTTCCTCGGCGGCCGGCAGCGGTCCATCGTTTCCGCGCGGGCCAGGCAGCACATCGGGCTGGAGCGGCAGGCCGGGAGCGGAGTGTGCGCGGCGCGTCGGCAGTCGCTCCACGGACCGCAGTGGAGATGATCGGACGGGAGGTGTATTCCATGGGTGAGTACGTCGACGCCAACGGAACCACGATCTGGATCGAGAGCCGTGGTCAGGGGCCCGACGTCCTGCTGATCGCGGGGCTGAGCGACCCGGCCGAGGCGTGGCAGGCGCAGCTCGACGGCCTGTCGGACCGGTACCGGGTCATCACCTTCGACAACCGGGGATCGGGGCGGACGCCGTTGCCGGACGGGCCGATGTCCGTAGCCCTGCTGGCCGACGACGCCGCAGGTCTGCTCCGGGTGCTCCAGGTCGACAGGGCGCATGTCGTCGGCTTCTCAGGTGGCAGTGCGATCGCTCAGGAGCTGGCGCTCCGGCACCCGGAGGCCGTCCGCAGCCTCGTCCTCATGAGTACCTGGGCCCGGGCGGACGCCTACTTCACCACCATGACCCGCTTCTGGAACTGGCTGGTGACGGAGGCGCCCGACGAGCGCGCCATGCTGGAGGCGTTCTTCCTGTGGATCTACACGCCGCGCGCCCACGCTGACGGCACGGTGCAGCGCATCATCGGTGAAACGCTGACCTTCCCGTACCCGCAGTCCGCCGAGGCTTTCCAGCGTCAGCTGGAGGCGTTCGTGCGACACGACACGCTCGACCGGCTGTCCGCGATCATCGCACCGACCCTCGTCCTGGCCGGCGAGCATGACATCGCCACGCCACCGAGGTTCGGGCGGGTTGTGGCCGACGCCATCCCGGATGCCCGCTTCGAGCTCATGGCGGAGGAGGCACACCAGCCGTTCCAGGAGTCCGCGGACGTGTTCAACACACGGGTCGAGGCGTTCTGGCGCGAGGTCGCCGGCGGGAACCCGCCGTCCTGATCACGAAGACAGCCGGCCTCACGTCGACGTCGACGATCGGCATCAGATCACCTCGTCCAACTCGGCCTGCATCCGCGCCGCTTCGACGTAGCGCGCGACGGCCTGGGCGAGCAGCATCCGCAGCACGAGCACGATGAGCGCGACCCCGAGGATGGCCAGACCAATCCCGCCCATGATGACGGTGACGCCCGGGTCGGCCCGTTGGCCCGGCGCATTGAGAGCCGTGATCGCGAACCACAGGAGGGCGGCCGCCACGATCGCTCCGATCACGGCGTCCACGTACCGGAAGGCGGCGTGGGAGAACACGGTGCCGCGTCGCACCATCGTCACCAGCCGCCATACGCTGACCAGGGCGACCTGGCCCGACACCATGCCCAGGATCGTGATCACGCGCGCCGGGGTCAGCGGGAGCGACCCGTCCTCCGGGTCGGTGGCCAACGCCCACACCATCAACGCCTGCACGAACACGGTGCCGGCGAGAACCACCACGAGCACAGCGCGAAGCGCACGCACTGCCAGCTTTCCCATGACTCACCCATCCATCGACTTGCGATGAGAATCTATCGAATCTCGATAGATGAAGCAAGGGTTGGGACGAGGGTTGGCGATGGTCTCGCACCGTGGCGGGACGCCGTCGCCCCACCCGTGGCAGGGCGTTCACGCGAACCGCCTCGAGGCTGTCGGGGTCGGCCCTGCTTTGAGCGCAGATCGGACGCCACCCGACCCTCCCGAGTGCTGGGTCCCGGTGGCCTCAGCCCCCCTGGCGCCGACGAAGCCTGCCCGAGCGGACCGACGGACTCCCCGGCGGTGAGCCGGCCGCACCTGGACCGGTGGCCCGATCCGATGAGCCGGGACGATGCTTTTTGCTCCGGCAGGCCCTGCACGTGCCCGGAACTGTGGCTTCCACCACGGCGAAAGCGGTCTCGTCCTGGTGTGATCGCCGGATGCTCGGTTTCCTTCTCCGTCTCCTGCCCTTCTGGGTCCGCGAGCCCCTGCTCATCGCGGTCGGGTCCGTTCTCGGCGTACGCATCATGTATCTCGCCGTCCACGATCACGATCGGGTCGCGGCCGGCCTCGGCGTGGTGTTCCTCGTGTTCACCGCAACACGTGTCCACGCGGTGGTCCGGGCCCTGCACGCACGCCGGAACCCGGTTCCGGCGGCCTCCGCAGACGGGGCGGCCGTCGGTACCGCCACCCACGCCCAGGTCGGAGCCGGGCCGCGTCCCGGCCCGGACACCCCGGAGAAGGAGCCCAACGCATGGGGCCAGGCCGTCGCAGCCGTGGCCGTGTTCGGGGCACTCGGGGCCGCGCTGTGGGTGGCCCCACACATGATGCCGTCCGACGACAGCACGGCGCAGCCCGCCTCATGTTCGGGCGCAGAACACGAGGAACTGCCGAAGGCCTACCGGGAGACGCCCCAGCCCGTGACCGGTGATGAGCTGTGCAAAGCGCTCAACCGGCCAGACCTGGCCAAGCTCCTCGGAACGCCCGGAGAGACCGCGAGCACTGCCTCCGGCACCAGCAACACCGCTCCCCTGACGGATGGGAAGGTCGCACAGCCGGAGGCCGAGGTCAGCTTCGACACGTACACCGTGAACGTCTCGGCCACGTACAACGAGCTGTCGACCGAGCAGTACGTGAACCTGATGAAGTACGGAAACGAGCAGGACATCAGGACACTCACGGTTCTCGGTCGACCCGCGGTCCTCTCCTCGGACCACACCATGAAGTTCGAGATCAACCTCGGGACCAGCGGATCCGGCGGACCGGTCGAGCAAGGGCCCCTGGCCAGGACGCTGACCGTGGCCCTCGACCGCGATGACCGGGGCGGCTACTACGACATCACCGTGTGGAGCAGGTCCGGAGCCCTCCCGGACGACAGCGCTCTCCTCGCCATCGCCGGCAAGGTTCTTCCGACGATCCCCGAACAGTCTGTCGGATGAGACACCGACAACCCTTGGGGCCACGAACGGTCGGTCCCGTCACGCCGTCGGCACGGCGTCAGTCTCGTGACGGGATCCGGCACAGCACACTCACCCGGCACAGCGTCACTGAGCCGGGATCGGCTGGGTGAGGTTCACCGGGTTGCCGTCGGGGTCCTGGATGTGGGCGACGCGCTGTCCCCACGGCATGTCGTCAGGGCCACCGCGGACCGAGCCGCCCAGCGCCTTTACCCGGATGAGCGTCTCATCGACGTCGTCGACACCGACGCTGAGCAAGACCCGCGGTGCCCCGCCGGGCCCCGCATCCGTCTTGGCCACCAGCCCGAGGTCGGTGTCGCCGATGCGCAGGCCGAGGTAGAAGGCCGGCCCATCCTCCGGTATCCGGAAGATCTCCTCGGCGCCGAACACATTCGTGTAGAAGCCGATCAGGACGTCCTGGTTGGCAGTCAGGATCACTGGCTGGATGGTGGACATGACACTCCTGTCGAGATCGGTCGTGTCGCTGGTAGACCGTTCGAAGACGGCGAACTCATCGGCGAAAACCGCCCTGCCGGACGATCTGCACCCCAGAGTGCCGCCCACGACCAGGAGGAGCGCCCCGAAACGACGTCATGCCACCGCGCTGACCAGCCGTCCAAGATGACGGAAGTTCAGTGAGGCACAAGCCCTCCTCCACGCCCCCTGGAGGCCGGCGGAGGTCAGGTCACCAGCCTCGGCTTCCGCAGACACCCGGGGGCGCCTTTCTCCCAGGGACCTCGCGGATACGCCGACCACGACATCAACCGGTCGCAGTGACCTTCAGGGGCACGGGTCCGGCGGAGGCCCACCGGCCTGCCCGGGGCCATGGGGGCAGCGGGATGCGGGACATGACCGTCCCGAAGGCGGGTGCATCTGGTCCGCGGTGACAGTGCGACCGGCACGGATCGCTCCGCGCCGCCCACGCCCCGACCGCTCCGCATGACTCGTCCGCTGCAGGATGGGCCGGTGGCCGGGGGTTCCCCCTCTGCCTGACCATGCCCGGGCCGACCGTGACGGCCAGCCGGGCGACGGGCGGTCTGGGCGGAGGCATGGTCCGTGGCGCAGACGCTGCGCCCGGACCAGGGCAGACCCGCCCTACAACACCCGCAAGGCCTGGTCGTCGTCACGTTCACGTCGGGCGAGCGCATGCAGCACAGCCTGGTCGCCATGCCGCTCACGGGCAGCTGCGACAAGTACATCGACCGCGACGGCGAGCGTGGCCTGCGGCACCCGGCCTTGGCTGCCCACGCTCAGGGACAGGTCATCCAGGTGCACGGCCAGTTCGACACATCGCGTCTGGAGGTAGCCGTCGAGCAGCATCTCCTCTCCGGGCCGGTGGAGGATGGCCACGCGCCGGTCGGCCGGCTCCTCGCCCAGGCGCCGTGCCAGCCGCTCGCACGCGGCTCGCGTCTGCTCGGCCACGACCGCTGGGCCGGCAGCGGCCGTTTCCTGACTGCGCGCACGTACGCCGACGTTGAGTGCTGAGTCCGGCAGGGACGTGTCGACCAACCGTGCGTAGTAGCGCACCGGCGAGACCGGCTCAGCGCCCGCGACCTCACCGTCCAGGAACCATTCGACCTGCAGGACGCTGCGGGCAAGGTGACCGGCCAGTCCGCCCACCGACATCCCCGGCAGCACCGACTCCGTCTCCCAGCGACGTGTCACCTCCGCCGTGGCCAGCAGGTGCACAGCCTGCTCAGCAGCCAGCAGGTACGCCTCGCGTATTTCGTTGACCATGCCGACATCCTGCACACATCGCGATCACCCCGGCCCCGGCGTCCGAAGAATGAAACAACTGACCAAACTGCGGACGCTGGAACTGTGAAGGCCGTGAAGGCCGCTACCGGTGGGATGGGCTCCGCAGCTATGGCTGTGCCAGAGCACCGCCGGAGAGTTCGGTGGTCGGCGCTCGGGCAAGCCGGGGGCCGGCAGCTGAGAAGAGGTGGTTCGGTTCTTCACCGTCTTCTCCGCGAGATACTCGGGGCGAGCCGGGGGCGCAGGCGCTTGGCACGTGACCGGTGATCATCGCGGCCGGTCACCGAGCAGGACACGCCCCCGCCGCGGCCGTCGTTTCAGGCCCAAGTGCCTCCATGCGGACAAGGCGTACGACGTTCGTCAGCCGCGGACCCGAGGAGCACGGTCGCGGACAGCGTGCGGACTCACGTGGCGGGGCGGGAGTGCACGCTGACGGCGTAGCCGCAGCCTTCGACGTGGAGATCGCCGCTCCAGGTGGCGTAGCGCTGCCGCAGGGTCAGTCCGGCCCGGGTGCACCAGTGGTCGAACTCCGTGAGGGTCACCGGCGGTTCCGGCAGCGGCAGGTGTGCCGCGTCCAGTCCCATGCCCGTGACCAGCAGTCCGCCGGGGCGCAGTGCGGCGGCGAGCTGCTGGACGACGGCTGCTTCGGTGCCGGGGGCCAGCAGGGGGATGACGTTCCCGGCGGCGAGCGCCAGGTCGAAGCCCGGGTCGAGGCCGAGGGCATCGAGACGGGCCAGGTCGCCGAGGAGCCACTCCTGCGTGGGGGCCTCGCGGCGGGCGACGGCGAGCATCGAGGGGTCGACGTCCACGCCGGTGCAGTGGTGTCCCAGCTCGGTGAGGCGGATCGCGATCCGTCCGGTGCCGCAGCCGGCGTCGAGTATCCGGGCGGCCGGCTTCAGCAGCGCGTCGCAGAAGGCGGCCTCACCGTGGATGTCGTGGCCGGCTTCGGCGAGCCGCGCGAACCGCCGGGCGTATCCCTCTCCGGCTTGTCCACCTGTCAGTTCCGCCCAGCGGTCGCGCTGCCCGGTCATGTCGGCATGCCTTCCGATCAGTCTCGTAGGTGTGTTCCTGAGCCTGTTACGAAGGTACACAGAGCGACCGGCGCCGAGCACGCCCGCGCCCGGACGCGGTCGGCGGCCAGGGTGGGCGGGCGAGCGGTAGGGGGGCGGGTCCCGGGCGTCGGCCTGGGCCGGAGCGGGTCCGGGTGGTGCCCCGCCCGTGCGCTGCGCCGAGATGGCGGTGTCGTTCCACAGGTCGTGACTGAGCCGTGCCGCCGCCGGACGCGGCCGTGCCGGGCTCCAGCCGGCCGTGCGGGGGCCGCGGGCCGCCTCGTGTTCGAGCGGCTGCGCAACGGCGTGACCGGCGCGGTGCCGGTGCGGCCGGGGCCGAGGAGGAGTGGCCGGCTCTCGTCGTCGCGTTCGCCCTGACGCGGCTGTCCGGGACGGACACGACCGGGTGGCCGTGACCTCCTCCCCATCCAGCGGTCGGAGGGGCGTCCGTCGTGAGACCGGGCAACGGCGGGAACCGGCGAGCCCCTTCCTCCTGGATCGCGTCCGTCCGGGGTAACCGGCCGCGAACAGGGCACGCCGTGCTGATCGCGCGCCTGTCGCCGGGTCATCGTGGTGCGACAAGCTGACGGCGTTACGGACGGGATACGCGGATGTCGGAATGGACCCAGGCCATGAGTCGGCGCAGTCTGCTCGTCACGGGTGGGGCGGTGGCGGCTCCGCGGCGCAGGCCAGGGAAGGTCTGAGCGTCGTCTTCGAGGCGATGGCCGACCTGGTGGCCCTGCACCCCGGCCGCTTCGCCGTCCTCGGCCCCGCTGTCCTGGACCATCCCGAGGTGACCACGTGGGCTCTCCGACGCGCCTTCGACGAGCTGGGGGCCGTCGGTGTCAGCGTGAAGGCCAACTACAACGGTGTCTACCTCGGTGATCCCTCGTACGACCGCTTCCTCGCAGAACTCGACGAACGCGCCGCGGTCCTGTTCACCCACCCGCTCGATCTCCCGGGCGGACCACCCGGCGTGCCCACGGTCCCCGGCATTCCGAACTTCATGTGCGATTTCCTGCTGGACACCACGCGTGCCGCTGTGAACCTGATCCGTACGAGGACACTCGACCGCTTCCCGCACCTGTCGGTCGTCCTGCCACACGCCGGCGGATTCCTCCCCCAGATCGCCACCCGCATGGAGGCCTTCGGCGACTTCTGCACCCCGCCCCTCGAGGCTGCCTCCGTAAGGGACTGTCTCCACCGCTTCTACTACGACACTGCGGGCCCGCTGGCCCCCTCGGGCACTCTGGTGGCCACTGCCGGTGCCGACCGGATCCTCTTCGGCACCGACTGGCCGGCCGCCTCCGCCGACATCATCACGGACTTCACCGTGCCGGCCGTCAAGACCGACCCCTTCCTCACCGACCGCCAACGTCGCGGCATCAACCGCGCCAACGCACTCCGACTCATGCCCGCGCTGAGGCGCGCCTGACGTGGCTGCTCCTGTCCGACACGGACCGTCGTCGGTGTGGCACAGCCCGGCGCGACCGGCCAGGCCCGGGCGGGCGCCGCGGCCACCGCCGGCAGGCTCGTCACGAGGGTTCCGGCGGTCGGATCCACCCCAGGGACCGCTCGACGGCGCGCTGCCAGCACTCGTACTCCCACTCCCGCCGGTCGGCTTCCATGTCCGGCAGCCACTGGGCGGCCCGGTGCCAGTTGCGGCGCAGGACCTCCAGATCCGGCCAGTAGCCGACCGCGAGACCGGCGGCGTAGGCCGCGCCCAGCGACACCGTCTCGGCGACCAGGGGCCGTACCACGGGCACGTCGAGCACGTCGGCCAGGATCTGCATGAGCAGGTGGTCGGACGTCATGCCTCCGTCCACCTTGAGTTGCTCGAGGACGAACGGGGAGTCGGCGTTCATGGCGTCGACGACCTCTCGGGTCTGCCAGCCGGTGGCCTCCAGCGCGGCCCGGGCCAGGTGGCCCTTCGTGATGTATGACGTGAGGCCGACGATGACGCCCCGGGCGTCGCTGCGCCAGTGCGGCGCGAACAGGCCGGAGAACGCGGGGACGATGTAGCAGCCGCCGTTGTCCTCGACGGTGCGCGCCAGCGTCTCGATCTCGGGTGCGCTGTTGATCAGGCCCAGACGATCGCGGAACCACTGCACCAGCGAGCCGGTGACGGCGATCGGGCCTTCCAGGGCGTAGACCGGCTGCTGGCCGTCGATCTTGTACGCGACGGTGGTGAGGAGCCCGTGGCGGGAGCGGACGACGTCGGTGCCGGTGTTCATCATGAGGAAGCTGCCGGTCCCGTAGGTGCACTTCGCCTCGCCGGGCGAGAAACAGGTCTGCCCGAACAGGGCCGCCTGCTGGTCGCCGAGAGCGGCCGTGAGGGGGACGCCCGGGAGCACGGAGCGGGCCTCGCCGTACCACGCCGCCGAGGGCCGGATCTCCGGCAGCATCGGGCGCGGCACACCGAAGAAGTCCATCAGCCCTTCGTCCCAGGTCAGCGTCCGGATGTCGATGAGCATGGTGCGGCTGGCGTTGGTGGCGTCGGTGATGTGCAGCCCGCCGTCCGTACCGCCGGTGAGGTTCCAGATCAGCCAGCTCTCCATGGTGCCGAACAGCACCTCGCCGTCCCGGGCGCGCCGCTCCAGTCCGTCGACGTGGTCGAACAGCCAGCGGATGCGGGGCGCGGAGAAGTAGGTCGACGGGGGCAGGCAGCAGCGTTCGAGGAAGAACTCGTCCCCGGGCTGTTTCCTCAGGTCCTCCACGAGCGGGGCGGTGCGGGTGTCCTGCCAGACGATCGCCCTGCCGAGCGGGACGCCCGTGTGCGCGTCCCAGACCACCGTCGTCTCGCGCTGGTTGGCGATCCCGATGGCGGAGATCTGCTGCGGGTCTATCCGGGCGTTCGACAGTGCCTCGGGTACGACGCGCTGGAGGTTGCGCCAGACCTCGACGGCGTCGTGCTCGACCCAGCCGGGACGGGGGAAGTACTGGTGGTGCTCCCGCTGGGCGACCGACCTCAGCCGCCCGGCATGGTCGAACAGGATGCATCGTGTGGAGGTCGTTCCCTGGTCGATGGACATCACATACCGTTCAACCATGATCGGACCTGCCTTCCGATGAGCCGCGGAGGCGCTGGGGCTTACCAGCGGGCCGCGCCCAGGTCTCTGGAGATCGCGCGTGCCGCCTCACGCAGTACGGTGATCAGGGCCGGCTGGAACCGGCCTTTGGTGTCGCAGATCCGCTCGACGGGGCCGGACACTCCGATCGCGCCCACCACAAGACCGCCGTGCCCCCGGATCGGCGCGGCGATCCCGGCTTCGCCCATGCTCATCTCCTGCACTTCGGCGCCCCAGCCGAGCTCCCGTATCTCGACGAGCGCCCGGTTGAGCTGCTGCGGCTCCACCAGGGTGTGACGGGTGTACGCCTCCGGTTCGGCCTCCAGCAGGGGGTCGACGGGCGTGGCGCCGAAGGCCAGCAGGACCTTGCCGAGCGAGGAGGCGTGCAGGGGCAGCAGCGCGCCTACGTCCAGGGTCTGGAAGGTGTCGTCCGGCCGGAAGACGTGGTGGATGACGAGCACCTTGCCTTCCAGGGGGGTACCCAGACGGACGGCCTCCCCGCTGCGGGCGGCCAGGGCGTCGGCCCAGTTGATGGAGCGCGAGCGCAGCTCGTTGACGTCGAGGTAACTGGTGCCGAGGTGCAGCAGAGCTGCGCCGAGCTGGTATTTTCCGGTCGCCGCGTCCTGCTCCACGAAGTCCACGTGCTGCAGGGTGCGCAGGATGCCGTGGGCGGTGCCCTTGGCCAGCCCCAGCGAGGACGCCACCTCCCCCAGCCCCAGCCGACGGGAGCCGCCGGCGAGCAGACGCAATATCGCCGCCGCCCGTTCGATGGACTGGACTGGACTGGCCACCACGAGGCGATAGTAATCCGAAAATTGTCAAATTTGGGCTGGCGTTCGGTAATGCCGACCGTCGTTCGTTGACCGGCTCCTCCTCCCTCCCTAGCGTGCATAACGCCCGGCCTGCATCCGACCGGCTTCCCTCAGGAGGAGGACACATGGCAACTGCGCAGCTCCACGCCGCGCCCTGCGGGGAAGCCGAACGCGTCTTCCCGCTCCCCCACACCCCGGGGGCTGTGCCGACGCTGCGCCGACGAGTGCGCGCGGCCCTCGCCGACTGGAACCTGGGCGCGGACACCGCCGAGGACGTGCTGCTGGTCGCCTCGGAGCTGCTCACCAACGCGATCGTCCACGCCCTGCCTCCGGCGACGCTGACGCTCTCGCGGAGTGAGGCCGGCCGGCGCGGAGCCGTACGCGTCGAAGTCACCGACACGGGGCCGGCGGCCCCACAGGTGCTGTCGGCTTCCGCTGTCGACCCGGACGAGCACGGCCGTGGCCTGGGCATCGTCACCGCCCTGTCCGTTCGGTGCGGCGTGCGAGTGACCGCCGACGGGACCAGCCGGTGGGCCGAGGTGCAGTTCGGACGGGGCTGAGGTCGGTCGTCCTCACTCGGCAGGCGCGGGACCTCGAAGCCATCGGCATCACCCCACCGGGCGTCGGTCGCGGCGACACTGAGGAGTGTGCCTGACACCGCTGACGCCGACGGCCAGACGGTCTGTCTCTGCCGCACGTATGAGGCCGATCCGGTATTCGCCGCCCACTACGACGGCATACGCGCCGGCCTCGCCCCGTGGTCCCGTCGCATCATCGACGCCGACGCGCGGGCCCAAGGCATCGACCCCGACACCGCGACCCGGCAGTAGAGCACGAGCCCGGAAGCCCGCACCACGAGGGCTTCCCACGCCTTCACCCACCCGAAGTTCTCCGGGCCCCCGCACAGCCCGCCCGGCCCCTCGCGGAAGGCGGCCGATCATCGAGCACCACCCGTCTGCGGGGACGCCCCCTTCGGAGCAACATCGGGCCCGGATGGGCGCCTGACCCGGGGCTCCACGTGCCGGCGGGCAGTCGCCCGCCTAGCGTGTGGGCTGAACGGAAGTGACCGCGCAGCCGGGCGTGCCACCGTCCCGGACGGGCTCCGGTCGGGTGGGCGCAGCCCGGGCCTCGGCGGACGGAGCCGCGGCCGCCCGGTGCGCGCCTTCGCCCTCACCCGCACCCTCCGGGAGTTCGGCATGTCCCGTATCACCATCAACGGCGTCACGGTGGACCCGCTGGTCCAGGCCGACGAGATGGCCACCCGCTCGCTGACGTCCGAGGACGCCTCCGAGTCCAACTACCTGCTCGTCCAGACCACGCACCCGCCCACGCCCGAGGAGAAGGAACAGCTCGCGGAAGCCGGCGTGGTGATTCAGGAGTACGTTCCGGACGACACCTACCTGTGCGGCTACCGGGACACGGATCTGGCCGCCGTGCGCGCACTGCCCTTCGTGGCCTGGGCGGATGTCTACCTCAAGGGCTTCAAGATCGCCCAGTCGCTTCGGTCGGCCCGGCTCCGCCCGGGTGTCGCCGTGCTGGCCGACCCCATGGAGACGGCGAGCCCCCGGACCCGTACCGTCGACATCGTCCTCCACGAGGACGTGGACGCGGGTACACACGGGGTGCGGGACCGGATCGCCGCGGCGGCCGGAGTCAGCCCCGGCGACGTCCGGCCCGGCCACGGCAAGCTGCGCATGACGGTCCGTGAGGAGGACCTGGCCGATCTGGCCGCACTCGACGAGGTGCGGACCATCGAGGAGGTCCCCGAGAGGACGCTGTACAACACCGTCGCGGGGACGTTGATGCACGCGGACGTGTCGCTCAACGGCACGAGGTTCCGCGGCGAGGGCCAGATCGTGTGCGTCGCCGACACCGGCTTCGACAAGGGGTCGACCACCAACGTGCACCCCGCCTTCAACGGCCGGGTCAAACGCCTGATCGCCCTGGGCCGCAAGAGTCCCGCGCGGACGGACGACCCTGACGGGCACGGCACCCACGTGGCGGGTTCCGTCCTCGGCGACGGGACGTCGGCGTCGATGGGCGGTGCCGTCACCGGCACGGCCCCCGAGGCGAGACTGGTCCTGCAGTCCCTGATGGACGGGGAGGGCTCCCTCACCGGCATCCCGGACAACCTGCTCGACCTGTTCATGCCACCCTTCCTGGAGGACGGGGCGCGGATCCACACCAACTCGTGGGGCCCGGTCACCCCGGGGCTCCCCTACAACCGGAGCGCGGCCGAAGCCGATCAGATGGTCTGGGACAACAAGGACTTCGTCATCTGCTTCGCCGCAGGAAACGACGGCACGGACCGCGACGGTGACGGCCGCGTCAACCTGAGGTCCGTGAGCGGGGAGACCGGAGCCAAGAACGTCATCACCGTCGGTGCCAGCGAAGGCAACCGCCCCGAGATCTCCCGCACCTACGACGAGCTGCGGCCGCTTTCGTTCCCCTCCCCGCCGATCAACGGCGACCGGATGGCGGACAACCCGGCGGGCCTGGCGGCCTTCAGCAGCCGCGGCCCGACCCAGGAAGGCCGGTTCAAGCCGGATGTCGTCGCCCCGGGCACGGCCATCCTGTCGACCCGCTCGCGCCTGGCTCCCGATCCCGGCCGGTTCGGTGTCTCCACGGATCCCGCGTACATGTTCGAAAGCGGCACCAGCATGGCCACCCCGCTGGTCGCCGGCTGCGTGGCGGTGCTGCGCGAGACACTGATGAAGAACGGCACGCCGAAGCCCAGCGCCGCGCTCATCAAGGCCATGCTGATCAACGGTGCCGACGAACTTCCCGGCCAGTACACCCCCACCGAGGCGGGCGCCTCCCCGAACAACAGCTCAGGTTTCGGCATCGTCAACCTCCAGCGTTCCGTCGTCCTGCCGACCGACGCCGGCCGGGCGGGCTTCACCGACGCCAAGGAACTGGACCAGGGGGAAGAGCGCGCGTTCGCCCTCACGATCCCGGCGGGGGCGCCCCACACCCTGAAGGTCACCCTCGTCTGGACGGACCCCCCTGGCGCGGCCCTGCAGAACGACCTCGACCTGATCGTCCGGGCTGACGGTCGGGAGCGCCACGGCAACATGGGCACCGACCCCGGATTCGACCGTGTCAACAACGTCGAGCAGGTGCTGTGGCGGGACATCCCCGCCGGGGAGGCCGAGGTCGTCGTCAGAGCCCACCGGATCACCCGGTTCACCCAGCCGTACGCCGTCGCCTGGCGCATTCTCTGACACTTGGGCGGCCGTGTCCCGGCCCGGTCGCACGGGCCGGGCCGGGGCCCGTGGTTCGACGCGGTGGCCGGTCGGGTTCGGCCCGCCGGAGCGGCCCGCCCGGCCGGACCCGCGCTGCGCGGCCCGGAGGCTGGGCGGCGTCCCACCGGTCGGCCGGGTGGGCGGTGAAGCAGGGCGGCACCTCCTCGTACACGGCCGTGCCGTGCGCCGCCGAGCCCACCCGTGCCGGCCCCAGTCCGGCACGCACGCCCACAGATCCGAGACCCCACGAGACGGCTCACCCGGGCACATCCACCGGAGCCCGGAAAACTTCGGATGACGATGTCGAGAACCCGTGGCCGGCTCCGTCCCCGGGGTGAACGCGACCACAATGGGGCGCACCAGCACCGAGGAGAAACACGATGGCCAAGTACCTGTTGCTCAAGCACTACCGCGGCGCTCCGGCAGCGGTCAACGACGTGCCCATGGACCAGTGGGCGCCGGAGGAGATCTCGGCGCACGTGCAGTACATGAACGACTTCGCGGCCCGGCTGGAGAACACCGGCGAGTTCGTCGACGGTCAGGCGCTCGCCCCCGAGGGAACCTGGGTCCGCTACGACGGTGAGGGGCGCCCGCCGGTCACCGACGGCCCGTTCGCCGAGACCAAGGACCTCATCGCCGGCTGGATGGTGATCGACGTCGACAGCTACGAGCGCGCCGTCGAGCTGGCCGGGGAACTGTCGGCCGCCCCCGGGGCGGGCGGGAAGCCCATCCACGAGTGGCTCGAGGTGCGCCCGTTCCTGACCGCCCCGCCCACCATCACGGAGTGACCTCATCGATGAACGAGGCCCTGCTCCGAAGCCTCACGCCGAGCGTGCTCGCCCTCCTCGTCCGCCGCGGAGCCGACTTCGCGGCGGCCGAGGACGCCGTGCAGGACGCGCTGGTCGAGGCGGTCCGCGTCTGGCCCGCCGACCAGCCGCGGGACCCGAAGGGCTGGCTGGTGACCGTGGCCTGGCGCAAGTTCCTCGACGCGGCCCGGTCGGACGCTTCCCGCCGTCGGCGTGAGGACCTCGTCGACGGGGAGCCGGCGCCCGGGCCCGCGCCCGCGGTGGACGACACGCTCCAGCTCTACTTCCTGTGCGCCCACCCGTCGCTGACGCCGGCGTCCGCGGTCGCGCTCACGCTGCGCGCCGTCGGCGGGCTCACCACCCGCCAGATCGCCCAGGCCTACCTGGTGCCCGAGGCGACCATGGCACAACGCATCAGCCGGGCCAAGCGCACGGTCTCCGGCGTGCGGTTCGACCAGCCCGGCGACGTCGCCACCGTACTGCGCGTCCTCTACCTGGTCTTCAACGAGGGCTACGCCGGCGACGTCGACCTCGCCGCCGAAGCCATCCGGCTTACCCGGCGGCTCGCGGCCGCCTTCGACCACCCCGAGGCGACGGGGCTGCTCGCCCTCATGCTGCTCCACCACGCCCGGCGTGCCACCCGGACCGCGCCCGACGGCAGCCTGGTGCCGCTCGCCGAGCAGGACCGCGGCCGGTGGGACACCGGGTCGATCGCCGAGGGAGTCGAGATCCTCCAGGCGGCCCTGGCCCGCGACCGGCTGGGCGAGTTCCAGGCCCAGGCCGCCATCGCGGCGCTCCACGCCGACGCGCCCAGCGCCGAGGAGACCGACTGGGTGCAGATCGTCGAGTGGTACGACGAGCTCACCCGCCTGACCGACAGCCCGGTCGTCCGGCTCAACCGCGCGGTCGCCGTCGGCGAGGCCGACGGACCTCGCGCCGGGCTGGCGGCGCTCGCGGCACTGAACGACTCGCTGCCTCGCCACGCCGCGGTGGCCGCGTACCTCCACGAGCGCGACGGCGACCTGACGACGGCGGCACGGCTGTACGCCGAGGCGGCCCACAAGGCACCCAACCTCGCCGAACACCGGCACCTGACGCGCCAGGCCGCCCGGCTCAACGCCCGCCGGCGTCGCTGACGGGATCAGGCTCGGATCTTCCGGCAGCTTTGACGCGGCCCGTGGTTCGGAGCGGTCGCCTCCCCCGCTTGCCACCGGCCGGCCCCTTCGCGGCAGTTCTGACAGGTGTTCAGTCCTGGCGGAGTGTCCGGCGGTGCTGCGGTCACACGCCACGAGGCCCGGAGTCCTCGCCGCTGCGGAACGACCTGGCTGCTCCGAGAACGGCGTCGATGATCGGTTGGGGCCGATCGGTTCTCAGCCACGCGAGCGCCGCGGTGGAGGGCGACAGATCGACGACGTCGACGTAGCGGACGCCGGGACGGGGGAAGAAGTCACGGGCGGCAGCCGGCAGGAAACACATTCCCTTGCCCTGGGCCACGAGATGCAGAAGCCCTTCCACGTCCGATGCGACGGGCCCGTAGCGAACGGGGGTGTTGTCGGGTCGCGGATCGACGGCCCAGAAGTCCCACCAGTTCCTCGGCACTTCCGGCGGCACGTCGATCACCGGGTGGTGGGCCAGCTGGGCCAGGGTGATCCGCTCCCGGTCCGCGAGAGGGTCGTCCGCGGGCAGGCAGGCCACCCGTGGCTCGGTGACGAGGTGCAGGAGGTCGATTCCTTCCGGCACGGGTGGCCGGAGGAAGACGACATCGACCTCCTGCCGGAACAGGGCATCCACGTGGTCGGCGAAGTTCAGGCTGCGCACCTCGACGTGTATCCGTGGGTGCCGCTCGTGCAACAGGCGCAGCACGGCGCGGGTGTGCGGCATCGCGGCCTCGGCGCCGATACTGCCGACGACAAGACGGCCGGAGGCCCGACGCACCTGGGTCTCCGCACTCCGGCGCAGCCGGTCCACGGCCGCGACCGCCTCACGCGCGTCCGCCAGCAGTACCTGACCGGGCGCGGTGAGGCCGACGGCCCGGCTGGTCCGGGTGAACAGCTTCAGGCCGAGGCGTCTCTCCAGGTCCCTGATCTGCTGGCTCAGTGCCGACTGCGTGATGAAGAGGCGCCCCGCGGCCCGCGAGAAGTGGAGTTCCTCGGCCAAGGCGACGAAGAGGCGTAGTTGGTGAAGGCTCGGGGCGCGGGGATCCGGGCCCGCCGGTAACGCGTCGTCGGCAGCTGTTCCGCCAGCAGTCATGGTGAGTTCCTCATCGATCGGCTGTGAAGTCGCATGGTTGCGTGTCGTGACAGGGCGGTTCCGTGATGTAAGGCTCGCAGACGGTGTCCTGGCGACCGCACCCCTTTTCGCGGGCTTTCGACCGGGGCGCACAGGACCGCGATGACCATCGACTTCTACGCATCGGAGCCGGAGCATGTCCGTGAGACAGACCGTGGCGGTGGTCGCCGCCCTCTTGGCCGTGGTGTTGAGCGGGGGTGCCGCCCAGGCATCGTCGCCACCGGGCGGCGGCACGTACGCCGTGACAGAGCAACGCACGGGCGCCGTCGGTCCTCTGAGCGCCCAGGCGTCGTGCACCCACCGCAACGTCAGTCACTACGACGCCTACACGGGACGCACCTGGACCAGCGACTGGGTGTGCGGCAACCGTTCCGGGGCTCCTCTGTACGGCTGCGCCAGCTTCATCTCCGCCTGTGGGGTGATCGGCTGGATCGACAGCTCGACCAGTTGGTTCGTGTGCTGGGGCAGGGGCGCGGCGCACGCCGGAGGCAACAACATCTGGTACTACACCCTGGGCGACCGTATCGCCCCTGGTGAGGAGAGGCAGCACGGCTGGGGGTTCATTCCGGCGGTGAACGTGTGGACCTCGACCGATCCCTGGCCAGGCATGACGGAATGCAACATTCCGTGAGCCGAGGGGAGTTGTTCCGCCGCAGCAGGCCCGGCGGAGCCCTCGCGCTCCCTGCATCAGCCATCCGGAGGACGAGTTGCCGGATGTTCCGCCGTGCTCGAGGCGGAGTGAGACGAAAGGACGTACGTGTGATGAGCACGAGAACAGTGACGGTACCTACCAGGCGTTCCCTCCTCGGCGTGATCGGCGTGCTCATGTCGGTGCTGCTCTCCGCCTTGGCCGCAGGGCCGGCCCAGGCGGCCACCGACTCGCCCCGCGCGAAGGACAGCCGCACGATGATCATGCCGCCGGCGCCGGAGGGCGCGGGCTCGCCCTCGGCCCGAGTGGCCGCGGCCTCTCCGACGGTCTCCCCGGCTGCCAACTACGTGCACACGGGTTCCGGCAGTCCCGTCGACTGCAACGAGGGCTATCTGTGCCCCGCCGTCTGGGACCCCTCGGTGGGGAAGTACAAGGTCTTCTTCCTCTACTACTGCAACCGGTACTCCCTGTCGAACTGGAACGGCTGGGGCGAGGTGGTCAACAACCAGATCGGCGAAGCCGCGTACTTCTACGACCAGAACGGCCGGGTGCTGACTGCCGTCCTGCCGGACAAGATCGCCTACGACTACGACTGGACGCCTGTGTGGTACATCCGGAACTGCTGAACCGGTGGTCACAGGGCGCCCCACCGCGCAGGGGCCCGGGAGTCCACACGGACCTTCCGGGCCCCTGCGCTGTCGCGTGACGGACAGCTGGTGGTCGTCGTTCTGATCGGGTTCGGTGCCCGACGCGATGACGGATCAGGGCCCGCCTGACGCCCGCACGAAACCGGCCACGAGGCAGCGCGTCAGAAGCTCGACCGACCGGATCCTTCGACAGCCTCGTCGCTGCTCGCCGGCGTCACGACCGCCCGGGGTCGTCAGTGCGTCCAGCGCCAGTCCGGCATGGAGGGCATGGGGGGCACATGCGGCATGGAGGGCATGTGCGGTGCCCTGCTCATGGCCCGCTGCCACATCCCGCGGGCTTGCTCCTCGGGGCGTTGCTGTTCTCCGTGCAGCGCGTTCAGGATGAGCAGGCCTCCGGTGAGGGCCGGGACGGCCCACTGCAGGAAGGCGAGTTGCCGCTGCGCCTTCTCCCTGTCGACGGGGTGCTCGCGGGCCTTTTCGGCGTCTTCCGGGTCGGTGGAGGAAGCCAGCTCGATCTTCTTGCCCAGCACCCGGCTGTAGGCGGTGGTCGCCAGGGCGGCTCCGGTCAGGATCGTCTTGGCCACGGTGGAGGCGGCCACTCCCTGCTGGGTGGCAACCCGTGCCGCGTTCGCGGCGAGCAGACCACTGCTGCCGACCAGGTGGGTGCCGATGGCGGTGGCGTTCACGGGCGCCCACTTCGCCCAACCCGAACTGATGACCCGTTCGGTGTTCGCCTGCGTGGCGCTTTCGGTACGCCCCGCGCCGTTGAGGCCTACCGCGCCCATCAAGGAGCCGCCGAACCATGCGGCCAGTCCCAGGTCGTGCAGGCTGCGCAGGACGGTGTTCCGTTGCGACATCTCGTCTTCCTTCCGTTGGGCAGCGGGGCCGGCAGCGCGTCGGCACTGCGACCCACTGTTCCCCACCCCTGGAGAGGACGCATCTCGGGCCGTTCTGAACGGACCACAAGGGGGAGCAGCCGTCATGAGGGGCGGCAGTGCGTCACAGAGGGGCGAGCGGCGAGGCCCGGCCGTCCCGCACCGCCGACAGCGGTGGCGAGGGGTCATCCGGGCCGCAACGGGCGGCAGACCGCGGCGAAACAGCTGCCCGCACAGCGTGCCTGCCGATCGGACGGAGCCAGCCCACCGCTCCTGACGGCCGGGTCGGTGCGGTGGGCTGCCGGGTGTCAGCTGCCGGCGGGGGTCACGCCGAACATGAGGGTGTGGCGCGGGACGTCGTACTGGACGGTCGTATTGTGCTCGAGGAGGTCCTTCAGGACGTCAGCGTCGTCGGCGTCCACGGTGAGGACCTCCTCCCCGGCGCCTTCGTCCAGGACCAGCTGAAGAGTGAAAGTGCCGCTCTGGCCCGGTTCTCCGGCCACCCAACTGAACTGGTAGTGGTTGACTTGGCGGACTTTGATGCCGGCTTCTGTGAGCGGCTGCTCGACCTGCGTCATGACGGCTGGTTCCTTTCTCTCGCGCGTGTGCCCGCCCGTCCCGGGCCGCCCGACCGTCGGCAGCTGTCCGAGGGCAGCGACTCGAGCAACGGTCCGGGGCGGCATGGCGCGGGCAAGCAAGGGCGGTTCACCTGTCGCGCCGGTCCTCCTCGACGGCATCGGTGTCGATCTGCTCCTTGCGGACGTGGCCGCGCACCGTTTCCTCGTCGGTGCGCTCCTCGACCGACATGCGCACCCGCTCCACCGGCACCGTCTCGGTCTCTGTCACGGGGCGTTCCTCGTGCAGGACGACCTCGTGCTCGGCCTCGGTGATGTCGGGCCCGGCCATGGCCGCATCCCGGTTCTCGTCCGTGATCGGCTCCCGTTCGACACGGGCCTCCTCGTGGCGCACCGGTACGGTCTGCCGCACGTCCTCGGTGACGACGTACTTGCGCAGCCGCGCCCGGCCGGCCTCGCGGCGCTCGGTGCCGACCTGCATGCGCTCCTCCGAACGCGTCATGGCGTCGTCGGACCCGGGCGTGGTGTCTGCGGTGCCGGTCCTGGTGTCTGCGGTGCCGGGCACGGCGGTGGTCTCACGGGTGCCGATGTCACGGGAGGTGCCGGTCGTGTCGCCGGCGTCCGTGGGGGCCCGGCCGGCCTCGCCGGGGCGGTCGGCCTGCTGCCAGGCGGCGTCCCAGTCGATGCCGTAGTGCTCGTACAGGCGGTGTTCCTCCTCCTCGGACAGGTGCCCGCCTGCATCGACGTCGACGTTGGGCGCGTCCTTCACCGTGTCCTTGGGGTAGGGGACCTCCAAGTGGTCTTCCACGACGGAGGCGTCCTGGATGGGCACGAAGGACTCATGGGTGCCGAACAGGCCGGTGTTGACGCTGACCCACTCGGGCTGACCGCTGACGTCGTCGAGGAAGACGTGTCTGGCATCGCCGATCCTGTTGCCGTCGGCGTCGTAGACGGGGTGGTCGAGCACGGTCGGAATCTGCTCGCGGGTGATCACCTGTCTCACCCTTCTCTCTCTTGTCGCGTTCACTCGCCCTGTCCGACTCACCACCCCATACGCTGCGAAACCGGAAACGGGCAGTGTTGCAGAACCGGATGAAACCATCTAAAAGGTCCTTGCGCTGTAAGCGCCTGATCAGGCCGCGTGGTCCGCGGTGATCCAGCGTCTTTCCGCTACGGGTACGGAAAGGGTCGGGCCCTCTCGGCCGCAGCTGTCCGAGTTCTCCTCCCACTCCCGGAAACGGTCACGAGCCCGCCGGCTCAGAGAACGGCGCGAGGGACGGGGCAGACGGGGGAGGGCGTTGGCTGACGCGGCACCGCAGAGCGGAGCGCCGCTCGTTTCCGTCACCGCCGTGACGTCTCCCTGTGATCGCAGCCCGGGCCCCTTCGCGTCGCCACTACCGCTCGACCCCTCCGTGCGCCCCGCGCAGTGGGGCTGCCGGCGTCGCCCTGGCGGAGCTGGAGGAAGACGCCCTGGTCGCAGCCTCCATCGGGTCCCTGCGGCCCGGTACCGCCAGGCCTGCTTCGTAGGCCGTGATCACCGCCTGGATGCGGTCACGGAGGCCGAGCTTGGCGAGAACGCTGCTCACGTGGGTCTTCACGGTGTGCTCGCTGATGACCATGGTCGCGGCGATCTCCGGATTGGTGAGGCCCCGGGCGAGCAGACGCAGGGTCTCGGTCTCGCGCGAGGTGAGGGAGTCGAGGCGCGGATCGGGGAGCAACGGCACGGAGGCGGGCGCGCCGGTGCAGTGGGCGATGAGCTTGCTGGTGACGGATGGCGAGAGGAGGGACTCGCCGCCCGCGACGACGCGGACCGCGTGAGCGAGATCGTCGCGCCGGACGTCCTTGAGGAGGAAGCCGCTCGCGCCCGCGCGCAGCGCCTCGAAGACGTACGCGTCGAGGTCGAAGGTGGTCAGGATGATCACGCGGGTGGAGGTGGTGGCGCAGATCTCGGCGGTGGCAGTGAGGCCGTCCGTGCCCGGCATACGGATGTCGAGCAGTGCGACGGTCGGGGCGTGATCCCGTACCGCCGCGATCGCCTCGGCTCCGTCGGCGGCTTCCGCGACGACCTCGATGTCGGGCTGGGCGTCCAGGATCATCGCGAAGCCGGCCCGGACCAGTTCCTGGTCGTCGGCGACGACGACGCGCAGCGGCCCGGCCGCCGTACCGCCGCTCATGACGGAGGGAGGAGCGGGAGGCGGGCGCGGACCCGGAAGCCGGGGCCGTCGGTACGGGGTCCGCAGTCGGCGGTCCCGCCGCACGAACGGGCACGTTCCCGGATGTTGATCAGGCCGTGGCCGCCGGAGGGGAGGGACCGGGCGGGCCGCTGTCCGCTGGCCGCGCCGTCGTCGGTGATGTCGAGCTGCACGATGCCTCGGTCTTCCTGCCACTGGAGGTGAAGCCGGGCACGGTCGGTGCCCGCATGCCTGACGATATTGGTCAACGCCTCCTGGACGATGCGGAACGCAGCGGTCTCCACGTGCGGGGCGAGCGGACGGTGGCAGGCTCCGTCGGCCCGCGGGAACCCGACGGTGGCTCCCGAGCCGTCGGTCTGCGTGCACTCGACCGTGAGGCCCGATCCTGCGGTCAGGACGGCCAGGTCGGCGAGGGTGGGCTGCGGGGTGCGCTCGGGCTGGGGCGTCCGGTCCGGGTCGAGCACTTCGAGGATCCCTCTGAGCTGCACCATCGCATCGCGCCCCGCACCGGCGATGGCATCGAAGGCACGCTCCGCGCGAGCCGGGTCCGTGGCCAGGACCACGGGTCCGGCCTCGGCCTGGACGACCATCAGGCTCACCGCGTGGGACAGGATGTCGTGCATGTCCCGCGCGATCCTGGCGCGTTCGGCGAGTGCGGCCTTCTCGGCTTCCGCCTGACGCTCGCGCTCCAGCCGTGCGGCGTGGGCGCGGCCGACGGCGGCCGCCCTGCCGAGCGCGTAGGCCGCGACGCACAGCACGCTCATCCGCAGTCCCGACTCGGAGGAGGCGAGGGCGAAGCAGCCGCATACGGTCGCGGCGACCACCGTGGTGCGGGCCCACCGCCCCGACCGCTCGGCGACCGAGTGGATCGCCACCAGGGCGGCGTACCAGACGGGTTGGGACGGCACCTCGCCGACGTAGTCGTAGCTGCTGGTCGCCGCGAGGCTCACCATCAGTACGGGTACCGGGTTGTTCCGCCGCCAGTACAGTGGCGCCGCCGAGCCCAGGACGACCAGGACGCCCCACCCGCTCCACGGTCCGCCGCCCCCGTCGGTCCTCGCGGCGAAGGGCCAGAGCTGGGCGGCGGCCACGAGAGCCGCGAGCCCGGCGTCGACGGCGCGCGGGGGCAAGGAGCGCAGCCGCCGCCGTATCCGGTCGGTCCGCGCGCCCACGTCCGGCCGGCTCACAGCTCCCCCGGTCACAACTCCCCCTCACGCGTCACCGCGCATCGGCCGCCGCCGGGCGCCCCGCGCCACGGCCGTCCGCCGTACCGGAGGCGGCCTGCCGCGACTCCATCACCCGCGCGATCTGCGCGAAGGAGACGGACAGTAGCAGCGCCCCGACCGGGATCAGGTCCTTGTCGGCCAGCGGCATCACCAGGTCGGCGAGGACGAGGAGCGCCGTCCACGGCTTGACCACCCGGACCACGGCCAGCCGCACGATGAGGGCGAGCATGCCCACGTAGAAGAGGTACGGGCCGACGTCGTAGACGACCGGTGCCACGCCGGGCACTTCGGAGACCCGCTCCGTGAACCGCGACATCTCCAGATGGTCCGCGGACACCGCCCCCGCCACCAGGTCGATCCCGAACTGCACCAGGAGTACGGCGGCTCCGGCCGTCGCCGTCCAGTGCGCCACCGCCGCGACGCGGTCGCCCGACGGGGCGAGCCCTCTCAGCCAGCGGAACACCACCACGAACAGCACCAGTGCCACGCAGAACACCAGATGGCCCAGGGTCCAGGCGGGCCCGGGCCCCCGCTCGCCGTCCACTCCGTCCGCGATCCGGAACAGGCCGTAGGCGAGGGTGAGCGCGGGCACCGCGAGCATGACCGTACGACGGTTCATCAGGAACTCCCCAACTCCAGGACGATCGCCGGTACTTCGTGCGCCCCGTACTGCGGTGCGCCCGGCGGGAACGTCACTCATCCTGGAACGTCCGGCCTCCTGGCGGATCACCGGAGCGAGGGGTCTTCGCCCTCCCCCGCGCGACGGATCCGCCCTCTCTCCGGCGACCACGACACCCACACGAGCAGCCCGCCGCGTGCTCGGTGCCGTCGCTCAGCGTCACCCGCACGGTGTCCGCGTCCCTGTTCGACTGTCTGCACCGTCGTGCCGAAGCGGATCGGATCTCCGCGTGGCCGCGCGCCGAGCAGCTACCGGTCGACGGCTCGCATCCCTGCCTCGTCATACCGCTCCCCCGCCGCCTCGGGCAGCTCTGCGTCGATGCGGGCCAGGTCGTCCTCGGTCAGCGCGATGTCGACCGCGGCGACGTTCTGCTCCAGGTAGGTGCGGCGCTTGGTGCCCGGGATCGGCACCAGGTCCTCGCCCTGGGCCAGTACCCAGGCGATGGCCAGTTGGGCCGGGGTCACGTCCTTCTCGGCGGCGATCTCCTTCACCTTTGCCGCCAGGCGCAGGTTCGCCTCCAGGTTGGCGTCCTGGAAGCGCGGGTTCTCGCGGCGCCAGTCGTTCGCGTCCAGCTCGTCCGGCGAGCTGAACCGTCCGGCGAGGAAGCCGCGCCCGAGCGGCGAGTACGGCACGAAGCCGACGCCCAGCTCCCGGCAGGCGGGCAGCACCTCGGCCTCCACGTCCCGTGACCACAGCGAGTACTCGCTCTGCACCGCGGTGATCGGGTGCACGGCGTGGGCGCGCCGGATGGTCTGCGCGCTCGCCTCGCTCAGGCCG
Organism: Streptomyces sp. NPDC030143; assembly: GCF_055573695.1. Lineage (NCBI taxonomy): Bacteria > Bacillati > Actinomycetota > Actinomycetes > Kitasatosporales > Streptomycetaceae > Streptomyces > Streptomyces sp. NPDC030143. The sequence continues at coordinate 74,078 of NZ_JBVIAY010000006.1, forward strand.
ATGTACCGCACCTTGCCCTCGGCGACCAGCTCACCCAGCGCGCCGACCGTCTCCTCGATGGGCACGTTCGGGTCGACCCGGTGCTGGTAGTACAGATCGATGTGGTCGGTCCCCAGACGCTTCAGGGAGCCGTGGACCGAGCTGCGGACGTGCTCGGCCGAGCCGTCCTGCGGGCCGACCGTGCTGATGTCGCCGGGTACGGCGTCGTCCATCCGGTAGTTGAACTTCGTCGCGATGACGTACTCGTCGCGGTGCCCCCGGATCGCCTCGCCGACGAGGGACTCGTTGGTGAGCGGCCCGTACATCTGCGCGGTGTCGAGGAAGTTCGTCCCGAGCTCGAGGGCGCGCCGGATGGTCGCGATCCCTTCCTCCTGGTCGGTGGATCCGTAGAAGGCGGACATGCCCATGCACCCCAGGCCGATGGCCGATACCTGGAGGTTCCTCAGACTGCGCTTCTGCATCGCGTGTCCCAGCCTTTCCGCACGCTCGTTCGTCGTTGGAGGCGCGAAGCCCTTCATCCGTCCGGCGACGCATTCCACCGCCGGCATCCCCTGAGGGGCACCGGGCGGGACGGGTTTCGCGCACCGCGATGTCTGTGACGCTACGGCCTGGAGTGCACTCCAGCGCAAGTCGACCGGTCCGGCGGAGCGGCAGCCCGAACGGACCGTTCGGCTGAGGCCCGGCCGGATCCGGCCCGCCGGGTCTCGTCGCAGCACTACCGCGCCGACCTACCTCCCAGGGCGGGTCGACCGCAAGGGGGCGAATACCGGCCATCGTTTGGCATGCCCCTTTCACAATGGTGGACGGAAGGGCACTCTGCTCCACGGTTCGCTCCACTCCGACTCGCACCGTCTGTCTGTCCGGGGGGCCGACTCGCCGCCCGGTCCCCCACCGCAGAAGGAGTACGTGTGAGAGGCATACCCCGCGTCACCCGCACCCCCGGCTCCCTCCTCGGCGCCGTGGTCGGCGTCACCGCGCTCCTCACGACCGGTGTCCTGGTCACACCGGCGGGCGCGGCCCCGACCGGGTCCGACACCGGCGTAAGCCCGGTCTCAGTCGACGCGCAGCGGCAGACCCGTGAGTTCTGGACGCCCGAACGGATGCGCGCGGCGACGCCGCTCGACCTGGTGAACGTCGACGACCGCGCCGACGGCCGCTCGGCTCCCGCCAAGGGCCCGAAGTCCACCGTCGCCCCCACCACCTCGGCCCAGGCACCCGCCGGTACGAGGGTCAAGGCCTTCCCGAACGGCGGCGGGGCGTGGACCGGCGGCGGTGCGGTCCTCTCCACGGCGGGGCGGGTGTTCTTCACCTACCAGGGCCGTACGGCGTCCTGTTCCGGCAACGCCGTCACCAGCGCCAACAAGAGCACGGTGATCACGGCGGGCCACTGCGTGAAGCTGGAGGGAGCCTGGCACACCAACTGGGTCTTCGTCCCCGGCTACCACGACGGCCAGGCGCCCCACGGTAAGTGGACCGCCTCGAAGACCCTGTCCACACCCCAGTGGACGGCGAGCGAGGACATCAACTACGACATCGGCGCGGCCGTCGTCGCCCCCCTGGACGGAAAGCGGCTGACGGACGTCGTCGGCGGGCAGGGCCTCGCCTTCAACACCGGCTACAACCTCGCCATGTACTCCTTCGGATTCCCCGCCGCATCGCCGTACGACGGGGAGAAGTTCATCTACTGCAGCGGCACCACCACGCGGGACTTCCTCCTGTCCAAGGACCACGGCATGAACTGCAACATGACCGGCGGCGCGAGCGGCGGGCCGTGGTTCACCCAGTTCAACGAGTCCACGGGCGCGGGTCTTCTGACGTCGGTGAACAGCTTCAAGTACAACTTCCTGCCGAACCGGATGTACGGCCCGTACTTCGGTGCCGACGCCCAGAACCTCTACCAGACGGCGCAGTCGTCCTGACGGCGACCCGGGCGCGCGGCCTCGCCGTCGCGTCCGGGCCCCCGAGACGCCCGCGTCCCGTCCTGCTGAACCAGCTCATGGACGTCTGACCCACGTCCGGCCGGCTTCCATGAACGGCGAGTCCGGGCGATGCCCCGCACCCTGCCGTTCCAGGCGCGCTGACCCGCCTGCCCCCAGGCAGGCCGCCGTTCGACGGGCCTTCGCGGCCCGGGGGCCGTCATCATCCCGCCGTCCTCACGGTCCGAGGGCGCGGCTGCCCGCGTCGACGCCGATGACTGATGACCACCTTGCCGAACGCAGAGCCTGACGCGTGGGAGCGGAACACCTCCGGGGTCTGGTCGAAGGGAGTGGCCCGGTCGATCACCGGACGGATCCGCTTCTGCGACCTCGCCTGCCTGTGCCGTCGGCAGGGCGAACACCCCGTCCCTGCCGCACCGTGGGCATGCCGCCGGCGGGAGTCGTCACGGCACGCTGTCGTTGAAGCACCGTGGCGCAAGGCTCGGGTGCCCCAACAACCGTTATGGCGTGCAGACCAGTCGGGGCCTGCGGAGGGCGGCGGGGCGGCACGTCCGGCACCGCCCCCGCACGCCCCGGGCAACACGGGTGCCCGTCCCATTGGTTCAGCACCTGGGCGCAGACCGCGTCGGGGCGCCGCCCGGTCGGCGGTCGCGATCGCCGTGGCCGTGGAGGACGCGGAGTCCTCCCGAGCCGACCTGGACCGGCGTCGTTTCGGGCAGCCACCGGAAGTGGATACTGGTCCCGAAGTCAGGCAAGGGCGAGGAGCATGACCAGTGAGCAGCGACCATCGCACAGGACCGCCCAACTTCGGCAGCGAACGCGACATGCTGCGGGCATTCCTCGACTACCACCGCGCAACTCTCGCCATGAAGTGCGAAGGCCTCACTGACGAGGAGTTGCGGCAGCAGTCGATGCCGCCATCGACGCTCTCGCTGCTCGGTCTGGTGCGGCACATGGCCGAAGTGGAGCGTGCTTGGTTCCGTCGAGTGTTCGAGGACAACGACGCGCCCATGGTCTGGTCCGACACGATCGATTTTCAGGCCGCGTACGACGCGAGCGCCTCGACCGGAAGGGAAGCGTTCGCGGCCTGGGAGGCCGAGGTGGAGACCTCTCGTCGTATCGAGCGGGAGGCCGTGTCCCTGGACCAGGCCGGCTACCAGCCGAGATGGGACGAAGACGTATCACTGCGCATGGTGATGATGCACGTGCTCCTGGAGTACGGCCGCCACAACGGGCACGCGGACCTTCTGCGGGAGGGTGTCGACGGAACCGTGGGCGCCTGAGGACCCGCCGCCCTCGCCAGCCGACGGACGCGACTGCGCCGCACGACCGGTCCCCGGCCGCTTCGCCGGTGGCACTGTCATCCTGAGGGGCCCGTCGTTGTCCCGGCAATCGGGGAGCGCCGGAGCGCAGGCGGCTCGCAGTCCCCTTGTGCGGGACGGGGCTCGTAGCACAGAGGTCGTCGCGCCTTCACCGCGTGTGGGAGGACGCCGACCGGCGTTCAACGGCCTCTGAAGTGGTTGCGGCCGGCGACCAGTTCGGCAGCGCGAGGACTGCTTGGCCGCCGCCGCGGGCCAGGCGCGCGGAACCGGCGATCACTCGCCGGACAGACGCGTCCGATCTGCCGACCGGCGCTCTGCAGTGCCGCGCTGGTCGGCACCTGCACAGGGCGATGAGCCACGGCAACGGCCTGACGGCCGCATCAGATGTGCAACTCTGAGGGAAAGCCCGTCCAGCGCAGCTCGGCCGGCAGATGCCGCATGTCGTTGGAGAGGAGGACCGAAGCGGGCAGACCGGGCGCGTAGCGGATGACCGTGAGCGCCGCGTTGCAGTGGCTGAGCCCGAGCCAACGCCACTGCGGTGCGTACATGGCATCCCGGACCAGCCAGGCGACCAGGAAGTTGTGGGTGACGACCAGTTCATGCCGGTCCTCGTCGCCGTCCACCGCGCCGGTGAACAGAGTCAGCGCCTGGCGGGCCAGGGCAGGCCCGTGCTTCCTGTCCTCGTCGGAGGCGCCGGCGAGGAAGCGGAGATGGAAGTCTGCGGATTCGGCCGGAAGCTCGTCCCTTTTCGGTAGGTAAGGCACGTAGTCACCGGCCACTTCCGAGGCGTACAGGGGGACACTCTTCAGTTGGTCGCCGATCAGGCGTGCGGTCTGCTCCGCCCGCGGCAGGGGGCCGTGGTGAACGGCCGTGAAGGGGACGTCCCGGAGGCGTTGGCCGAGGAGCGCGGCCTGCCGTCGACCCGCCTCCGTCAGCCCGCTCCCGTCCGGTGTCGCCTCGCCGTGCCGGGCAAGATAGAGGTAACGAGTGGCCGTGCCGGGCATCTCAAGCTCCTCTGCGTTTACGAGCGATCTTGTGCATCACAGGACACCGCCCCCCTGGGCGTCGGTTCCCTCCGTCCGTCAACGAGGCAGGCCCCCGGGTCCGTCGGGGGGTGATCTGCGGCCGAGGGCAGTCGGCTCAGCTCGAGCTCCGCCGCGAGCGTGCGTGCCAGGCGTCGCGGCGTGGGGGGCACGCTTTCAGCAACTCACCGAAGTGTGCACGGGAGTGACCACAGGGCAGGGTTGACGCAGCGCAAGCTCAGGCCGGCTTCACAACCCACTCGGCCGCTAGGCCCCTTCGCACGGGCATCGAACCTCCGTGCGGGCCCGTGCGAGGATCACGACGTGAACGATCTGCACTTCCGTCTCGCCGAGGACACTGACCTCGCCACTCTCGTTCGTTTGCGTGATGAGGCTGCCCGCTGGATGCTCGCCCGGGGCATCACTGGCCAGTGGCAACCCGGTCAGTTGGACCTGGACCACTTCCGCAGCGCCATGGAGCGCGGGGAGGTTTGGCTCGCCGAGGCCGATGGTCGCGTGGCCGGGGCTTGGGAGCTGTGGTGGGAGGACGAGGACGCCTGGGGACGGCAGCCGCCGGTGGCCGGCTATGTGCATCGGCTGATGGTGGACCGCAGCAGCGCCCGACCGGGGACGGGGCGTGCTCTGTTGCGAGCCGCGGAGCACCGCGTTGCCGCGGCGGGGAGGGCGTTCGTGCGCCTGGACTGCCTGGCCGGCAACGCGCGCTTGAACGCCTACTACCTGGACGCCGGTTACCGAGTCGTCGGCCACAGGGCGGGCAAGCCGCAGCCGGGCGGTGCACCCAAGTCGTTCACGCTCCTGGAGAAGCCCTGTCGGCCGGCAGAGGACCGGGCGCGTGCGGGCCAGGGGTACATGCCCGCTGAGGACGACGATGAGAGACGGCGGTGTTGAAGCCGACCCCGGCTTCAGCTTCTGTTCACGCAGCCGCATGCGGTCCTGTCGGCGCGCGGTGGACCAAGACGCCAACGGCTGACTCCGTAGCTCGCTTCCTGTCCGGAACAGCGGTTGGCGTCAGGTGCCGGGCACACATCTGAGCGCTGCGGGGCGAGGGCGGCTCGGTGGGACATCCGGTCGTGGGCCGTGTCGGCGGTCGGGCGGCACACAGCGACCTGCCCGGACCTGGTCGTGGACGTCGGCTGTCGCCCCGCGGCAGCGCCGGCCGGTGTCACCGCCCGTCGCGCGGCGTCGTCTCCGGCTGGATGTCTCCCGCGGCGAGTCCCCCAGTTCGGCCGTTGATCCGCCTGCACCTGGCCGTGGCACAGAGCCGCACACGAACACGAGCCGGCAGCCGCACACGAACACGAGCCGGGTCAGCCCTTGGAGGGTCGTAGGCCTACGCAGGAATGTTCGCGCCGGTTCGGGGTTAAAAGCTTGGCGAGCAAAGGGAGGTTACCGTGGCCGTTGAGTTCGCGTTGGGAGAGATCTTGGCGGCTGCCGAGGACGCCGCGCCGATGGAGTCGGTCGATGTCGTCGCCCGTTACCTCCAGAAGCGCTTCGGTGCGGACTCCGTCTCCCTGCTCTTCCTCGACTTCGTCGGACAGGAGCTGGTGCGGCTCAACGCGGCCGGGGATGCCGAACCCGGTAGAACCAGCGCGGAGCGCCTCCCCCTCAGAGGCAGTGTCTACGACCGCGTGCTCCGCACTCAGCTGCTGCACAACGAGGAGAACCAGGACGGCGGGCAGCGGATCGTCGCTCCCGTCACGAACCGCGGTGACTGCGTCGGTGTCCTGGAGATGACACTCCCCCACACGGACGAGGCGGTGCTGCGGCACGTTGCGGACGCCGCGCACGCACTGGCCTACATCATCGTCACCGACCGGCGTTTCACCGACCTCTACCAGTGGGGCCAGCGCACCACCCGCATGACCCTCGCCGCGGAGATCCAGCACCAACTGCTTCCCTCGGCGTCCTGCTGCGAGTCGCCGCAGTTCACCCTGGCCTGTGCTCTCGTCCCGGCCGATGACATCGGTGGTGACACCTATGACTACTCGCTCGACCACGACACCCTGCATCTTTCCCTGACCGACGCCATGGGCCACGACGTCGACTCCGCTCTCCTGGCCACTCTGCTGCTCGGCGCCCTGCGGGGTGCCCGCCGCGCCGGCTGCAATGTGGCCGAACAGGCCCGTCAGGCGCATCAGGCACTCCTGAAGCACGGGCGCGGTGCCATGGCCACAGGGCAGCTGCTCTGCATCAGGCTCGCGGAACAGCGCCTCCAACTGATCAACGCCGGTCATCCCTGGCCGCTGCGCCTGCGCGACGGCACCGTGGAGGAGGTCCGCCTCTCCGTCAACCTGCCCTTCGGGGTCCCCTCCCCCACCCCTTACCGTGTCCAGGAACTCGACCTGCGCCCCGGGGACCGGCTCATCCTGATCACCGACGGTATGCAAGAGCGTGCGGCAGCCGCCGTCGACCTGCCTGCCCTGCTGCGCGACACCAGTGACCTGCATGCCCGGCAGGCCGTCCAGGAACTCACCAACGCGGTGAAAGACGCCTGCCACGGCCACCCCGAGGACGACGCCACCGTCATGTGCCTGGACTGGCGCGGCCACACCGGCACCCGATAGTGCTCATGCACCGGCACGCCCCGCCCGGGGGGCCGGTACCGGCAGGTCGCTCCCGGGGCGGTCCGGTGCCCGTCCGTGGCACGCCGGCCCGAGCCCGCCGTCGGCGCAACGCCCTGGTCACCCGTCGGCCAACCCCCCGGAACACCCCCGGACGCCCGAACAGTCCCGCCGGTCCGCACCCCGCCGAGGCCGGCCTCCGCAGAGATCGCGTCGAGGATCTGCACGGCGACGCTTCCCTAACGGGGCGTTGCGGTCCACAGTGAAAGCAGCACTACTGCACAACCGGAGGCCGTCATGCTCCTCCTCGGCATCATCCTTCTGATCATCGGCTTCATCACCGGCATAGCGGTCCTGTGGACGATCGGAATCATCCTCGCGGTCATCGGCGCGGTCTTGTGGATCATGGGTTCCATGGGGCACGCGGTCGCCGGCCGCCGACACTACTGGTGACCTTTCCATCACGGAGCACCGGACGGACGGCAGGGCCGGTCGACCGTCTGCGCCCGCTGCTCCAGGGTCCTTGCGCTCTGAACGGCCGCGTGGTCCGGTGCCGTGCATCGCAAGGCGTGCCGGAGAGCCCTGGTAGCGGAGCCACCAGGGCTCTCCGCCAACGCGACGAGGTGCGGTACCGGGCCGCACGGCCCGGGCGGGCACAGTGCCGGAGCAGGCCCTGATCTGCGCGGCGCGGAGGACGGGCGGGCGGTGGGGCCGCGACCGGTCCCCGATCCGGTCGCGATCCCGTCGTTTCGGGTGTCGAGGTCGGTCACGAGCCGCAGCAGCCGCCCGTCGGAGCCTCTTCGGCGGCCACCTCTCCCGCAGCGCCGGCGGCGAACTGCACGAGCCGCGGTTCCGGCGCGGCGCAGCAGCCTGCGGCGGATGCCTGGTCGTCCGCGGGGGCGTCGAACAGACCCGCTCCACCGCAGACTCCCGTCTCGGGCAGGGTGAGTTCGACGCGGTCGGCGGATTCGAGGTCGCCGGCGATCGCGGCGACGACGGAGCGGACCTGCTCGTACCCGGTCATGGCCAGGAACGTCGGGGCACGACCGTAGGACTTCATACCGACCAGGTAGATGCCGTGCTCCGGGTGAGCGAGCTCGCGGTGACCGTGCGGGTAGACGGTGCCACAGGAGTGCTGGTTGGGGTCGATCAGCGGCGCGAGCGCGAGCGGGGCTTGGAGGCGCTCGTCGAGGCCGAGGCGGATCTCCGAGAGGAAGGACAGGTCGGGCCGGAAGCCGGTCAGCACGATGACCTGGTCCACCGGCTCCAGACGGCGACCGTCCTCGCCGACCAGGACCAGGCGCCCGCTGCCGTCACGCTCGATCGCCTCGGTGCGGAAGCCGGTCACCGCGTCCGCGTAGCCCTCGTCGACGGCGGCCTTCGCCGCGAGCCCCAGCGCGCCTCGGGCGGGCAGTTCGTCGGCCTCGCCGCCGCCGAAGGTGGAGCCGCTGAGGCCACGGCGAAGGATCCACACCGCGTGCGTGCCGGTGCCGTCATCGGACTTGGCGGCCAGGTCGGCCAGGGAGGCGAGGGCGGTGAAGGCGGAGGCCCCGGAGCCGATGACGGCGGTGCGCCGACCGGCGTAGCGGGCGCGGACGGCCGGGTCTTTCAGGTCGGGGACACGGTAGGTGACGCGGTCGGCCGCCGCCTTCTCGCCGAGCGCGGCGAGTCCGCCGGCACCGGCCGGGCCGGGGGTGGTCCAGGTGCCCGAGGCGTCGATCACCGCGCGGGCGAACAGCCGCTCCTCGCGCCCGTCGGCGTGGACGACGTGGACGACGAAGGGCTGAGTCTCCCGGTCGGCGTCGACGATCCGGTCACGACCGGCGCGGGTGACACCGGTGACGGTGGCGCCGAAACGCACCACGTCCCCGAGGACGTCGGCCAGCGGCTGGAGGTACCGCTCGACCCAGTCGCCGCCCGCGGGACAGGAGGCGGCGTCGGGCTTGGTCCATCCGGTCGGGGCCAGCAGCTTCTCGGCCGCCGGGTCGGTGACCTCGCCCCACGGGGAGAACAGCCGCACGTGCGACCACTCGCGCACCGCGGTGCCGGCGGACGGTCCGGCCTCCAGGACCAGCGGGGTGATGCCGCGTTCGGTCAGGCGGACGGCGCAGGCCAGACCGATCGGACCGGCTCCGATCACGACGACGGGCAGCTCGGTGGTGGGCGCGTTCACGGCGACTCCTTACGTGTTTCGACATATGTCGATGGCTTGGCGCAGCCAGCATGGCACCCTGATTCGATGAGCGTCAACATAGACATGCATCAAATCAGACGGACGGAATCCGGTGACGCGGCGATGACCGTGGCCCGCTCGGGACTGGAGCGGCCCGGCGCGCGCGTCCGGCACGATCGCGGCCTGAGGCATTGGCGGTGCCTGAGCGGGCAGGATTGCGGCCTGAGGCATTGGCGGTGCCTGAGCGGGCAGAGTCGGTTGCCGCCGATGACACTGGAGGCACCCGAGGCGGGCAGCCGGGCCGTGGGCGCGCTGCCACGACACCGTCGGCAGGAGCGGCGGACACTTCCCGTCGTCCACCTCTGTGCGCGATGACGGCCGGGACGCCACCGCCGGGGGCGCGACGCCCGGCGCCTCACCTCCCCACGGTCACACCACTCCCCCTCGCCTCCGTGGTTCGACGTGTGTCAACATAGATGCATGTCGAACATGAAGGTGCTGCCGCTGATCGAAGCTGCGGGATCAGAGGCCGTGGCAGCGTGCTGCCCGCCTCTCACCGAACGGCCGTTCACCGCGGAGGAGGCCGAGACGGCCGCGCGGATGTTCAAGGCCCTGGGTGATCCGGTCCGGCTGCGGCTGTTCTCCGCGGTCGCCTCGCACGAGGGCGGCGAGGCGTGCGTGTGCGACATCTCCGACGTCGGCGTCTCCCAGCCGACCGTCTCGCACCACCTGAAGAAGCTCAAAGAAGCCGGTCTGCTGACGTCCGAGCGGCGCGGAACGTGGGTGTACTACCGGGTCGAGCCCTCCGTGCTGGCCGCGATGGGCAAGCTGCTGACCATCGTCCCGGCCGCGGCCTGACCGGCGGCGGACACAGCGGGACGTCTTCGGGCCCGGCTCCGCCGCACCTTCGGGCGTGACGATCGCGCCGTCGATCGCTCGGCGCGCTGACTGGAGGCCGGCGATCCACCCGGCAGGCACGACACCACCGGTGTCCGTACCGCTTGCGTCGAGTGCACGCCGTGCCGTGCACTCGGCGCGCGGCCGTCGACCCCGCCGGCCGGGAACCAGGACGGGCGCCGGGTGACCCGGATCAGCGGGAGGTCGCGGGCGACGGGACGCCGGCGGTCCGCCGCGCTGATCACGGCAGGAGCGCGCCGTCGGTAGGCTCCCCCTGAGCAACCGGCCGCAGCGCGACCACCGCGGACATCGAGGCCCAGGCGGCGCGGGGGTTGTCCCGTGGTGAGCCCGGAGTGGCCGCCGCGCCGATCACCACCACCTGGCATGTTCAGGTCATTCAGCGGTGTCCCGGGCGGGCAGGAAGATGAGGGCCACCAGCGCCAGCCCCACCGCCGCGCCGACGAGCTGCATGGCGATGAAACCCACGACCGAGCCGGGCGCGATGCCCGCGAAGGTGTCGGTGAAGGCACGGCCGACGGTCACCGCCGGGTTGGCGAAGGACGTGGACGAAGTGAACCAGTACGCGGCCCCGATGTACGAGGCGACCGCGACCGGCGCGAACCGCAGCCGGTCGGTGCGGGCCAAGCCGAAGATCAGCAGGATCAGACCGGCTGTCGCGACCACCTCGCCGAGCAGCAGGTGCCCGGCCGACCGGTCGTGGGTGGACCATTTCACCAGCGGTTCGCCGAACATGGCGTCGGCCAGAATCGCGCCCGCGACGGCTCCGACGACCTGAGCGGGGACGTACACGGCAGCCTCCCGCAGGGTGACTCCGGCGCCGCCGCGCCGGACGGTGAACCACTCGGCCAGGGTGACGGCCGGGTTGAAGTGCGCGCCGGAGACAGGGCCCAGCAGTGTGATCAGCACACCCAGACCGAAGACGGTGGCCGTGGAGTTCGCCAGCAGTTGGAGGCCGACGTCCCTGGTCAGTTCGGTGGCCTGGATGCCGGAGCCGACCACCACCGCGACGAGCGCCGCAGTGCCGATCAGTTCGGCCGCGGCCCTGGCGATCAGCGGGGGCGTCTGCGGCGGGGTGGCGCCCGGGGCCGGCTGCGGCTCGGTGCCAGGAGCGCCGGCAGCCACGGCAGACCCTCCGGTTCTGTCGTGCTCGGTGGCCTCAGACGCGGACAACAGGACTCCTCGGTGCAGGTGGACGGCGACAGAAGACCATCAGGGGCAGGATCGCTTGACGTTGTTCTCAGCGGTGGCGCGCGCGGTCTGTGCGAGGTCGGCGAACTGACCGGCGAGCGAGGCGATGACGTCGGGCTTGAGCCGGTAGTAGGTGAACCGGCCGCACGGCTCCGTTTCCACGACCCCCGCCTCGCGCAGCACCTTCAGATGGTTGGAGAGGTTGGTCTGCTTGACCCCCGTCTCCTCGATCAGGTGCGTGCTGCAGAGCGTCTCCTTGGCGAGCAGGGTGACGATCCGGAACCGGAGAGGGTCCGCGAGAACCCGCATCAGATCAGCGTCGACTGACATCATCATGGACTGATACTGTCACATCACTTCCAGCTGATACCAGTCCGGTGTGATCCCTGGGGCCCGCGTCTCCCCATCCCGTGGGACCTGCGCCTCGAAGGGGGTTCCATGACCGCAGCGCCGCTCCCCGTCCCGCCCGACGAACGTCCGGCGGCCGGCACCGCCCGCCTCGGGCCGCGCTCCGGCGGACACTTCGGCCCGGAGACCATCCGACATCCGATCACCGACTCCCACGACCGCCTCGACACACGCGCGCCAACCGGCCCGGAGGGGGCCCTGCTCGCCGTCGTCCGCGGCATCCCCGACGAGAACGACGCCCCGATCACCGACTTGCTCGCCTCCCTGACGAGCGCTCGACTCCCCGCCCCCGCTTCCGCTCCACTTGCTTGATCCACTGACGAAGGAAGAACCGATGTCCTCCAGCCCTCTCGCTTCCGTGCTGTTCGTCTGCGTCCACAACGCCGGACGTTCGCAGATGGCCGCCGGATTCCTCAGCCACCTGGCGGGCGACCGGATCGAGGTCCGCTCCGCCGGCTCCGTCCCGGGTGACCAGGTCAATCCGGCCGCGGTCGAGGCCATGAGGGAGGCCGGCATCGACATCTCCGAAGCCAGGCCGAAGATCCTGACGACCGAGGCCGTCCAGGCGTCCGACTACGTCATCACCATGGGCTGCGGCGACGCCTGCCCGATCTTCCCCGGCAAGAAGTACCTCGACTGGGCCCTCGAAGACCCGGCGGGCAAGGGCGTCGAGGCCGTCCGCCCGATCCGTGACGAGATCAAGACCCGCATCGAGGCCCTGATCGCCGAGATCGACGCCGAGCAGAAAGCGTGACCTCCGTGACGGACGTCCCCCTTGCGTGAAGCCGCCGTCATCGGCTCCGGCCTGACCCCAGCGGAGACACCGCTGCGGTGGACACCACCGCCCGGCTGAAGCCGCTGCCGGCAGGTGAAGCCTGGTCAGTGGCCGACAGCGGCCCCCGGGCCACGCACGACAGCTTCTCGGGGTACTGCCCCGGTGCAGAGACCGGTGACGAGAGCGTGGTCGGTCAGCAACGTGACCACCACGTCGATCTCGGGCGGGCGCCCGGCGGCTGGACGGAGGACGACCGTTGGGAACCGCCGCCCAGGCGTCCCACTGCCACTGCCACTGCCACTCCCGCACCCGCACCCGCACCCGCAGACAGCCATGCCACCGTTCGCCGACGACTTGATCGCCCCCGGGGCGGTCTCCGTCGTCGGGTCGCGCGGCTTCCAGCCGTCCGTCGCCCGGGAGAACCCTGTCGGCAACTGCTCCTCCGCACCGTCTCTCCGCCTCCGGGACGGATACCCGCTTTTCATCCTTCATACGGCTGCATATACGGCTGACCGATACCTCAACTACGTGCTTGTCTGGCTATTCCTTCACTCTTTCGCCACGCATCCGCCAGGAGGAGTACGCGTTAGTGAGATCATGACGAAGGCAACCGCGGAACAAACGATCAAGCCCCTCCCGAAGCGCAGTACGTCGACCGGAGGACGATCCACGCGACTGGGTTCCTTTATTTATGTCCCGACGCCCGCCCGCGGCGGCGCGGCGAACGGGGTTCTGATGAAGGGGGGCCTTTCGGTCACGCTCGACGCGACCGAGGAGGCTCTGCAGAAATTCGTGGACGCTCTGCGCATCGTGGAAAGCGATCTTTCGAAACGCTGGTCGGAAATGGAACGATAAGCCCTTCGGCGCGAACAGGACGGGCACATCACGCCATGCACGACGAGCAAACAAGCCGCTATTGGGGTCTGCCCGCCGATTATTTCTACGGCTACGAAGGCGACAGCGGATATCAGGAACCGCTCGGAACCATCCACCCGCCTTTGACGCCTCCGGACTCCGGTTGGGATCCCGTAGAGGAAATGGCCTTCATGCTGCGGGACGCAGTCGAGGAGGCGCAGCCGAGGATTCCGGCCGCACGCAGCGGTGAACCCCTGAACCCCACCTCCCACCGGGAGGCCCTGGTTCAGATCACCGCGGAGCTGCCGCCCGTGAGGGCCGCGGCTCAGGGGCATCGCAAGATGCGACGACGGCGCCTCGACAAGCTCCCCACCGCCAGCTACTGCATCGCCGCGGTGGCCACCGTCATCGCGTCAACGGTCAGCGTGTTCGGTGGGTTGATCGCTTACGACCCGCTGCTGTTCATCGCGGCGGGTCGGACGCAGAGCGGCGTCGTCTCCTGGTGGCCCCTCCTGGTGTTCGGGCCGTGGCTGGTGGCGTCGCTTTCCATCCTGCGCGCCGCGCTGCACCAGCGCCGGGCCTTCCACTCCTGGTGCGTGGTCCTGCTCTTCTCCGTCATCGCGATGGCCATGTGCGTCGCCCAGGCCCCGGACGACATCCTGACCAGGACGGCTGCCGCACTGCCGGGCTTCGCGTCTTTGGCCTGCTTCCAGCAGCTGGTACGGCAGATCACCCTGACCAGGCCGCCCAAGCGCACACCGCCCCGGCACCGGTTGCAGCCCGCAGAGACAGACTTCGGCGAAGCGCCGTCGGACCGGAACGTGAAGCCGTCGGCAGACGGCGATTTTCCCCTGGGCAACCTACGCGATCTGCACAGGTGAGGCTCCCCGAGGTGGAGTGCGTCCTGGCCCGGGCGGGCGCGTATCGTCGAAGGAGATCGTCCCACAGATCCCTTTCGAAGGGGAGTGGACTCAATGATCGAGCGTCGAATTCTGGGCCCTGAGGAAGGCGAGCTCTATCAGCCGGAGCGGGCATGCGGCGACCGCTTCATGATCACCAGCCGGGAATGGGGAGACCGCTTCGCTCTCGTCGAGCACCGGCTACCTCCCAAAGTGCTTGCAGCGCCCGTTCACAAGCCTCGAGGGATCAGTCGGTGCGAGATTCGGGGACGAGGAGGTTGTCGCTCGGCCTGGCGATCTCGTCTTCAAACCGCGCGACGAGTGGCACACGTTCTGGAATGCGGGAGAATCCCCGGCGCGCTTGCTGGAGATCATCTCGCCCGGGGGGCTGGAGGAACTGTTCCGCCTGCTTGATCAACCGGGCGGGGCAGTGAGCCCGCCGGAACTGGAACAGAAGATCGTCTCGTATGGCTGCGAGGCCGACATGGAAGCGACGATGTCACTCATCGCGCAACATGGTCTGATCTTCTGACGGAGTGCCGCTGCGGTGTGTACGGGGCTGCGAACAACTTCCGGCGCCGGCCGCAGGCAGTGGAGCCGCCGCGCCCTCGCCAGTCTCCGACGCCCCTGAGTTCCAGATGGCGACCCCGGTGACCCCCTTGCGTTCCGCCGCTCCGGCCCTGCCGCGTCGCCGGCCGGCCGGGCCGGAGAGTGCGGCGTGGTCCGGCTCCGTCACCGCCGGACCACGCCGATCCTGGAAGGCACCTCAACGGCGGGGAAGGATCACTCGCCGGGCCTGATGCGCCCGCGCCAGGCTCCGGACTCGCCGCCACGGCTTTCGATGTACTCCTTGAAACGCCGCATGTCGCCCTTGACGCGCCGGTCGACCATTCCCAGCATGTCACCGGCCTTGTCGGCGGCCCCGGCCGGCTCGACGTCCATGACGAGCTCGACCCGCGTGTGCGTTTCGTCCAGGGGCTGGAAGTGAACTGTGCCCTTCTGCCTGGTGTCACCCGTCGTGGTACGCCACGTGATCCGCTCGTCGGCGAGCTGGTCGACGATCTCGGTGTCGAACTCGCGCTTCACCCCGCCGATCTTGGTGATCCAGTGGTTGTGGCGGTCGTCGAGCTGCCTGACTTCCTCGACCCCTTCCATGAACCGAGGGAACTCCTCGAACTGCGTCCACTGGTTGTAGGCGGTGTGGACAGGGACCTCGACGTCCACCGATTCCTTGACTGTGCTCACTCCGAGATCCTCTCTCTTCGTTGAATCTGCCGGGGCCGGAGCCGAACGACCTGCCCGCGGCCTCGGGACTCCGAGGCGAGTACCCGGGAATCGCATGTGAACCACTGCTGAGCCACGCGCTGCGTGGATCATGGAAGCGCCGGCGGGGACGGCGCCCCGCCAGGCCGTGTCCACGGCACCGCGCGGTCACGGCCGGCCCGCTCTACGGACGCGGAACGCCGGCTGCCGGGCGAGCTGCATCGCGGGCACCGGCTGCCAGGGGTGTCCCGGACGGACCCGCTGCCGCTGACCGGTCTCGCGCAGCTGTACCCGCGGGACGCCCCCGGCCTGCCGGCGGGACCGGACGGCTGCGAGCCGATCCAGGTGTTCTGATGTCCCTTCACCGCCCACGGCCCGGGCCGGTACGACCTGGAGCTGCACCTGCGGCGGCGACGCTCGTGTGAGGTCGGGGAGTGCTGGCCGAGCCGCCGCAGGCGTCGGTCGTCGGGCCGACGGGTTCGTGCCGGAGCCCTGTGTGTCGAATGCCGAGCAGGTGGTCACCTACCCGTTCGCGGGCCCCCTGCCCGAGGGGCTGCGCGCCCGGATCGACGCCTGGGACGAAGCCCTCGAGGAACTGAGCCGGTCGCGTACCAGTACGACCTCTCCATCCCGCCCGGCTGGCGTGGGCGGCTTCGCCTCCTGGCCCGCGACCGATGTGTACCCCGCGGAATGCTCTGTGAGCGGTGACGGCGGCTGCTGTCCCACAGCGGGGCACGACACCGGTGTGATGGGGTCGTGCACGGACGGGCGTTCGGTGAGGTGCCGGTACAACTCCTCGGGGTGGCGGCGGTTCCGCGAGCGAGCGAGGGGGCGGAACGTCAGGAGATTGCGGAAGCTCGCGCAGCCCCTGAGCCCGTCGCATAACCTCGTGCAGGGAGACGTCAGAAGCCGTGGGTATCCACTTCTGGGAGGCGATGGTGCTCGGAAAGGGCGTGTGGTTGCTCGTGGGCGCCATGGCCGTGGCGTGGATGGTGCTCGTCGGCCCCAGTACACCGAGCGGTGCCCTCTCCGCCACGTCCCTGCCGAACGTGGCCGTCAGGGATGCCGTGCCCAACCGGGTCATGACGTGGAACATCTGCAACCCCTGCGAGACGAGCAACGTCGACCGGGCGGCGGAGATTGCCTCGTTCGCGCCCCAGGTCATCGGTATGCAGGAAGCGTGCGTGGGTGACGTCGAACGGATCCGTGAGTATCTGGAGAGCCGTCACGGGCTCGTCTACCACGTCGAGTACGGGTCGGTTCTCCGGAACTGGGGCCGCTGCGGGGGAACTCCGTGGAGTCCGGGGGCCTACGGCCAGGCGCTCCTGTCTGCGGCGCCGATGACGGACCTCGTGACCGCGGAGTACCCCGACGGCGGGTCCGAGGACCGGGGGTACATGGCCGTCACCACCACGGTGGGCGGCCGGCCCCTCCGGGTCTTCAACACCCATCTCGCCGAACGACGTCAAGAGACCGTCCGAGCGGAGCAGAGCGGCGTACTCGCCGCCGAAGTCGCCCGGCACGACCGCGCGATCGTCATCGGCGACTTCAACGCCGTGCCGGACGCCCCGGAACTGACCGGGATGTGGGAACTGGCCACGGACACGGACCCCGGGTGCCGTCCCTCGCCCACCGGCCCCTGCGCGCCGACCACCGACTGGCAGAGCAAGTTCGACTACGTCTTCCTGCGGGGCGTCGCCCCGCTCGAGCACCATGTGCATCCGACCTCGGCCTCGGACCACCACATGGTGTACGCCGAGGTGGACCCGGCCTGAGGGGGCAACCATCCCGGCCGGTCATGCCGAGAAGCACGGCCTCGGGGGCACAGGCGTGACGTGGATGCTGTCGGAGCCGATGCCGGCCGCCGCCGTGCCCCCGCCGGAGGGAACGCCGTCCGAGGGCAGGATCGGCACCGGACCGGCCGGTGCCCCGGCTGCCGACCCCGGCGGTGCGGCGGACGGCCAGGGCTGAGTCCCGTTGCTCGGCGAGCAGCTACTGCCGTGCGCGGCTCCGGTCTGCGGGCGGTGGGCCCGCGCCCCGGATGCTCGTGTGACAGAAGCGTTGACTGAGCCTCGAGCAGAACTTATCGTCTGGCCGAATCAACGAACCGTGTTCGAAATACCGGCAGTGTGAACAGACGGTATCTCTGCACCTTCAGCGCCATAGGGAGAGGTCCGTGAGACCTGAGCTCACCCGTCGGACGGTTCTCGGCATGATCGCCGGGTCGGCCGCCGCCACCTTCACCGGTGTCTCAACCGGCACCGCCCACGCCGCCGTGCCCGCGTCACCCGGTGTGACCTACACGAACACCATCGCCGAGCAGCGGGCCGACCCGCACATCTTCAAGCACACCGACGGGTTCTACTACTTCACCGCCACCGTTCCGGCGTACGACCGGATCGTGCTGCGCCGGGCCACCACGATCCAGGGGCTCACGTCGGCCCCCGAGACCACCATCTGGACCAGGCCCGCCACCGGCACGATGGGCGGCTACATCTGGGCCCCGGAAATCCACTTCATCGACGGCAAGTGGTACATCTACTTCGCCGCCGGTGACGCCAACAACATCTGGCACATCCGCCCCTACGTCCTGGAGTGCGCGGACGCGAACCCGATCACGGGCACCTGGACGGTGAAGGGCCGTATCGCGCTGCCGCTGGACACCTTCTCCCTGGACGCGACGACCTTCGCCGTGAACGGCACCCGCTACCTGTCCTGGGCGCAGAACGACCCGGCCGTCGGTCGCGGAACCAATCTCTACATCGCCCAGATGTCCAACCCGTGGACCATCACCGGCACACCCGTCATGATCAGCCGGCCGACCGCCTCGTGGGAGACCGCCGGCGGCGAGACGGTCAACGAAGGTCCGGCCGTGATCCAGCGGAACGGCAAGGTCTTCATGACCTTCTCGGCCAGCGCCACCGACGCCAACTACTGCATGGGCCTGCTGACCGCGCCCGCGTCGGCCAACCTGCTCAGCGCCTCGTCGTGGGCCAAGAGCACCGGCCCGGTCTTCGCCAGCAACGCCGCCACCAGCCAGTACGGCCCCGGGCACAACCAGTTCACGGTCTCCGAGGACGGCAAGTCCGACATCCTCGTCTACCACGACCGCAGCTACAGGGACATCAGCGGCGCCCCGCTCAACGACCCCAACCGCCGCACCCGCGTCCAGAAGATCTACTGGAAGGCCGACGGCACCCCCGACTTCGGCATCCCCGTCGCCGACGGCCTCACCCCGATCCGGCTCTCCTCCTACAACTACCCCGACCGGTTCATCCGGCACTGGGAGTACCGCGCCAGGATCGAGGCGAACGTCGCGCCGCTGGCCGACTCGCAGTTCCGCGTCGTCACCGGACTCACCGGCACCGGCACCGTCTCCCTGGAGTCGGCCAACTTCCCCGGCTACTTCCTGCGCCACAAGAACAACGAGGTGTGGGTGGAGAAGAACGACGGGACGGCACAGTTCGCCGGCGACGCCTCCTTCACCGCCCGCGCCGGTCTCGCGGACTCCGCCGGGGTCTCGTACGAGTCGTTCAACCTGCCGGGCCGCTACATCCGCCACTACAACTACCTGCTGTACGTCCAGGCCGTCAGCACGACGACCGCCCGGGCAGACGCGACCTTCTACACGCAGTGACCCCAACCCCGTCCGCCACGTCCTGACCGCTCCGACCCGACGGGCCGGAGCGGTCAGGGCGAACCCGCCACCCATCCGCCGGCCGGGCGGGAGAAGCCGTCCGGCCGCGGTCGAGGCATGCCCTCGCGCGGTCCGCTCGCGGAGGCCGGTCCGCGCATCGAGCGGCTGCGGGCCGAGGCGCGCGGACACATGATCAGGCGCCGTCGACCTCGTCAGCCGTGCCCGGGACCGCGGGGCCGTACGCCT
Source organism: Streptomyces sp. NPDC030143 (assembly GCF_055573695.1). Lineage (NCBI taxonomy): Bacteria > Bacillati > Actinomycetota > Actinomycetes > Kitasatosporales > Streptomycetaceae > Streptomyces > Streptomyces sp. NPDC030143. The sequence goes on from NZ_JBVIAY010000006.1 coordinate 93,303, forward strand.
CGGGCAGCACCGCGTTGACGGTCTGCACCGCCCGGCGGGGCGAATCCACCGTGGCGATCGTCTCCATGGTTCCCGGCCGCATCACCGCGTGGCCACCGGACACCAGAGGCCGGACGCACGGGGCGTCCCGGGGGAACGGACAGCCGGTGCTCCGGCTCAGGAGCAGGTCTCCCCGGGGCCTCGCCGGTCGCGCCGGGCTGCCCGCCTGGGCCGCGCGGCCTGATCAGGCGCTCAAAGCGCAAGGCCCCCACAGCCCGCACGGTCCCGGGCGCTCGCCGGGGCCGTAAAGCGGGTGCGCACGGCCGGTGCGGTGGTGTGTGATCGAAGGCATGGCGATCACGAGGGGCAGTGACGCCCAGGCAGCTCGTCCGGAGCGGTCGGTCGTCGGTCCGGGGATGCCGCTGACCGCTTCCGCGCAGCGGTGATCCGACTGCGGGAGCCGTGATGACGGTGCGACGGGGAGCTGCGGGGCCGGTGGTCCGCCCGGGAGCCTGGTGGCCGGTTCGAGCCCGTGCGGCTGCGGCCCGGCGCTGCCCCTCTGGCCGATGTCTGGGGATTCGCCCCCCGGCATGAGGCGGCGGCCCGACACGGGGTGACCTGCCTCCCCGGAGGTTTCGCCCCCGACCGGCTCGGGAACCGCTGAACGTCGTCCCAGTCGAGGAGCGCCGGACGGCCAGTGCCTCCGGCACGCGAGTGGCGGGCGCGCGCTCGGGGCGCGCCAGGAAGCGAGGGCGTGTGACGGACGCCTCTGGCGTTTCCCCGGAGCGGCGACCGCCCCGCCGCGGAGTGCGTGCCCGATGGCAGGACTCCGTCGCCGGACGGTTGTGGCGGCACGGGAACGAGCTGGAACTGCTGCACCGGGCCATGGGCTTCTCGGCGCTGGGGCTGGTCACCCTGGTCCCGCTCCTGATCGTCGTCGCCGCGGCGCTCCCCTTCAGCGAGCGGGGCTTCGCCCTGTGGGTGATCGACGGGATGAGTCTTTCGGGGCGCCCGGCGGAAGCGGTGCGGGAACTGTTCGCCGCGCCGCGCAGGGTGCTGAGCACGACCAGCGCCCTGAGCGTCGTGCTCGTCGCCCTGTTCGGCGTCACCTTCGCGGCGAGTGTGCAGAACGGCTACGAGAGGATCTGGGAGGTGCCCTCGGGACCGTGGCACCACGTCTGGCGCCGCGTGGTGTGGCTCGCCGCGCTGACGGGTTATCTGTACTCCGAGACGCACAGCGGTGCGGCGTTTCGGGGCGGGACGGCGCTCTCGGTCCTGCGCATCGCCCTCACCTCGCTGCTGGGGGTGTTGTTCTTCTGGTGGGGGCAGCACTTCCTGCTCGGCGAGCGGGTGCGCTGGGGTGCGCTGCTGCCCGGTTCGGTCGCCACGATGGCGGGTCTCGGGGGGCTGCGCTGGTTCTCCGACCAGGTGTTCTCCCCGCTGATCGTGACCAATGCGGTCACCTACGGGGACGTCGGCACCATGCTCGTCGTGCAGTCCTGGCTCATCGGCGTCGGGTTCGTGGTCTTCGGCGGGCCACTCCTCGGCCGTCATGTGCACGACGCCTGGCAGCGCCGGGACGCGTGAGCCGTCCGGCGGTCCGTCCGAGTGATGTTCGCCGTCGACGCCATCGCGGCCGTGGTCGGCCCTGCGCACCACGGCACCGGGCCCTGCCCGCGCGCACAGCTCGTCCGGTCCGCTACCCGGACCCGCGGGGCGGGGACTACCGCTGTCCGACCGCCGATCGGCTCGGCGCGGCGGCACGGGGCCGGGCTGCCCTACGACCTGCTCGCCGCGCACCCGGGACCCGCGGGAGCTCGTCGACGCGGGGCTCTGCCCGTACGACCGGGACGGGGTCCGGACCCTGCAATGGGCACGTCACCTGTACGGCGGGCTCGTGCAGTTCTCCGGCGGGGCGGTTCGGAAGGGCCACACCGTGCTGGTCCGGCAGGTCCGACCGGGGCGAAACCGCTGGCGGACGGCGGTCCCTGACGCCCGTGCAGCCGTGCGGAGCCCGCCCGCCGTCGACGCCATATCCCCGCTGCACCCCCGAGGTCGGGTCCGGCCCGGGATGCGGCACGATGGGCGCGTGAACGCACAACGGGGAAGCATGGAAGAACAGTCCCTCGCGGATCTCGCCCGACGGCTCGTCGCGGCGGACACCGGCGACTGGACGCCGGACGGGGTGAGGGCCTTGGCGGCCGAGCTCGGCTGGGCCTGGAGCGGCACGCCGGACCATCCCGTCCTGATCACCGGCCGTTCCTCGGGCGACGCCCGTCTGCGCCCGGTCGGCACGTACGAGGAGCGTTACGTCGACGGCGAGTCGTACGTGGAGCTCGCGGTCCCCGTGGCGACCGTCGCACCGGACGCCGCGGCACAGGCCGCCGCGTTCCGCACCTCCCGGGAGGAACTGACCACGGCGCTGGGCGCGCCGTCCGTCATAGGGTCACACGGCGACATGGGCCCCTTCTACGACAGCGGGCCGCTCTGGGGCGCTCCCTTCGTGCGCTGGCGCGGCAGGCCGGACACCCTGGAGCTGCGCGCCGGAAAGTCGGGGCCGGAGCTGGTCCTGCAGCCCACCGACCCGGCGGAGAACTGGTTCTGGCGCCAGGGGATCGGCGAGGAACACTCGATCAGCGGCTTCTTCGGCAGCAACCGTGACCATGCCAACGCCGGCCTCGGCTTTCCCGGTGGCTGGACAGCCCGCAGCTGGGAGACCGTCACCCGGTCCCTGGGTGACTTCCTGGGGGCGCTGCCCGCCGAGGCCACCGCCCTGGGCATCGGCATCGGCATGCCGTTCTACGGGCGCGCCGACGGCAGCGCACCCATCCTCTTCGACGTGACGTGCGACAACCGGCTGTCGATCGGCTGCTTCGCCCCGGACAGCGTCGATCCGGCCGCGCTCGGCTGGGGCACGGTCGCCCAGCACCCCCACACGGCCTCGGTCTGGAGCGACGACGATCCGGTGTGGCGCGTGGACGCGGGCGGCCCCGGCGAACCGAAGGGCCGCGCACTCGCGGAGATGCTCGTGGCGACGGCCAGGGCGGCCGGGGTGAGCGAGCCGACCGACCTGATCATCGGCGGCGAGGCCGAGTACGTGGACGGGTACCACGTCAGGTACTACGGGCTGGGCCTTCCGACCGGCTGACCCGTTCCCTGGGCCTGCGCCGCCCGCGGCGCGCTCCCCGGCCGGCGTTCGACCGCATCGCGCGCCGGACGGCGTGCCCGCCCGCTTCCGGTACACGTCGGCGTTCCCCGCCGTGCTCCCGGGGCGGGTGGACGGGAGGCCGAGGCGCAGGGCAGGTGGTCCGGTGATCCGGCTGCGGGGCCGAAGCGGCACGGGGGCGCCCCCGTGCGAGGGGCGCCCCCGTGCCGAGGATCAACGGCTCACGGGTTCACGACGACCTTCGCCTTGTTGTTCCGCGGCTTCGGGTCGAAGGGGAACGTGGGGCCGCCCCAGTCGGGGTGCGCGACCACCTCGCTGGTCGCGCCCCGCACCACCCGGTCGACGGTCAGCTGGAACGGAAGGTCGGCCCTGGCGTTCTGCCCGACCCAGAGCGGCAGGTAGCAGTCGTAGCGCGGGGCGCCGAACCGCTCGCCGTACTCGCGCCCCTCCAGCGTGCGCGGCTCGCAGAGGTCCGGGACGCCCGTGGCCCTCGTACCCTCCGGCACGTGGAACGTGACGACGGCGGCCGGGTCGCCCGAGCCGACGTGGCCGACCCAGGCCGGACCCCGGTTGAGGAAGCGGACCGTGGCCGTGACCGTCGTGCCGGCCCGTGCCCGGACCGTGTCGCCGCGCATCGCGAAGTCGGCCGTGTTGACGACCTCGACGGGCCACATCGCGAAGTTGCCGTCGCTCTGGATGTCGGTGGCGCCCCCGCCCGGCTCGACGGAGTGGCTGAAAAGCTCGTACAGGGCGTGGTCGGCGACGGCGAGCCTCAGCGGCGCGGGCAGCTCGAAGGTCGCGCCCGGTGCGAGAACCGTGTCGAAGGCGCACGAGACGTGCGTCATCGGGGCGGCCTCGCCCTCGCCGCCCGTGCGCGTGTACGTGCACTGCGGGTACTGCGTCACGAACTCCAGGCCGTGCGTCGCCGACATGCGCACGCTGAGGCCGTTCGCGGGCTCGTTGCCGGTGTTGGTGACGGCGAACGGCGCGGTGAGCGAGCCGCCGGGCCGCACGCCCTCCAGCCTGTCGGGCTGGACGACGTTCAGATCGGGCCCCGAGGCGACCGTGACGGACGTGTCGAACGAGTCGTGCGGGGCGACGAGTTCGCCGTCGGGTCCTTCGGCCGTCGCCTCGTAGGTGATCTTCCCCTGGGTGCCGGGCGCGACGCCGGGCAGCGCGCGCACCTTGAGCCGGACCTGGGCACGGTAGTCGTCCAGCGCCGGAACCTCGGCAACGGAGCACACCGCGGTGTTCCCACTGGGCGCGCAGTTCTCCGGCCAGGCCACCTCGGCCACATCGGCCAGGCCCGAGACGTCGACGGTGAGGCGGCCGTCGGAGACGGTGACGGCGGCGTTGTCGTGGTGCAGGCCGACCGGGAGGTCGCGGTACTGCGCCGTGCCTCCGGCCGGGGCGACGGTGAGTGTCCGCTCGTACGGCACCTGGATCCACAGCTGGTCGGTGCGCTCGTCCTGGGCCGAGGCGGGCACGGCGGCCGGTCCCACGGCGGTCAGCACCGCGACCGCGGCGCCGGTGGCTCCGAGCCGCAGCGCGCGGCTGACGGAGACGGGTGTCATGACATCCCCCTGGGGTGACGGAAGTTGCGGTCCTGCCGGATGAGCCGGCGCATGTTGGACGGCCGCACCGCTTCGGGGGTTGTACCGAGAGGCGGAGGTGGTGATGTCGTCGGTGGACCGACGGTGTGCGACCTCAGGGGACAGCGACCCGGCCCGCATCCGCCGGAGGTCACAAGCGCGGCGAGCAGCGCCCACCGGGCCCCGCAACCCCTGACCACCCCCGAAAGGGGCCGGGTTCCCGACGCCTGGGTGGCATGCTGCGCGCATGGATGATCGTGCACATCACAAGTCGGTACGCCGCAGCTATGACACCGTCGCCGAAGAGTACGCGGCCCGGTTACACGACGAGCTCGCCGGCAAGCCGCTCGACCGGGCACTCCTCGTCTCCCTTCTTGACATGACGGAGTCGGGCACCCCGATCGCCGACCTCGGCTGTGGCCCCGGGCACGTGGCGGCCTGGCTCGCCGGGAAGGGTGCGCGCACGGTCGGGATCGATCTGTCCGCGGGCATGGTCGAGGCCGGTCGCCGCCGGTTCGCACAGGTGGAGTTCCGACAGGGCGACCTTCTGGAACTCCCCGCGCAGGACGGCGAGTTCGGCTCCGCCGTCGCCTTCTACACGATCATCCACCTCGACCCGGCCGACCTGCGCCGCGCCTTCGAGGAGGCAAGGCGGGTACTCCGCCCTGCGGGGCTCCTCCTCCTCTCCTTCCACATCGGTGAGGAGGTCCGGCACCTGGACGAGTGGTGGGGGCATGCCGTGGACGTCGACTTCCGCTTCCTCCGGCCCGCGCACATCACCGGACTGCTCGAAGAGGCCGGATTCACGGTGGAGATGCACATGGAACGCACCCACTACGCCCACGAGGTCGAGACCCGCAGAGCCTACCTACTGGCCCGCCGCACCTGACACTGCCGCCGCGGCCTCGCCGCGACGGCAGTGCGGTCCGGTGCCAGGTCGCTGTGCCGGGCGCAGGCCCGCCCATCCCGGACCTCTGCCGCCGGCCCGGGACGAGGTCCTTCCTCAGCCCGACGCTGATCCTGCCGGGACGCGGGGCGCAGTGCGCGCCCTCGTGCCCCGCCTGCCTCACGGGGGCGGGACCCGCTGTATGCGGGCGAAGACTCCCGCACCGATCGTGATCGGAGGGTGTCCGGCGTTGTTCAGCACGTTGTCACCCAGGTCGAGAGCCTGCTCCAGTGCGTCTCCAGGTTGACGTTCTCGGTGCCGATCTGGGCCACTCCGTGGTCGCGGATGTTGCCCCTGACGTTGTCGGTGGCGGGCCACCTTCGTTCCGACCGGTGGGCGATCGTGATCCGTTCTCCGCAAGTCAAACAGCCGCACGGAAGCCCACGTGTGCGCTGAGTGCACCGGCATCGAACCAGCGGTGCACGCGGCGCCACCGCGGCCGGTCCCGTCGCTCCGCGTCCCGTTTCACCCCTTGCCGATCAGATCCGCCGGAAAGGCCCCGGCAGCCATCGCGGCCTGGGCGAACGTCGTTCCGAGGGCCGTCAGGCGGGCCACACCCTGCGGGCCGAGGTGCTCGTACGGAGCCCCGTCCAGGCGGTCGGTCTCCTGCTCGATGTCCTCGCGGAGCGTCACGCCCCGCTCGGTGAGGTCGCCGGTGTCGTCCAGCAGCCCGCGGTCCCGCAGACGGGCCTTCGCCGCGTTCCAGTCGTCCCGGGTCCAGCCACGGGTGGCCGCCACCCACTTCGGAGCCATGCCCTTGCCCGTGGCGGTGTGGGTCACCATCGCCTCCAGTCCGTCGAGGCCCAAGGACATCAGCACGGCCAGGTGCCCGTCGCCCCGATGCTCGCGCAGCAGCGTCGCTCCGTGCCAGTACGCGAGGTGCGGCTCGTCGGGGACGGCAAGGTCGGCGTGCGCCGAGTACAGCGGCCGGGCGCTGCGCTGACAGGCCTCTGTGGCGCGCAGGGCGAGTTCTGCGGCCTCCGCCATCTCCGCTGACGCCACGACCTCGTCGCCCAGCAGCCGCCGCAGTGTCGCGTCGACGGCACGCGCGCGTGCCGCGAGCACGTCCGCGGGGGTGGCGACCGACCACACGGCGGGCACATGCCGGACCACGAGATCGTGCTTGTAGTTGTAGAAGGTCGCCGTCACCGCGCCGGCTCCGACCGGCCCCAGAGCCGCCGCCCGTACGGCGAAGTTCACGGCCCGGGGATGGGTGATCCCGAGAGCGGCCAGTTCGCGTCCCAGATCGGGCGAGAAGTAGTGGGTCGCGTGCAGGGAGTTGAGCACGGTGTGACAGCGTCGACCGGCGCGCGGCGCGAGAGCGGCAGTAGTCATGAACCGCATGTTACCGACCGGTCGTTATCTTCGGGATCCCCGCGGCGGCTCCTTCCCTCCGGCTGTCTGTCCCTTCCTCCGCCCGTCCGCCCCTCCCTCCGTTCCGAGCAGCCGCACGGCCTGCGCGGCCCGCGTCCTCACCCCTGGCGCAGGCCCGCGTCCTCACTCCTGGCGCAGGCCCGCGTCCTCACTCCTGGCGCAGGCTCGTGACCAGGTCCCGTGGCAGACCGTGGGTGTCGTGGAGGTGGCGGAAGTCCTCCTCCGTCAGGGGGCCCTGGAACCGGGGCCGGGCGAGCACCTGCCTGCCGCGCTCCAGGAGCCGTCGGAACCTGGCCTCCTCCTCATGCAGCGTCCGCAGCACGTCGCCCAGGCGCACGTCCTGCCGGAAGTGGTCCAGGGTGTGCCGGACCAGTTCGTCCGGCAGGTCCTCCACACTGCGCGAGGGATCGTCCCGCCACAGCACGGTGAGCACCCGTCGCACCAGACGTCGCAGCACGTAGCCCCGTCCGGTGTGGGCCGGGCGGACACCGTCGCCGAGCACCACGACGGCCGCGCGGAGGTGGTCGCAGACCAGGCGCAGCGGCGACTCGTCGAGGTTCCACAGGGGCGGCACGAGGCGGCGCCAGGGGTCGAAGACGTCGCACTCGAACACGGACGGCTTTCCCTGGAGCAGTGAGGCCAGCCGCTCCAGGCCCAGTCCGGTGTCGACGTTGCGCTGGGGAAGGGGCACGAGGGAACCGTCGTCGAGCCGACGGTGGCTCATCGTCACGTGGTTCCACACCTCCACCCAGCGGTCGTCGCGGGTGGGTGTCGACCGGGGCGGGCCGTCACCGCTCCACAGGAAGATCTCCGAGTCGGGGCCGCACGGTCCGGCAGGGCCGTTGGACCACCAGTTGTCCTCCACGGTGAGTTCGACGGGGACGCCGAGGTCCTGCCACACCTCGAGGGACGCGGTGTCCGGCCCGGTCCGGCCGTCGCCGGCGTAAACGGTGGCATGCAGCAGGCCCGGATCGACACCCAGCCCCTCGGTGAGCAGCCCGTATCCCCAGCCGAGGCTGACGGGGCCTTCGTAGTCGCCCAGTGACCAGGTGCCGAGCATCTCGAAGACCGTCAGATGAGTGGCGTCGCCCACCTCTTCGAGGTCCGTGGTGCGCAGGCAGCGTTGCACGTTGACCAGCCGTTTGCCCAGCGGATGGGGACGGCCCTCGAGGTACGGGGTGAGCGGGTGCATGCCGGAGGTGGTGAAGAGCACGGGGTCGTCGGGCGGCGGCAGAAGCGTCGAGCCGACGATGCGGCGGTGGTGACGCTCTTCGAAGTACTCGACGAACGTTGCAACCAACTGCTCCGAGTTCATGGGGGGTGGCTCCTTCGCGTCACAGCGGGGGGAGGCACCGGAGAACGGGACCGTTCGGTCTCCGGCCGGGGCGGGCGCCACGGCATCACCGACGGACCGTTTCCGGTCGCCGGGGAGAGGGGGGCGTCAGGCGGCGGCAACCGGCGAGCTGGTCGCTCGCGCGGTCGCGGTGGTGCTGGGGCCGGTGACGTTCATGCGGGTGACCCTAACGCGGCCGGCCGGCCGGAGCACCCGAATTTCCGTGCCGCACCCCCGCCGCCCTCCCTCCCTCGCGCGGATCCGCGGAGGGGGACCTGTTGGGCACACGGGGGGAGGCAACCGTGGTGAACCCGGCGAGATCCTGTCACCGGGCTGTGAAGAACGCGGGAGAAGCTGGGGCTCGGAGCAGAGCACTGACACACAGCAATCGGGGGAACAGCACCATGAGCACCGTTCGCAGAGCCGCCGCCGTCCTCGCCGCCGTCACCGCCTTCGCACTCACCGCGTGCGGGCCCACCGAGGACGACGCGGCGGGCGGGACGTCGACGACACCGGCCGCTGGCCCCTCCGGGTCGGCGAAGCCGGCCGCACCGTCCACGCCCTCGGCACCGTCGGCGTCCGCGCCTTCCGCTTCGGCGTCCGCGCCGGCCGGGTCCACCGGCGGGAGCTCCACCGGGGGGAGCTCCACCGGTAGCGGCGGCTCCTCGGCCGATTACGACGTCTTCCCGTGCAGCACGTTCGACGTGACCTTCACCGCGAGCCTGGCGGAGCCCACGACCAGCAGTTACCTCCTGAAGATCACCAACAAGGGCACCAAAGCGTGCAGGGCACTGGGCCACCCGGTCGTGACCTTCGGTGATCTGGACGGTTCGGCGACGGAGCGGGGCAAGGCCCCCGGTATCGAGGAAGCGCTGCGGCTCGAACCGGGCGATTCGGCCTACGCGGGGCTCATGGGCGGCGCCGACGACGGCAAGGGGCACACCGTCGACTCGATCGCGATGACCATGAACACGGAATCCGACCTGGAGCAGACACCGCTCACGGTCGGCACCCCCGGCCTGCACGTCTCGCCCGACACCACCTCCGTGACCCCGTGGGTGAACAACGCGGAGGACGCGCTCAGCCTGTAGGCACGACGAACCGGTCAGGAATCGAGAAGCGCACCGGGTCGAGCCGCACCTAGCGTGACGGGCATGTCATTCATCGAAACCGTCACCCTCGACGTCACCGACCCCGCTGCCGCCGACCGCTTCCACACCAGCGCCTTCGGCCTGGGCGGGCAGGTCCGCGTGCGCGCCTCGGAGGCACCCGGCACAGGTTTCCGCGGGTTCACGCTGTCGCTGGTGGTGTCCCAGCCGTCCACCGTCGACAGCCTTGTCGGCACCGCCCTCGACGCCGGCGCCAGGGCTCTGAAGCCCGCCGCCAAGTCGCTCTGGGGCTACGGGGGCGTCGTACAGGCCCCGGACGGGACGATCTGGAAGATCGCGACCTCGGCGAAGAAGGACACCGGTCCCGCCGACCGGCGCATCGACGAGGTCGTGCTGCTGCTCGGCGTCGCCGACGTGTCCGCGAGCAAGCGGTTCTACCTCGACCGGGGCTTCACCGCGGCCAGGAGCTTCGGAGGCATGTACGTCGAGTTCGCCTCGGAGGGGAGCCCCGTCAAGCTGGCTCTGTACCGGCGCCGGGCCCTCGCCAAGGACGCCGGTGTCTCCCCCGACGGCACCGGCTCCCACCGGATCCTGATCGGTGGCGGCGCCGGGCCCTTCACGGACCCGGACGGGTTCGCGTGGGCGTCCGTGACGCCTGCGACCACCTCGCCGTGACCCGCCACCGCGTTTCGAAGGCCGTGCCGCCCGATATGCCTTCCCACGCCCGGACAGCCTGACGGCCGATCACTTTCGGTCTCCTCTCCGCCTTCACCGGTCGACGGCGATCGGTCCCGGTGGCAGGTGTGAGTCCTGCTCTGTCGTCGCGGAACAGTGGCGCCCGTCCGCGCCGCCGCATCCTCCCGCCGGAAGCCTCCCTTCCCTCAGATGCCGCCAGTTCCCGACGCTGACCTGGCCTTTCACAGTGCTGAAGCCGGCGAGAGGCCGTTGGTGAAAGAGAGGGAGCCGCCTTGCGAAAGGTGCCGCAAAGCTTTTCATGCACTCTTCCTCACCTCCTACGCTGAGGGCACTTGTTCACCAAGTGAAGGGAAGCTGTGCGATGGTGCGGTTCATGCGTTCAACTTTCACCATCCTCGCGATGGCTCTGTGCGCAGCGACGACCGGCACGGTCGCGTACGCCGCACCTGGGGCGGCGGCAACCCGGGAGCCTTCGCCGTCGGCGCCGGGAGCGATCGGCGCGCCCGACTGCGTGCGCCTCGCAGTGGACTGGCGCTACACCTTCGCCACCAACGACTGCTCCAGGACCCACACCCTGACGGTCGTGTACCTGGACGGGACCGAGGTCCCGTGCCGGACGGTGGCTCCCGGCGCCCGGATCACCTTCCCGGGGCGCGGAACCCAGGGGAACGAGGTCCTGGGCGCCGTTCTGTGCGACACCGGCGACACCGCCTGACGGCGCCGTCCAAGCCCTCACTCGCCGTCGCCGCCCAGCTCCCCCTGGGCGGCGACGGTACGTGCGACCACCGGCGGCGAACCGGGCAGGAGGCCGGCGGAGCGACTTCTCCGGCACCGTCGCCGGGCCTCCTCCGCAGGTCGCACCCTGTGTGTCGACCGGACTCGGTTCAGGCCTCGTCGCGGTGGGTGAGGTGACCGTCGGTGAGCCGCCAGCAGTGCCGATGGGACGTCAGTTGCCAGGTCTCGTCGGCAGCGATCGCCTGCGTGATCCAGGCGTGGAGTTGCGGGAGGGCGTGCGCGCGCAGGACAGGGCGGATGACAGCACGTTCGGTGGCATCGACCGGGTGGACGTCTATACGGAAGCCGACGATGTCCGGGTGGATGCCGCTGCCGTGGTTGCGGGGGTTCGGAGCGATCCACTCTGCCTGCAGGACGATCGTCCCGCTGTCATGCCCCTTGAGGAACCGCAGGTCCGTGACGCGGCTCATGTGAGGGCCGAGGCACTGGTCGATGTCGATGGTGGTCAGGGGCCAGGACCGGTGGCGGGGCAGTCTTCGATTGCGTGCGGGCATGACAAGCACAATGACAGAACGTCAGTCCTCCGGGCACGGGCCCGGTGCGGCGCCGGGGCCGGTGCGTCCGGTGCGACTCGCTCCGTCGTCCGGCACCGATCACCTGTCCGCGGTGGCCTCTTCGCGCCGTCTCCTGCGGGAGTGGCTCGGCGCAGCAGGGCCCGTCACCGGCCGGCCGCGCCCGGTCGCGTTCCGCACCGCGTGCCGGGCGGGCCCCGGCCGGAGCGACGTCCGTGGTGGTGTCGGCCGTTCCCGAGGTCCAGCAAGGGCTGATTCCCGGGCAGCGGCCCGGAGGGCGTGCGGCACATGCCGGGTGCGGAGGTGCGCGGTGCGCTGCTTCGTGGATCCGGTCAGTGGGTGGGAGCTGGTCTGGCAACGCCCTGACAGGCGGCTACGTCCCGGGGTGATGCAGTACCAGGGATACAGGCTGGCGTTGGAGGAACCACGCAGACGGCTGGAGGTGCCCGACGGGACTGTGACGCTGATGTTGGGCTTTGCGAACCGGCTGTGCATCACAGATGTCGGCGAGGCCGCCGGACCGGGCGGCCCCACCGCCCGCAACGCTCCCGTCGCACACCACAGCCGTCTGCTGTCCGCGCTGCGCAGCGGGGCGACGCTCGGCGAGCACGGCGGTCATCTGTACGGGGTGGAGGTCACCCCCGCTCCCTGGGCGGCGTTCACGTTGTCCGGGGTCGCCATGCACGAGTGGGCGGAGCGCGTCGTCGACCCCGTCGATGTCGTCGGCCGGCGGGTGGAGGACCTCACCGAGGCGCTGGCCTGCCTGCCCGGCTGGGAGGAACGAGGGGGAAGACGAGGGAGGCCACCGCGACCGAGACGACCGGCCCACCGAGCCGGCCGTTACCGAGACGACCGGCCCACCGACCCCGCCCGACCGACCTGTGCGAGCCACCGAGCCGGCCGTCCGCGTGTGCACGCCCCTTTCGCCCGGGGCTCACCCGCACCCGGCGCCCCGCACGCCGGCACGCGAGCTGCCGTGCGGGTGCCGTCGGATCAGCTTCCGCGCTTGAACTGCTGATTGGCGCCGGTTCCGCAGGTCCACTGGATGAGTTTGGCGCCGTTGGCGGTGGAGGCGCCGTCGATGTCGAGACACTTGCCGCTCAGCCGGGAGACGAGGCGGACGTAGCCGTCGCCGGCGTCCTGCAGCTGCCACTGCTGGTTGGTGCCGGTGGAGCACGGCCACTGGATGATCTTGTTGCCGTTGGCGGTGGAGTTGTCGGCCACGTCCATGCACTTGCCGCTGTGCCTGGCCATGAGCTGGACGTATCCGCTGCCCATGTCCTTGAACCAGAACGCCTGGTTCATGCCGCCGTTGCAGGTGTACTGAGCGAACTGGGCACCGTCGTCGAGGGACTTGCCGGGCATGTCGACGCACTTGCCGCTGTGGCGTGCCGTGAGCGTCTCCCACGGGCCGCCGACCCCGTCGACCTTCCCGGCGGCGGTGTCGACGGTGATCTGCGGATACCAGTCCATGGTCATGGTGGTACTGGTGGGGAACTCCAGAGGAAGCCAGACGTACTTCGAGGCGTTGACGTTCTCGCCGAAGGAATTGCCCCAGCGGTCGCCCAGGTACAGGTACTCCGTGCCCGCGGTGCCCTGGACAGGCAGGACGAACGTGGTCTGGGAGCCGTACGCGGTGGAGTCACCCACGTTCTGCAGCGCGCTCCAGGTACCGGTGACGCTGGAGGCGGTGGCGTACATCTGCTGGTTGGGTCGCCAGCCGGTCGCGCCCGAGGTGAGCAGGAAGTACACCCCGTTGCGCTTGAACAGCGCGGGCGCCTCGCGCAACTGGCCCGGCCACAGCAGTTCCACGCGGCTGTCGACGGTGAGGTAGTCGGGGCTCAGGCGGTAGACGTGCAGGTCCCGGTTCTCGTTGGCGGCGGAGACCATGTAGCCGGTGCCGTCGTCGTCGACGTAGGCGGTGATGTCGCGGGACATGTAGCCCAGGGGGCGGAAGCTGCCCTGGTAGTCGTAGTCGCCGTCGACGGTGTCGGAGACGGCGACGGCGGCACGGGCCTGGGTGTAGTCGGTGGCCAGTTCCTTGTGCATCCACATGACGAACTTGCCGGTGGCCGCGTTGTAGATGACCTTGGGGCGCTCGATGTTGGCGGACGCCAGCTCGGGATCGGACGCCTGGGTCAGGACATGGCGTCTGAACTCCCAGGTCTTCAGGTCGGTCGACCGGTACGCGGACACGTAGCGGAAGGAGTTGTCCTCGCTGCGGTTCTCACCGAACCAGTAGTAGGAGGAGCCGACCTTGATCACTCCGCCGCCGTGAGCGTGCACGATGGCGCCGGTGGTGTCGGTGAACTGCGTCCCGTTGGGGATCGTGACGGTCGCCGCCTGGGCGGTACCCGTCAGGAGGGCCTGCGACAGCAGCGCCGCCAGTACGGCGAGAACAAGGAGCCGGGCGCGGCGCATGGGGTGTTACCTCCACTCCGAGCTGCCCGGCCGCACGGAAAAACAAACATGATGAACCATGACCGAGCAATATTTGGCTGAATCCAACACTGTCGCACATGAGACGGCCGATCGCCGGGCTGTGTCAATGGTGCGGACGTGGCTGATTTCCTGCGGTCGTTCCGATGTCGGGCTCCGTCCTGTCGGGCACCGTCCTTCACGCCACCCGCAGCCCGGGGGGGCCCTCCGCCGGTCCGACGGCTCAACCCGCTCGCCTCACCCGAGGACATCGAGGATCTGGACGGCTGGACGCTTCACCGGCTCCGGCACAGTGCCCTGACGCACGACGCCGAGGACGGCACCTCCACCCCGATGCTGTCGGCCCGCTCCCGCCACGCCTCCGTCCGCTCCCTGGAGCCGTAACGCCCGCCCCGGCGCCGACTCGGCCGCCCGGCACGTCGCCGAACGCGACCCCGCCGCCCGCCGGAAACGGCGTCGCAGCAGAGTGCCCCACCTCATGACCGGCCGCTGACTTCTCGACTGGCGCACGGCCCCGAGGGCGTGCTGTCCGCCCACGCCTCATCAGAGTGCCCCAGCGGATAGGGCCTGCGCCCGGACGTGAACCGCAACAGCCAGTAGGAGTTTCCCGAAAGGTGAATGAGAAACACGGAGATTCTGCGTGTGTGCGGCAGTCACGGTGGGGCAAACGGCGGGTCGGAGGTAGATAATCATGGTTCCTTTGCTGCTCGTTCTCCTGCTCGCCCTGCTGCTCTTCGGTGCCGGTTTCGCGCTCAAGGCGCTGTGGTGGATCGCCGTCATCGTGCTGGTGCTCTGGCTGCTCGGCTTCGTTGCCCGCTCCACCGGACCCAGCGGGAAGCGAGGCCGCTGGTACCGCTGGTAGACAGCTCAGCGCAACCGTCACACCCGCAGGGGGCCGCATCGTCTTCGGTGCGGCCCCCTGCGCCTCGGCTCACGGGAGCGCGGGGGACATGGCCCACCACGTCTCCCTGACCGCCTGTCGACGGTTCCCGTCCCGTCAGATGACGGGGCATTTGAGACTGCTGAGCGAGTTGTTCTGTGCGCAGCCGAGCGAGTCGGTCTCTGTGGGGCGACGGTGCGGACGATGCGCCGTCCGGAGCGGGTGCATAGGATCGCCGGCATGGCACTGCGACCCGTTCACGTGAACATGAAGGCCGTCGATCACTCGGCGGTCGGCCGGTTCTGGGCGGAGGCGCTCGGCTGGAGTGCCTACAGCCCCGGCGTGACCACCTACGTGGGACCCGTCGGCGGCCTCGTCTGGCCGGACCCGGTCGTCCTCGGCATCGACGTCGTTCCCGTCCCGGAACCCAAGACGACGACGAAGAACCGTGTGCACCTCGATCTCGCCACCACCTCTGCGGACCATCAGGCGGAGTTGGTGGCGCGCCTGCGGGCTCTCGGTGCGACGCCCGCCGACGTGGGCCAGGGCGAAGTGCCGTGGACGGTCCTCGCCGACCCCGAGGGCAACGAGTTCTGCGTGCTGGAGCCCCGGGAGATGTACCGGGACACCGGGCCGATCGCCGTGGTGGTGGTCGACTGTGCGGATCCGCGGGCCATGGCCCGGTTCTGGGGTGAGGCGACGGACTGGACCCTGCACGAGGTGACCGACGATCACGCGGTGTTGCGCTCCGCCAAGGGGGTCGGCCCGTACCTCGAGTTCCTCCGCACGTCCGATGCGAGGACCGTCCCGGACCGCATCCACCTGGACCTGCTGCCGTACGCCGGTGACGACAAAGCAGCGGAAGTGGCCCGGCTGCGTGCCCTCGGCGCCACCGACCTCGATCTCGGTCAGGGCGACGTCCCGTGGACGTGCCTGGCCGACCCGGAGGGCCACGAGTTCTGCGTCCTCGCCCCGTCCTGACGCGGAGTCCTACCTCGACGGCACGCGATCAGCCATGGGGCCGCGGGCCGTCGCGATCGAGTGCTGCGCGGATCCGGCCGAGCCACTCCGCGCCCAGCCGGCGCCCGTCCGGAAGCCGGTCACCTCGATCCCAGCGCCACGTCGTGATCATCGCCAGCACGAGGATCCGGCAGTCGCGCAGCAAGTCCTGATCGACGCCCGGACAATGCTCGCCGACTTCTTCGGGCGCATGGGCGAGGTCGAACTCGACGGGCCCGCGGCAGCACGTCTCGAGGTCGACGAACAGCAGCCCGTCCCTCGTGGTGAGCACGTTGCCCGGGTGCGGCTCGCCGTGAAGCAGTTGCTCGGGGCCGCCGCGCTCGCCGATCGCTCGTTCCAGGTGTCGCAACGTGTCGGCGAGCAGCTCCCGGTCCACGTCGGCGAGCGCCGGGGTGCGGTCGCGGTTCGCGACGAGCTGTCGGGCCTGTGCGACGCGATCCGTGAAGTGCGGCGTCGGGACGTCGAGCTTGCGCATGCCGGCATGCAGCCGTTCGAGCGCATCGGCGTAGTCGGCCGGCGGGATGTCCCGAGGTGTCACGGGTTCGTAGTAGGTCCACAGCGTGACCGCGAAGCCGTCACGCTCATGGACGCGTGGCTCCACTCGAGGATCGAGAGCAGCCACAGGGCAACCGGATGCGACGAGCCGCTGAGCGAGTTCGACTTCGAAGCGTGCGACCTGTTCCGCCACAGGTGCCACCCGGGCCAGGACGTCACAGGGCAGCAGGCGCAGAGTGAGTTTGTTCGAGTCGTGGAGGACGATCGCGTCGTCGGCTGTCAGGCCGAGTGACGAGGCGATCGACAGGGCCGCGGCCACCGCACGCCGTGCCTCCGACGCCTGCATCGTCGTCCGGCCCCTCTCCTCTGAGCGCTGTCATGACTCTCCGAGCGGTGCAACCTGCGCACCATACCAACAGGGCGTCCGCGGCTGGATCGCCTGTGCCAGGGCTCGTCCCGGACGGCCCGTGCACCACGCCGTTGGACCGCCGACAGCCGTATCGGCTCGCTCGTGCGCGACGGTGGATGCACCCACGACTGTCCGGCCCACCCGCAGGGCTCCGCAGCCGAGAGGGCCCCGTGCAGTGATCGGCCCCGCGGCCCGCCGCGAGCCGTCGGACGGGCGGGTGCTCTGGCGCACCACCGTGGGCACGGCCACCGTGCCCTGCTGCTTCAGGGGTCGTGCGGCCTTGTCGCGGCGGGTGGCGAAGACGTACAGGCGCAGGACGATGAAGCGGCAGACCCCGGCGAGCCCTGAGGCGCCGAGATAGACGACCTGCTCCGTCAGCACGCCGGGGGACGGGTGTGTCAGATGCAGGACGAGCACGGCGACGCTGGTCGCCAGATAAGCGGCGGTGGCCGAACATGCGGACTGCCAGTGCTCTCGCCGGCCGGCGCCGCGTCCCGTGCCGAACGTGTAGCGGGCGTGGAGTTCGGTGCACAGCAGGGTGGAGGCGACGGTGATGACCGCGTTGGAGACCGCCCAGGGTGTGATCACGGCCAGCAGCGGTACCGCGAAGCTGGAGAGGACGCCGGTGCCGCCCCCGAAGAGCACGAATCGGATGAAGGAAGCGAGGGGGCTCGGGGTGGCCGGAGTCGCCCTCTGGGGCTTCTCTGCGAGGGGCGACGTCACGAGTGCTCCTTCTGACAGGCTCCTGTGCGCAACTCTGTTTCTGACATAGGAAAAGCTACGTTGCATTCACACAACAGGCAACCTGTTCATTGCGTCCTACCATCATTGCCGCAGCTCAGTGAGCACATATCGTTGCAATGGTTTGATTTTCAATGCAACACTTACCTAACCGATCGTTGCAATGGACTGGGTGTGAACGACCCGCGAGCAAGGGGACACCAGGCGACACGAAGAGGGCGGCGACGCCGGTGGGTGTGCGCCGGCCGGTGCGGAGCACACCTCGCAGCTCATACGTCGCGGAGCGGCACCGTATCGGGCCGCCTCGACGCCCGACGTCCGCCTCCACACCGGCCCGGCCGACTTCTACGACGGGATGGGCGAGCGCCGCGACGCGAGTCGGGCGGGTCGGTCGATGCCCCCAGGATTCCGCCCGGCGATGGCCATACGAGAGACGACCGGACGCGCCCGGTGTCTCACAGGGCCCATGGCCGTCGTGGCGGTCCGGTCTCGGCTTCAGGGGTAGATCCATTATCGCGGTGCGCGGTGCCCCCTGTCACCGTTCTTCGGAACGATCTTGACACCCGATATGCCCCTTTAGGCTTGCGGGCAAGGAGCACAACACACCTATTCGGAAGAGGAGTTGGAAGTGGCGCACGACGTTGCCGCGCTGGCGGAGGAACTCACGGCCATGGCTGCGGCCGATCACCGGTCCTCAGTCCGCGCGAACAGCGACGACCCCGCCGAGCAGCTGGCATGGCGTCGGCTGACCGCACGGCACGGTGACCGATTGTCCGAGATCATGGACGAGTACGGCTGGCCGACGGCTGACATGGTCGGTGAGGACGCCGCACGCGCGGCATGGCTGATCGCCCAGCACGCCGACCGGCAACTCGACGTCCAGCGACGTGCCCTGCAACTGATGCGGCAGGCGGTTTCGGCCGGCGCGGCCGCACCACGTGACCTGGCCTTTCTGCGCGACCGCACACTGGTCAACGAGGGCCGCAAGCAGATCTACGGCACTCAGATCGCCGGCGTGAAGGACGGGGCGCCGGTTCCGTGGCCCTGTGAGGAGCCCGAGCGCGTGGACGAACTCCGCGCGGACGTCGGCATCGAACCCTTCGACGCGTACGTCGCCAGGTTCGCGACGACCTGACGCTCCGTTCCCGCTCGCGACCGGCGGACCAGCGGTGCCGATCACGCCCCGGGGGCGGCAACCCCGGCGATGAACTCCGTCGAAAAGCGCAGGACCGGCGCGGTGCGGCCCTCCTGTCGCTCCAAGGTCCCCCTCCTTCGGTCGGCAACCGCGGTGATGCCCCGACCGTGGGACTCACGGCGGGATGCGGGGCGTCCTTGACGGCTCTCAGCGCCCTGCGGAGGATGCCGGGCGCTTGGAGGTCGAAGCCGCGGCGGTGGTCGCGGCCGACAGCTCGGTGGTGGGCGACGCTTGCGCGGCAGCGGTGCCTGCGGGACGTCACGTGCGGCGGCTTCAGTGTCGTCCCGGGCCTCGGCCTCGTCGCCGGGTTCGGCCGGCGACCGCGGAACCGCGGACGACACCCCACAACCGCTCGGCCGGTGCGTCCATGGCAGTGACTCAGAGCTCGGAAGAAGGGGAGCCCGACCGGCTCGCGGCGTCCGGTGCGCGCGATCACACGGCGCCGGAAGCTCTCGCAGCGGAGCGATCAGGGGCTTTCGGCAACGCGGCGAGCGCGCGTGCCCGGCGTCGCGCCGGGGTCCTCGGCGCGCCCGCCGACCGGGAACCGCCACGCGCGGGGGCGCGTCGACCGACTTCTCGACCCGTCTTCCTGACGGTCGGAGGGCATCGGCCGGGCACGTCACCTCGATCCGCGCCCCCTTGCGGTCAGTCCGGCTGTCCCCAGTCCAGGCGGTCGGCCAGGCCCGCGGCGGTGAACGCGGCCAGGAGCTCGTCGCGGCCCTCGGTGAAATGGGCCCAGCTGTCGTAGTGGACGGGAACCACGCGACGGGCGCCGAGTATCCGGGCGGCTTCGGCGGCCTGAGCGCTGTCGAGGACGAGGGTCCCTCCGTCGAAGAGGCCCGCGAAGCGGGGCGCACCGGCGAAGAGGACTGCGGTGTCCACCGGCCCGAAGCGTTCGGCCGTCTCCCGTACGGCGTCGAGGGAGGCGTTGTCGCCGCTGACGTACACCGCGGGCAGCCCGTCTCCGGTCAGGACGAATCCGACGACCTCTCCGGTGATCGCCTCCGTCTCCTCGCGCGGGCCGGGGCCGTGGACGGCGGGGACGCCGGTCACCGTGACGGTGCCGCCGCCGGGGCGGTCGAGCTCGACCGACTCCCAGTCGGCCAGCCCCCGGGCCCGGTCGCCGAGGCGCTTGCCGCCGCCGGGTGTGGTGAGCGTGAGCGGCACGTCGGCGAGCAGGGCGCGGCCGGAACGGTCGAGGTTGTCGGCGTGCTCGTCGTGCGACAGCAGGACCACGTCGACGTGTCCGAGGTCGGCGGGTTCGACGGAGGAAGGAGCGGTCTTGGTCAGGCTTGGGCCGCCCGGACTCGGGTAGTCCCCGGGGGCGTCGAAGGTGGGGTCGGTGAGGAAGCGCAGGCCGCCGTACTCGAACACCGCGGTGGGGCCGCCCAGGACACGGACGGGGAACGGCTCATGGGACGTCATGGCAGGGGTCATGAAGAAAGCACCTCACGGATGGAGACGGTTTATCCGTGAGAGACCGTAGCTGTTTCTCACGGATGCAGGCAAGCCTTAACATGAGACTCATGGATGCGACCGTGCCCGCCGACCCCGCCGCGCCGCCCGCTCCCGGCGAGGAGCGGTACCTGGCGCTCGCGTTCGCCAACAGCGCCATGGCGTTGCCCGGCGGTCGGTTCACCGACCTCCTCGGCACTCCGGCGCAGGCGAACCAGTGGCTGGCCGAACGGGAACTCGCCCCCTCGGACGCCGGGCTCCGGGAGATGTGCACGGCGCAGCTGCGTTCCCTGCGGGAGCAGATCAGGGCGTTGTTCGCCTCCCGCGTCGACGGGCTGCCGGCCCTGCCCACGGCCCTGTCCGCCGTCAACGACGCGATGAGCAGGGTGCCCACCGCCTCGCTGTTGCAGTGGGACGAGAAGAGCGGGCCGTACCGCGTCCCCCCGCACCCCACCACCGAGATCGTCGACCACGCTCTCGCGACGCTCGCCGCCGACGCGGCCGATCTGCTCACCGGCCCCGACGCCGAACGCCTCACCGCCTGCGGCTCCCCGCCCTGCAACCGCTACCTGCTCCGGCACGGCCGCCGGCACTGGTGCTCGACCCGCTGCGGCGACCGGGCACGCGCGGCCCGCGCCTACGCACGCCGCAGCCGGCCCGGGACGGACTGACGCACGAAGACCCTTCCGACCGGCGGCCGGAGGGCCTCGGCGGGAGGACGTCGCCGCGCTTGCGTCATCTGCCGCGGGCGACGGCCTTCCGTGTGCGGACCCCGCCCGCGGGAGGGGCCGGACCCACCGGCCCGGGGACCGGTCATCGGCCGTCCGGTCACGGGAGAACGGCAGCGGGGCACGGCACGGCCACGCCCGCGGCTGGCCGGGCCCCGGCGGGCCTTGGGAGGAGTACACGGGTTCGGTGCCCGCAGGCGGGGTCGGATCGTCGTAGCACTCGATCGACAAGTCGCCGCGCACGTCGTCGGGTTCGCACCGGGGCTGGCGCGGGAAGGCGGTGGTCCACGCTTCGGGAGACGAGTCCGCCGACCCCGCACCCGGGTACCCGGCTGAACTCCGGTCCGCCCAGCGCCCGACACCCGGCCCACGGCTCACCGGCGGTACGCCTGCACGGGCGGTACCGGTAGGGCGGGTGACACGGCTCCTTCGACGGACCTCTGCTCCCGACGTCACCCGACGAGGCCTCGTGCCCCGTTCTGCCACGGTCGGCGCGACCCCCTCGTCATTCTGCGGGCCACACGACCCACCGGACCGGCGGTCCGGTGCCATGTGAGGCGGGCGACGGCCGAAGCCGGCGCCGCCGTGCCCTGCTCAGCGCGGCAGCGCCCGGCCGTTCCCGCGGTCGTCGCTCCGGCGCAGGGCCACGAGATGCGCCATCCTCCCCGGTGGTTCACGCTTCAAGTGGGACGAACCTGCGCACCGGCACAGGAGTTGACCGACCCCGGCCGGCCGGATCACCCGAGCCGCTCTCTCCGGCACGCCCGGACCGAGGTCCTCCGCCGAGTGGCAGTCAGGTGCTGCCTGGCCCAGACTGGATGGTGCGGGCGGCACAAGATGCCTGACGCACCGGCCGAGCGGGAGGCGCTCCCCCACGCGTCTCCTGACGTGGACAGACGGCACTCCGACGACGTTCCGTCCGTCGGCACGGCACTCCAAGGCCACCTCCGGACCTCGGGGCCCCTCTGATCGGCGTCGCCCGCGGATGCCGTCCACGGCGAGGAAGTGGCCCGCTTTCCGCTCCCCGTCGGCCACGCGGTCGCCGAGGCTGCGGCGGCGGATGCCCCGAGCGGACGCCTCCTCACCGTCGGCCTGCGGGAGGAAGCCGAGCGCTGTGCCGACGACGCCCGAACGGCAACCTCCCGGCTGCCTGGCCTCGAGCCGACCAGCAGGGGTGCTTCAGGAAATACAGCAGCGGCTCCTCGAGCACTTCCGGGCCCCGCGCGGGGGCCCGCTCGGGAGACACCGCCACAGCATGATCGCGCGCCGAGGACGGGCTGCCGGAGCAGGCACCGGACGGTGTGCGCGGCAAGGAGGCGAACCGAGATGACCACCACGGCCCATCGACGCCGGACGGGCGGACTGCAGGAGCAGTTGGAGCGGGCCACCGCCCGCTACGAGGAGCGCGAGACCGCCCGTGAGCGGACCCGGCGCGTGCTCGACGCCCAGGGGGTGTTGCACGCGGACACGCCGGAACGGGTCACCACGCGGCTGGCACGTCTGGGAGCGGACTGGTCACAGGCCACCGCTCTGGAGGGCACACCGCGCCGTCCCACCACCGGGCGCAGCCTGTCCGGGCCGGCCCCGGAGAGCTTCGGGACCGACATGCTGGGTCTGGAACGGCTGATGGGTCGCAACGACCTGATCGATGTCCGGTTCCTCGAAAGCGGTCATCTGGCCGCGCGCTCCGTGGGCCGGGTCGTCGTCCGCGGCCCCGAGTCGCATGTCGGAACCGGTTTCCTGACGTCCCCGTCCCTGATGCTGACCAACAATCACGTCCTGGCCGACCTCCAGGAGGCCGAGCGCGGGGTCATCGAGTTCAACTTCCAGGCCGGCATCGACGGACGCGTGATGACACCCATCGTCGTCGACCTGGAGCCCCACCGTTTCTTCGTCACCGACCCGGACCTGGACTTCACGTTGGTCGCGGTCGCCGACCGGGGCCGCAACGGAGAGAACCTGAAGGACATCCCCTGGCTCCCGCTGGGCGAGGCGCAGGGCAAGGTGATCCTGGGCGAGACGGTCAACATCATCCAGCACCCCAACGGTGAGCCCAAACAACTCGCGCTGCGGGAGAACGAGGTGGTGGACCTCCTGGAGGACTTCGTCCACTACGCCACCGACACCGCGCCGGGTTCCTCCGGCTCCCCCGTCTTCAACGATCAGTGGGAGGTGGTGGCCCTGCACCATGCCGGCGTCCCGCTCAAGGACGCCGACGGCAACTTCCTCTCCGTGGACGGCAGTCGCTGGCGGCCCGACATGGGCGAGGGCCGGCTGGCGTGGAAGGCGAACGAGGGGGTGCGGATCAGCCGTGTGCTGCAAGCGGTGCGGCAGGCCCCCGTGACCGGCCTCGCCGGCGACCTGCGGTCCGGCCTCTTCGAGACCGTCGCCCCGGCTCCGGCGGCGGCCGACGCTCCGGCGCCCCGCGCCGACGCAGGGGTCGGCTCCGCCGCGGTCGTCGCAGCCGGCGCGGCGTCGCAGGTGACGGTGCCGCTCGACGTCGTCGTCACCGTCCAGCCCCGCACCGCCTCGTCGGGGCGTCCTCAGGTGCCGCCTTCGGCCGCCCCCGGGGGTGCCGGCGTCGCCCCCGGCGCTCCGCGGCCGACGGCCCTCACGGCCGTGAACGGTCATGTCTCTCCCGCCGAAGCGGACCTGAAGGCGGGACTGACCAGTCTGGACGTCGGTCGGGAGCGCCCGTACTTCGACGCCGACGCCGACCGCGCCGCCCGGGAGGCCTACTACGCGGGGCTCGACGGTGGTGACCGCGCCGGACTGGGGCCCGCCCTCACCGAGCTGCTCGAACGCACCCACGAGCGCCGGCCCGCCTACAAGCCGATGCGCATGCTGTATCCGTTCGTGGACCTGCACCCCGACCGGCAGTTGCACAGCATCTATTCCGGCCAGGTCTTCACTCCCGAGGAGTTCATACGAGCCGACGCCGCCGTGGAGACCGCCCGTATCCAGCGCTGGCAGGAACTGGCCTTCCGTGAGGCCTTCCTGGGCCCGGAGGCCCTCACCGCGGAGATGGACGCCCTGGAAGCGGCCCTGGCCTTCAACTGCGAGCACGTGGTGCCGCAGTCCTGGTTCGCCAGGCGTGAACCGATGCGGGGAGACCTGCACCACCTCTTCGCCTGCGAGACCACGTGCAACAGCTTCCGCAGCAACATCCCCTACTTCGACTTCACCGACACCGAAGAGATCAGACGAGGCTCCTGCGGACGCCGGGAGCACCGGGGTTTCGAGCCGTCGGCGGGCAAGGGCGCCGTCGCCCGGGCCACCCTGTACTTCATCCTGCGCTACCCGGGACGGGTCGGGGACGCCGGTGGCGAACTGCAGCCGGACCAGCTCGGCACCATGCTGGCCTGGCACGAGTCGGACCCCGTCGGCCTGTACGAACAGCACCGCAACTTCGCGATCGCGGAGATCCAGGGCAACCGCAACCCGCTCGTCGACCATCCCGAGTGGGCCCGCACCATCGACTTCGCCCACGCCTGGTCGTGAACGGCGCCGCACGGCCGGGTCCGGGCGCCGGACCCGGCCGTGCGGGCGGTACGGGGCCGCCCCCGATCCGGGCGGTGCCGGGGCGTCGTCGTGCTCGCGGCGGCGCCCCGGCGCCACGGTGCTCGCCGTCTTGGAGGACCGCTCCCGCCCGGAACGTCGGCAGCCGGTGTCAGGGGGCGGCGCGCCGCCCGGCGGCGCGGGGGCGCATGATCAGGGCGGCGACGTAGTAGGTGCACGGGGTTGCGCCGACGTTGGCGTAGCCGTGGGTGACGTCGGCGGCGAAGTACACCGAGTCCCCTGTACCGAGGTCCACGGCCCGCTGGGCGAGCGTGAGTCGCAGGGTTCCGGACGCGACCGCGACGAACTCGTGAGAGCCCGCTGCGTAGGCGGGGAACTCGCCTGCGTCGCAGCCCGGCGGCAGGGTCGTGCGGATCCACTCGAAGTTCACGCCGGGCACCACGGGCGTCAGGACGGTCCGCCGCCATCCCCCCGGCTCGTCGACGGTGTCCTGGTCGGCGGCGCGACGCACGATGACACGGGTGTCCTCGGGCTCTGCGAGCAGCTCGGCGAGAGGGACGCCGAGGCCGTCGGCGATGCGGTCCAGCACGACCACGGTGGGTGCCTTCTGGCCGCGCTCGACCGACGACAGCATGCTCACGCTCACCTCCGCCGCGTCCGCCAGCTGCTGCAGGGTCATGCCGGCGCCGTGCCGCAGCCCCTTCACGCGCCTGCCCAGCGTCACGAGATCCACCATTCCCCTATAATAGCGATGCTCTTCGCTATAGAGGAATGAGGCCCTGGTGACGACACCGAGGACGACCATCCGCCCGGCAACCCCCGCCGACCTCGCGGCCGTTTCCGACATCTTCACGCACTACGTCCGCCACACCGTGGCCACCTTCGAGGAGACCCCGCCGACCGTCGCCGACTGGCAGCGCCGGCTGCACGACCTCACCGAGCGGAAGCTGCCGTTCCTTGTCGCCGAGTCGGCCGGCGCGGTGGCCGGCTTCGCCTACGCGGCACCCTGGCGCCCCAAGCCGGCGTACCGGTACACGGTGGAGGACACCGTCTACCTCGCGCCCGGCGCCACCGGCCTGGGGCTGGGATCGGCCCTGCTCGACGCGGTCGTCACCGAGTCCGCGCGGGCGGGCATGCGGCGCATGATCGCCGTCATCGCCGACACCGGAAGCGACGCCTCCCTCTCGCTGCACCGCCGATTCGGCTTCACCGACGCCGGCCGTCTGCCCGAGTCCGGCTATAAGCACGGCCGTTGGATCGACACCTTCCTGCTGCAACGGGCCCTGACCCCGGGACGGCCGGAGTGAACTGATCAACCGGCCGGCACGACCTGTCCCCCGGAAGTCGACGGCGGCCACACGGTGTTGGGCCCCCAGACCCTTCGGCCGCCTTCTCGCGGTCACGACGGATCGGTGGGTCGAGCGGGACCGCCCGGTGGCGACGGACCGAACCGTGAGGTGAGGGAGAAGCGACGCCGAAACGCCCGGGACCACGTCGGGCGCCGAGCTCAGGGTGGGTCCGGCCTGCGCGCGCCGGTGCCAGGCCGCGTGAGTCACGGGGGCGCACCCTCCGCTGCAAACCCGGCCGGCTCACCGCGCGGGCGGCTGCGGCAACGGATGCCGGGCCGGTTCGAGGGCCTCGCGTCCGTGCGCGGATCCCTCGTACGCCAGCGGGTCAGGCGGCCTTGCTCGCGTGGGAACACCTGTCGTCGGCACCCGCTTCCGGGATGCGCATCCGGTGCAGCAGGTCACGTGTGACGCGATGGTCGTCGGTGGTGCGCCAGGTGAGGCCGGGATGCCGGGACCGCAGGTGCGACAGCGCCCTGGTGCCCAGCCCGCTGTCGCGCAGGGGTTCGTCGATGACCACATCGATGATCACGCCCCGGGCACACTCGTCGCAGGTCCGGTAGATCACCTGGCCGACCACTTTGCGGATGTGCACCAGCAGCAGACACTCCTCGCCTGCGGCACCGGGCGCGGGAGACTGCAGCAGGTCGACCGCACGGTAGGCCAGGATCCTGCGCCGCCACCGGCCCCTGCGCCGCCCGGGGCGCCGGTGCCTGCCCTCGGTCCGGTGTGCCGGCACGCCGGGCCGGGGGCCCGGCGGCCGGACCTGGGTGACGGTCTCGGCAGCCCTCTGGTCCTCATGCATGCGTGTGCCAGTGCCCCGTTGCGGGGCCGGCAATCCCCTGCCTCACCGATGTGTCCGGACCTCGGATCAGCGGATCTCGGTGATGTCCGCCCCCGGCGGGGGCCGTCGCGGACGCGGCACGCCCCGGCCGCCACCGCAGCGCGCCCCGCCCCCACCGCGGCCCGCCCCCGGCGTCACCGCAGCGCGCTCTTCTGCTTCCACTCGGGCCAGGACAGGTTCCACGCGCCGAAGCCGTTGCCCGGCGCGACGACCCCCTTGGTGTGCCTGCCCGTGATCTCGAACGGGTCTCCCGGCCGCACCTGCTCGTAGAACCATGCCGCGTCCGCGTCGCTCATCCCGATGCAGCCCGAACTGCGGTTGGCGTTGCCGAAGTGGCGGGCGTTCCACGGAGCGGCGTGCGCGTACATGCCGGACCAGGTCAGTCGCATCGAGTGGTCGACCATCTTGTCGTAGGCATCGCCGAGGCCGACGGTTTCGGAGTTCATGTTGATCGTGCCCTCCTTGGCCATGAGGACAGCGGTTCCGCGCCACGAACGCTTGTCGCCGCCGGGAGTGCCGCCGGAGACCGGTATGCGCCGGACGGCCTCGCCGTCGCGCACGAGCGTGAGGTGGTGGCTGTCGAGGTCGACCTTGACGATCTGCTGCGCGCCGATGCCGAAGGTGCTCGTGTAGTCGCGTACGAACCAGCCGCCGGTGCCCGAGTCGGTGCCGTTCAGGTCGGCGTTCAAGGTGACCTTCGTGCCGGGCTTCCAGTACGTCTTCGGACGCCAGTCCACCCGGTCGCGTCCCGACCAGTCGCGTATCCACCCCCATGAACCCTCGGTGCGGTTCGACGTGGTGATCCTGAGCTGCCTCTCGACCTCCGCCTTGTTCTGGACGGGGTTGTCGAAGACGAGCGAGATCGGCTGGGCGATGCCGACGGTGGTGCCGGTGCCCGGTCGCCAGTCGACCTTGTTGACCTTGTCGGCCGGAGCGGTGGCGAAGGAGGTGCTGCTCCGGCCCGCTTCACCGCCGTCGGTCCGGGTGACCGTCCTGACCGTGTACGCCGTGCCGGGTGCGGCCTTGCGGTCCGAGGTCCAGGTCCTGCCGTCGGAGGCGATCTTGCCGACGAGTGCGCGGCCCTTGGCGTCGGTGACGGTGACCGCGGTGAGCGTGCCGCTCTGCGCGGTGACCTTCACGGGCGCGCCGGCCGCGGCCTGGCGTCCCGTGGGGGTGACGGTGACGTTGACCGGGCGCTCATCGCCGCCCTTGGCCGCGCCGGTGTCGGCCGTGCCGGACGAGGAACCGGAGGAGCAGGCGGCGAGCGGCGTCAACAGGGCCGCCACCACGGCGGCGCGGACCCGAACGGGACGTACTCGTGTGCGGTGCAACAGGACCTCCGTGGCGGAAGGCGGAAAGGCAGGCCAACAAGGGGCCGACCGGACGACGTTGTGACTGTAGAGCCGGGAAACCGCTGGTCAGCGCCTTCAGGTCGATGTGACGGCGACTGGTGAGGAACGGTCATGGTCCGGTCACATTCGCAGCGCGGGACGGTCACGGGCGGCTGTGAGCATCCTCGGCGTCCCCGCGACAGCCCGGGGAGAAGGAGAGGCTCAGACCGTGTCAGCGCTGCTCGTGCCGCCCGGCCGCAATCGCGACGACCACCGGCGAAGCGTCAGGCTGGGTCCCGTGACCGCGGAGACCTACCGTGCCTTCCTCGCCTCCCCTGAGGGCGCGGCGCTCGGCGCCGGCTTCCTCCAGTGCCCGTCCTGGGCCGGCGTCAAGGAGGGCTGGCGTGCCCTATTGCTCGGCTGGGGGCCCGACCCGGCGGCGGGCGCCCTGACCGGGGTGGCCTTGGTGCTGCTGCGTCAGTTCCCCGGCACGCGCAAGTACTTCGCCTACCTTCCCGAGGGGCCCGTCGCCGACTGGGCGGACGCGGACCTCGACGGCTGGCTCGCCGCGCTGCTGGAGCATCTGCGCAGCGCCGGTGCCTTCGCCGTACGCATCGGCCCCTCGCCCGCGTACCGGCGCTGGGACGCCGCCGTGCTCAAGTCGTCCACCGGCCCCGGCAGACGGCTGGGCGACGTCCTCGACTGCGAGGTCGACCCGCTCGGCACCGCCGTCGCCGAGCGGCTGCGGGCGCGCGGATGGCGCCGCTGCGGCGGCGAGGGGGTGGCGGACGACGGGGACGCACAGCCCCGCCATGTCTTCCAGGTGGGGCTCACCGGACGCACCGCGGAGGATGTGTGGCGCGGGCTCAACCAGGAGTGGCGGCGCAATGTCCGCCGCGCCCAGAAGGAGGGCGTGGAGGTGGTGGTGGGCAGCGCGGCCGAACTGCCCGAGTTCTACCGGCTGCTCCGCGTCACGGAGGAGCGCGACGGTTTCCGGCTCGGCCGCTCGCTCTCCTACTACGAGCGTCAGTACGCGGCCCTCAACGCCGAGGAGCCGGGCCGGATGAAGCTGTACCTCGCCCGGCACGGCGGGGAGATCCTCGCCGCCCACACGATGATCACCGTGGGCCGCAGGGTCTGGTACCAGACCGGCGCCTCGGCCGACCACCTCCCTGAGGTCCGGCCCTCCAACGCCCTGCAGTGGCGCATGCTGTTGGACGCCCACGCAGTGGGCGCTGACGTCTACGACATGCGCGGGGTACCCTCCACTCTCGACCCTGACGAACGTGCGTACGGACTGCTGCGGTGGAAGCTGGGCACCGGCGGACAGGTCGTCGAGACGTTGGGGGAATGGGAGAGACCCTTGGGCGGCACCGCCAACCAGACGCTGTACCGCGCCTTCCAGGCGTACCTGGCCCGCCGATGAGGTCGACGACAGGACCGAGCACGGCCGATGGCGGCTCCAGCGCAGACACGGACGCGGGCACGGGCACGGGCGTAAGCGCAGACGCAGGCAGAGGCACAAGCACCGGCACCGGCACCGGCACCGGCGGGGACGCCGCTCATGACGGGGCGGGCGTCACCGTGCCCGCGGCTCGGCGCGGCCAAGACACCGCCGACCGGGACGAATGCCCCGACCAGGCCGACGGCAGCGGCAGCGGCAGCGGCAGCGGCAGCGGCAGCGGCAGCGGCAGCGGAATGAAGCCCGTGTCCGCGACGCGCAGCAGTGCCGTCATGGCCGCCGGGTCGCTCGTGTCCCGCGGCACCGGTTTCGCCCGCTCGGCCGTGGTCGCCGCCGCGCTGGGCACCATCGGGCCGACCGCGGACGGATACGCGGTCGGCAACTCCCTGCCCACCATCGTGTACATGTTGCTGCTCGGCGGGGCGTTGAACGCGGTCTTCGTCCCCGAGCTGGTCAAGGCCGCCAAGGAGCACGACGACGGCGGCGCCGCCTACACCGACCGGCTCGTCACCGTCTGCGTCGTCGCCCTGCTGGCGATCACCGCGACCGCGGTGTGGGCGGCGCCCGCGATCGTCGACGCGTACACCGACTACAGCGGCGCACAGGCGACCATGACGATCGCGTTCGCCCGTTACTGCCTGCCCCAGATCTTCTTCCTGGGGCTGTTCACCCTGCTCGGGCAGGTGCTCAACGCACGCGGCCGGTTCGGCGCGATGATGTGGGCGCCGGTTCTCAACAACGTCGTCGTCATGGCCGTCTTCGGCGTGTACCTGACCCTGGCCCTGGGCGGCGGGGAGACGCTGACCGCGACCGAGACCGCGGTGCTCGGCTGGGGCACGACCGCCGGGATCGCCGTCCAGGCGCTCGCCCTCGTCCCCGCCCTGCGCGCGGCCCGCTTCCGCTGGCGGCCCCGCTTCGACTGGCGCGGCAGCGGACTGTCCCGTCCGCTGCGGTCGGCGGGCTGGCTGGTGCTGCTGGTCCTGGCCAACCAGGCCGCCTACTGGGTCACGACCCGGCTGGCGACTACCGCGGGCCTGGACGGGGGCCCCGGCTTCAGCGCCTACAACAACGCCTACGTGCTGTGGGTGGTACCGCACGGCATCATCACGGTCTCCGTGATGACCGCGCTGATGCCGCGGATGAGCGCGGCCGCGGCCGACGCGGACCTCGCGGCCGTACGGTCCGACGTCTCCCACGGCCTGCGCACCGCCGCCGCAGCCGTCGTCCCCGCGGCCTGCGCGCTCCTCGCCCTGGCCCAGCCGGTGACGTCGCTGGTCTTCGGGTACGGCAGGACCAGCGCCCAGGACACGGCGGCGATGGCCTCGATCCTGATGGCCTTCGCGCCCGGACTGGTCGCCCTGTCGGGCCAGTACGTCCTCTCCCGCACTTTCTACGCGCTCTCCGACACCCGTACGCCCTTCCTGCTCAACCTGGTGATCGTGGCCCTGAACGCGGGGCTGTCCGTGGCCGCCGCCCAACTGCTGCCGGCCCGCTGGGCCGTGACCGGGATGGCCGCGGCCTACTCACTGGCGCTGTGCGCGGGCTGGGCGCTGACCGGCCGGGTGCTCGGTCGCCGGCTGGCCGTCGCCCGGCCACTGCGGTCGACCGCCGTCGCGGCGCACGCACGGCTGCTGCTCGCCGCCGTGCCCGCCACCGTGCTGGGCCACCTCGCGGCGTCCGGCGCCGAACCGGCGGGGGCGCCGGCCGCGGCGGTCTCCGGTGCGGCCGTCATCGTCCTCACCTTCGCCCTGCTCGCCCGCCCGCTGCGGCTGACCGAACTGGACGCGCTGATCTCCGGCGCACGTCGGCGAGCGGCTCGACGCCGACATCACTGAGGGAGACTGTTGATGCCCCGCGTACTCCTCATCGAGGACGACCCTTCCGTGCGCGAAGGAGTCGAACTCGGTCTGCGCCGTCGCGGCCATGAGGTGCGGTCGGCCGCGACCGGCGAGGCCGGGCTCGCCGCGCTGAGCGAGTTCCGGCCCGACCTGCTGCTGCTGGATCTGATGCTGCCCGGGATGAACGGCGTCCAGGTCTGCTCGCGGGTCCGCGAGAACAGCCAGCTGCCGATCATCATGCTCACCGCGCGCGGTGACGACTTCGACATGATCGTGGGTCTGGAGGCCGGCGCCGACGACTACATCGTCAAGCCCGCCCGGCCCGAGGTGATCGAGGCCCGGATCCGCGCCGTGCTGCGGCGCACCGAGGACACCGGCCCGGACCGGCCCGCCACCGAGGTGCACGGCGACCTCGTCGTCGACCGGTCCGGGCTGACCGTCACCAAGGCCGGCAGGCGGCTGGCGCTCGCTCCCTCCGAGTTGCGACTCCTGCTCCACCTCTGCGCCGCCCCGGAGCAGGTGTTCAGCCGGCAGCAACTGCTGGAGCACGTCTGGGAGCACAGCTACCACGCCGACGCGCGCCTGGTCGACGCATGCGTGCGCCGCCTCCGCAACAAGATCGAGGACGAGGCCGGCGCACCGCGTTACGTCCAGACGCTGCGGGGCTTCGGCTACCGCTTCGGGCCCCTGTGAGCACCGGGACGAACCCCGGCAGACTGCGCCGAGGCAGGGAACGGAACCGCGGCGGGGGGCTCCCGGGCGCGAGCCCGGCGGGCGGGGCACGGGAGCCTGCGGCCGAGATCGGCGGTGACCCGGCGCGCGGCCACAGGTCGGAGGACACCGTCGTGAAGCCCCCCGGCACCCGACGGGGACGCCGCAGCCGAGCTGCGGGCGTCGACCGCGATGCGGGCATCGACGCGCCGGACGCGCCGCGCCCTGCGCGCCGGGCACGCACCACGGCGTTCGGACTGCGCACCCGGCTGGTGCTGGCGTTCCTGCTGGTCGCCGTCGTCAGCGCCGGCACCACCGCCGCGCTGACCTACCGCGAGGCCCGCAACGCGCTGCTGGAGACGGCACAGAACACGGCGGTCTCGTCCTTCCGCGACGAGGTCCAGCGCATCGGGATCTCGCTGCCCGTGGAGACCAGGGGCCTGCAGGAGGTCCTGCGCGACATCGCCCGCAAGGGCAGGCCGCGCCCCTGGGTGGTCTTCGCCGAGTACGGTTCGATCAGGGCCTCCTCCGGCACCAGCCCTGTCTCCACCGTCATCACTCCCGAACTGCGCCGCGCCGCCCGGGCCGACCCCAACGGCAGCTTCGAACGCGTCGTCAAGGACGGCGTCCCCTACCTGACCATCGCGATGCCCACGGTCTTCAAGACCGGACCCGACGGCGTGCTCGCCACCGGTCTGGTCCTGTACGCCGTCATGCCGATGCGTGACGAGCAGGTCAACGTCGACGCGCTCCTGACGGCCGCCCGCGACGGGGCGCTGCCCGGCCTGGTGATCGCCCTGATCCCCGGCCTGCTCGCCGCGCGCAGCGTGCTGCGTCCGGTGCGCGAACTGCGCCGGGCGGCGCAGAGCATGGGCAGCGGACGGCTCGACGCCCGCATCCGGGTACGAGGCAGCGACGAGCTGGCCGAGCTGGCCCACACGTTCAACGAGTCCGCCGGCATGCTCGAGCACTCGGTGCAGGAGCTGCGCGACGCCGAGGCCCGTGCCCGCCGCTTCGCCTCCGACGTCAGTCACGAACTGCGCACACCGCTGGCCGGCATGCTCGCCGTGACCGAGGTCCTCGACGAGGACGCGGACCGACTGGACCCCGACACCGCCCGCGCCGTCCGGCTGATCAGCACCGAGACCGGAAAGCTCGCCGTACTGGTCGAGGACCTGATGGAGATCTCCCGGTTCGACGCCCGCGCGGCCGAGCTGAACGCCGACGAGGTCGACGTGGCGGAGGCCATCCGCAAGACCCTGCAGAACCGGCACTGGACCGACGGCCGGGTCCGCGCCGAGCTGCCCGACGGCATTCGCGCCCGCCTCGATCCGCGCCGCTTCGACGTCGTCGTCGCCAACCTCGTCGGCAACGCGCTGCGGCACGGCAGCGCGCCGGTCACCGTGCGCCTGCGCCGCGAGGCCCGCTCCCCCGGTGTGCCCGTCCTGGTCACCGAGATCGTCGACAGCGGACCCGGCATCCGGCCGGAGGTGCTCCCGCACATCTTCGACCGTTTCTACAAGGCCGAGGCGGCCCGTACCCGCTCGTCGGGCAGCGGGCTGGGACTGGCGATCACCCGGGAGAACGTCAGGCTGCACGGCGGAACCATCCGCGCGGGGAACCTGCCCACCGGCGGCGCCGTCTTCACCGTCGAGATACCCGTACACGCGGAGGAAGCCGGGGCATGAGACGTGGACGCCTGTGCCGCCGCGCGGCTGCTGCCGCCGGACCGGCGGCCGCCCTCCTGCTGGGTGGTTGCGGTGTCCACGAGACCGACGCCATCGCCGCGGGCGCTCCCGCCACCGTCCAGGCCTTCCCGGACCCCGGCTCCGAGGTGCTGCTCTTCTTCCGTTCCCCCGACGGCGCGGTGACGCCCGTGATCCGCGAGTCCGCGACCGGGGACGGATTCGGCGACGGATACGAGGAGGCCGCCGATGCCGAGGGTCGGCCCGGTCCGACGGCCAAGGCGATCTTCATGCTGCTGAACGGCCCGGACGCCCGGGACCGGGCCGCCGGACTCGGCACCTCGCTTCCCCCGGCCGCCCCCGGCGCGCCCGTGCGGGCCACGCCGCTCACGAGCGGGCAGGTCGTGGTCGGGCTCCCCCTCGCCCTGGGCGGCCTGGACCGGACCGCCCTGCGCCAGTTGGTCTGCACGATCGCCTACAACGCCAGCGCGGACGGCCGGGCCGCGGTGCGGATGACCGGACGGGACGGCGTGTCGACGTCGGGGACGTGCGGCCTCGACGTCTCCACCGGGGCCGGACCGCTGGACGTCACCACCGGGGCCGAACCATCGGACGTCGGCTCCGGGGGCGGGGCGACGCCGCCCGCCTAGACCGGCTCGGCGAAAAGCCGTTCACGGGAGCCGGCCCGGACCGGCTCGTCGGCCTCCCCGCCTCCGGCGAGGTCACCCCGGCGGCCCGGCCGGGTCCGATCGAGGCCCACCCCTTCGTCCCGCGCACCGCGGACCGGGGGAACCGGCTCCGCAAGGCGGCGCCGGGAACGTCCCACGAAAGGCGTGCCGTCGCTCCGCCCCGGTGACCGCGGACCTGCCCGGTCGGGGATGCGGTGGTGCCGAGACGTGCGGGGAACTCCCGGCCGGCGCAGCCGAGAGTCCGTGCGGAGGGCGGGACCCGCACCGTGGCCCGGCCCGGGCCGGTGCGGGGAGTGAGGAGGTGACTGCCGGGCAGTTGCTTCCACGGGCTCGTCCGCGGGCCCCAACGACCTGTCCTCATCCGTACGACGGGAGACTCGGCGTGATCCTCGACGGCATACCGGCATCCTCGGCTCGTGCCGCCGCCCCTGACGCGCAGGCCCGCGTAAAGCGCCTGCGCCGCCGCCTGGAGCGGCTGCTCGGAGTGGCCGCCACCGAAGGCAACGAGCTGGTGCCCCTGCGCAACGGTGACGAGATCTTCCCCGCGATGCTCACGGCGATCCGCTCGGCCCGGCACACCATCGACATGATGACGTTCGTGTACTGGCGCGGTCAGATCGCCCACGACTTCGCCGGCGCCCTCGCCGAACGGGCCCGCGCGGGCGTACGGGTGCGGCTGCTGCTCGACGGCTTCGGCGCCAGGGAGATCGAACAGCGGCTGCTGGACCTGATGGACGCGGCGGGCGTGCAGGTGGCCTGGTTCCGCAAGCCCGTATGGCTGTCGCCGTTCAAGCAGAACCACCGCTGCCACCGCAAGGCCCTCGTCGTCGACGAACACACCGCGTTCACCGGCGGAGTCGGGATCGCCGAGGAATGGTGCGGCGACGCCCGCGACCCGGGCGAGTGGCGGGACACCCACGTCCAGGTGCGGGGCCCGGCCGTGGACGGCATCGCGGCGGCGTTCGCGCAGAACTGGGCCGAGTGCCACGACGAACTCTTCGACGAGCGGGACCGCTTCACCGAGCACCGCCAGGCCGGCACCTCGATCGTCCAGGTGGTGCGCGGCTCCGCCGGCGTCGGCTGGCAGGACATGCAGACCCTCATCCGGGTCCTGCTCACCTCCGCCGAGGAGCGGTTCCGTCTCGCCACCGCCTACTTCGCCCCCGACACCTGCTTCGTCGACCTGTTGTGCCGGACCGCCCGTCGGGGCGTGCGCGTCGAGATCCTGCTTCCCGGGCCCCACACCGACCAGCGCGCGTGCCGGCTGGCCGGCCAGCACCACTACACACGCCTGCTGACGGCGGGCGTCCACATCCGGCAGTACCAGCCGACCATGATGCACGCCAAGGTCATCACCGTGGACTCGGTCGCATCCCTCATCGGATCCACCAACTTCAACCGCCGGTCCATGGAGCACGACGAGGAGGTCGTGCTCGCGGTCCTGGACGAGGCGTTCACCGCCGCACTCGACGGCGACTTCGAGGAAGACCTCGAGCGCAGTGTGGACATCGACCTGTCCCGGTGGAGACGACGAGCCGTGGTGCAGCGTGCCAAGGAGGCGGCCGTGACCCCGATCCGGCGCTTCCTGTGACCGGACCGGTGCCCTGAACATGTTCCTGGTGAAGCTCGGGCCATCCGGCCATCCGGCCATCCGGCCATGCGGCCCCCTCCGGCCCGTGCGATCCGTCGCAGCCGTCCGCGCCCCGCTGGCGCCGGTACGACCACTGCGCCCGGCGGGACGACCTGCGCCGCCGGCGGGCTCGTGGAGCGACTCGGCGGCGCTGCTGGACCTGATGGAGGCGTGTCGGCTCCGGGGGTCAGGCGGCCGCTGATCCTCTGCGGGGGGCGATGCCTCCGGTCACCGGGCGCCGGTGGTCGGGGCGCCAGGTGGCGATCAGGGCGGCGGCGACCAGGAGTTCGGCGATGTCACCGCCGTAGTACATGATCTGTGCGCCTCCCTGGACCTGGTCGACGGGCGCGTGGACGTCCACCCAGAAGCCGCCGTACATCAGCTGCGAGATCACCGCGTGCGTCGCGACGGCGACACCGAGGCAGACCAGCCGTGTGCGTACTCCGGGGCGGGCGGGGGCGGGGTCGGGGCCGGCGATGACGTGGGCGAACAGGCATCCGGACAGGAGGAAGTGGGCGTGCAGCGGCCAGTGTGCCGCGGGGTGGTTCGTGATCGCGTTGTAGAGGGGGGTGAAGTAGAGCACCGCCAGGCTGCCCGTGGACAGTGCGAGCGCCACCGGCGCACGGCCGGCCAGACGGGCGGGTGGGCTGTGCAGCACGGCGGTCAGTCGGCGTGCGCTCGCGACGGGCAGCGTGCGCAGGAGGAGGGTGACGGGAGCGGCGAGAACGAGCGCGAGCGGCGCGTACATGCCGATGAGCATGTGCTGGACCATGTGGCCGCGGAAGTCGTGGTGCGCGAACGGGGCCACGGGTGGCAGCAGCGCGACGCCGAGCAGCAGGGTGCCGGTGAGGAACCATGCCGTCCGCCAGGGGCTCCAACCCAGGGCGGGGTTTCGGCGGCGTGCCCGGCGAGCCAGCATCAGGTAGGCGGCAGCGGCAGCCAGCAGGGCGACGGTGGTCAGCAGCGCCGGCAGGACGTGGCCGGTGTGGGCGTGAGCGGGCAGGTCGTGGTCCATCAGGCCCTCCGGCCCGCATGTCGGCCGGCCGGGGCGTCGGGGTCGAAGGGCCGGCCGCTGCGCTGGAGCAGGTAGCCGCCGGCGACCAGCAGGGCGCCCAGTACGAGGAAGCCGATGTCCCACCCCAGCTGGTTCTCTCCGGCGTACACGTGGTGGATGGCGAGGATGTGGTGGTCCATGACGCCCTCGACGAGGTTGAACAGGCCCCAGCCGACGAGCATCCAGCCCCACAGCACCCGGGAGGTCCACACCCGGAGCCGGTCGTGGGTGACCCGCGAGTACAGGACGGCGAGTCCGAGCAGCACCGAGAGCCAGCACACCGTGTGGAAGACGCCGTCCCACAGGGTGTTCATCTCCAGACCGGAGACCGTGTCGGGGTCGTAGTACTTCACGCCGATGTGGTCCTGGTCGGTGCTGCTGAGCATGTGGTGCCACCGCAGCAGCTGGTGCAGCAGGATGCCGTCGGCGAACCCGCCCATCCCCACGCCGAGCACGACGCCCGGCAACTGGATGCTCCTCGGTCGTGCGATGCCGGACAGGGTCTCACCCGACGTACTGGCCATCACTCGTCTCCGCTCCCGCACCCGCGTGCCCAGGGGAATACCTCGACAGCAGGTTCCCCTCCCCCACGCCGCTCACCCCGCCTCACCGTTCATCGGCCGGTTCAACTGCCACTATCAGGTCATCCCCACCGCCACATGGCCGACCAACCGGCACATCCCCCTCAGCAGCAACCGACGAGCGGACAGGCCGCCTCACCGGAACCCGCCAAAGCCGGGCACTCCCACTCGACGGCGAAGCCGGACCGTCCGTCGACCGAGGCGCCGGAGCGGACGCGGAGGACCGCCGGCCGGGGCACCGGGCCCGGCGGACGACACCCGGCTCCGGGGCGGCGGACCAGGTGCCGTCCAGCGGGTCAGCCGGTACGGCGGGAAGGGTGGTCTGTGCGCCGGCGGCGTCACTGCTTGACGCCGCCGGTGGCCAGACCGCCGCGTCGGCTCGGCGTGCCGGTGGGCATCGGAGCGATAGAAGCCCCCCGCGCTCGACGACGCGATCCGGCCGACGGCCGCCGATGACGAATGGTTCGCCGCGTTCGGCCGGCACAACGGCTGGGCAAGGTCCAGGCCCGGCACCCGGGTGGAGCCCCTCCTCGAGGAGTTGCGCGGGCCCTTCGGTGCGCAGCGTGAGGGCTGGGCAGGACGCCCGGACACGTTCGAGGCCTTCACCGCGCTCCTCGGCGAACGGGCCCCGCGTGGCACGGGAGACGGCCCGCCGCGGCTGGGGCCTGGTGGGGGTGCCGTAGGCGACGCCGGGGTCAGCGCTGCGCCCCGTCGGTGTTCCCGGGGTGGTGGCCGGGGCGGTGGTCGTAGCCGGCCAACGGGGTGGGGGAAAGGTCGGTGGGTTCCTCACCGGCCTCCAGCAGGGTGTTCGCGGCGCCCACGATGAGCGGGTCGGGCTTGCCCACGGCCTCGTGGTCCTTGGCGGGATAGTCGCAGCGGTCCAGGAGACTGCGCATGGCCTCGAGCCGGCCGCGGCGTTTGTCGTTGTTCTTCACCACCGTCCAAGGGGCGTGCGGCGTGTCCGTGGCCCGGAACATGTCGACCTTGGCGGTGGTGTAGTCGTCCCACAGGTCGAGCGAGGCGAGGTCGGTGGGCGAGAGCTTCCAACGGCGCACGGGGTCCACCTGGCGGATGGCGAAGCGGGTGCGCTGTTCGGCCTGGGACACCGAGAACCAGAACTTCGCCATCAGGATGCCGTCCTTGGTCAGCATCTCCTCGAACAGCGGAGCCTGTTCCAGGAAGGTGCGGTACTCGACCTCGGTGCAGAAGCCCATGACACGTTCGACACCGGCCCGGTTGTACCAGGAACGGTCGAAGAAGACGATCTCACCGCGGGACGGCAGATGGGGCACATAGCGCTGGAAGTACCACTGGCCCATTTCCCGCTCCGTCGGTTTCTGCAGTGCCACGACCCGAGCGCCTCGCGGGTTGAGCCGCTCGGTGAACCGCTGAATCGTTCCGCCCTTGCCGGCCGCGT
Organism: Streptomyces sp. NPDC030143; assembly: GCF_055573695.1. NCBI lineage: Bacteria > Bacillati > Actinomycetota > Actinomycetes > Kitasatosporales > Streptomycetaceae > Streptomyces > Streptomyces sp. NPDC030143. The sequence goes on from NZ_JBVIAY010000006.1 coordinate 132,274, forward strand.
CGCGGCCCTCGCAGAGCACCACGATCCGCTGACCGGTCTCCTTCACCCAGCGCTGCATCTTCAGCAGCTCGATCTGCAGCACGCGCTTGGTCCGCTCGTACTCGGCCCGCTTGATCTTCCGGTCGTACGGATAGTTCTCCCGCCAGGTGTCCAGGGGACTTCCGTCGGCGTCGAGGAGGATCGGTTTCTCCGGCCGGCGTTCGTCCACGCTCATGCCGTCGAGCAGGTCCTCCTCGACTCTCGCTTCGTCGTCCTCGTACGAACGGACCTCATCGTCGTGCTGTGACATCACAAAACTCCTGGGTGTGCCTCGGTGCCGACAGGGTCGACGCCCTTCTGAGGCGCCGGCGACGCAGCGCGCGCCGGCCGTCGACCGCCCACCGCCGACCGCGGCGGACGGTGCTCAGAACGGCAGGCGGCCGCGGGCGCGACGCCCGGCGGAGCCACTGCGGCCGACCGCGCGGGAACTGGAGCTGAAGGGCTTGCTCAGCAGTCGCCCCAACCGTCCGGGAGCCTTGGCGCCGGCCCGTGAGCCGGCTCCGAGGCCGCGCTGGGCGCCGTTCTGCGGATGCCTGGACAGACGAGGCAGGAAGAAGGCCAGCACGGCCAGGACGACGCAGGCGGCAATGACAACGGCGATGACCATCACAAACTCCCTGGGGCTCACTTGTCGGTCGCTTCCGCTGCACCGCGTGCCCCTTCCCCTCACAATCACTCCCGGCCGAGCGATCCTGCCTGGCCCGACCGCACCGGCCGCACCCCACCGGGGCACCGCCCGCACCGCCCGCACCGCCCGCACCGGCTGCCCCAGGACGGGATCACCGGCAGGCGCCGCCGCGCGGACGTCGCCCTGTCCGGGAACTCACCCCCGACCACCCGTCCCGGCAGCCGTCGACCGTCGTTCCATGAGACCAGCCGGTCCCGCTGGTCCCACGGCGGGACGACCGTGAACCCGAACCGCTCGTACAGACCGATCGCGCCGGTCCGCCACTCCCACACCGACAGCCGCACGGCACTGACGCCGCTGCCCTCAGCATGCTCGATTGCCGCTCTGATCAGGCGGGACGCGACACCCTGACCCCGGAAGGCCGGGTCCGTCCAGAGTCGCTTGAGCTCGCACCGCCCGTCGACAGGCCTGGTCGCCACGAGACATCCCACCGCGCTGTCCCCGCTCCACGCGAGCAGCACGGCATCGTCGACGAACACGGCCTGCGGGTCCACGATCTCCATCCGGTAGCGGTCGGGCAACGCATCCACACCGCCGACGGCCTCACCCTTCTCGGCCTGCGTCTGTAGATGGTAGGCCGTCAGCAGCCGGCCCAGCGCGGAAGCGTCCTGACCGGGTCGGCGAGCGGTGACCAGCTCGGTTCGGTGCGTCATGACGTGAGCATCGCATGAGCGGTCGTCCGTGCTCCCATGCTGCGCCGGCGCGCGCCCTGCGAAGCCGTCCTGCTCACAGTCGGGTCAGTACCACCTCGACCGAACCGTCCGGCCCGACCCTGCGCCACGGGTACTCGCACACCAGACGGTCGACCGGCGCTGTCTCGATGACGGGGCGGTCGGGGAAGTCCCTGCAGGTGTGGTGGTCGGCGTACTTCGAGCACGTCCCGTCCGGCTTGCGGAACTGGTGGGACTCCCAGGCCATCGATCCCACGAGATGCTCCTGGGGCGCCGTGGGCAGGTACTGGTTGGTGAAGAACGAGCCGATCATGCCGCCGGCCAGAGCCATGGCGAGGAGCACTCCGGCGGCGGTGAACTGCCGGGGGGACGTGGTGGGCGCCGCCGCCCGTCGGACGAGCGGTGCCAGTTTCCTGGTCAGCAGGATGCACGACAGCACGGCGAGCGCCGTCAGCGTGACCTGGATCTGCATCATCGTGCGCGGGAAGAGCTGCACCTGCTGGTCCGCCTCCATGTGGCCGGCCAGCCAGAAGCGGATGAGCCACGCGCTGGCGAAACAGGCGAGCGGGGCGACGACGACGGCCTTGCGCAGGCCGAACGCGACGGCGATGCCGAGCCCGATCAGCATCACGACGGCGTACACGTGCAGCCCGGAGAAGTCGCCCATGCCCGGGTACTCCCCCGGCTCGTCCCACGCCCGGCTGCTCAGCGGGGGCGTGCCGATGTAGGCCGGTTCGGTCAGCGCGTACCCGGAGCACCACTGGTCGCGGGTGCCGGTGGCACCGAGCAGAACCTGCAGGTACACGCCGGCCACGAGCAGGAACGCGGCCAGGCAACTGCCGAGGAAGAGCAGGCCGCGCAAGGGGGCCGTCCGCCACGGGTAGAAGAAGAGGACGGCGATGATCACGCCGGGCAGCGACCAGAGGTGCCAGCCCGCGTAGATGAGGAAGAGCAGGCCGAGCAGGGCCCCGAGGAGGCCGCCGCGCAGCGCCGTGCCTCGGGTGGTGAAGCGGGGTGAGGCCTTCAGCCACAGCAGCAGCTTCGCGATCAGCGGCAGGAGCACCACGAGGACGAACGGGCTGTAGGGCTTGAGGGGCAGCGTCTGCTGGAGCGCGGGCAGCAGGCCGACGGCGAGCGCCGCCAGCGGCGTCAGGCACATGCGCCAGGCCAGGTAGGCGGCCGGGCCGGTCAGTGCGAGGAAGGCGATGAACAACCACTTCAGAGCGAAGGCGGGCTGCCCGTCGAAGAAGCCGGCCTTGGCCGTGTACCCGAGCAGGTACGGGACCGCCGGCGGATAGAAGGCGTCCATGGAGCCGGTGTGCAGCACCTGCTCCGCCCAGCCGAGAATGCGGTTGTTGTCGGCATAGGGTCCGTTCAGCGGCCAGGGTGTGCCCCGCAGGGCGAAGACCTGGCCGGCGCCGAGGTAACCGGTGCTCAGCCCGGCAACGGCCGCGGCGGCCAGCCGTACGGTCAGGGCGCGGACGCGTCCGCTCGCCCGCACGGTCGCCCAGACCACGACACCCACGATCACCAGCACGAGCAGCGCCAGGCGGAACTGAAGGTTCGACAGTCCGCTGACCTGGCCGATGCGGGTGATCGGGTTGTTGTCGATCGACCGCCCCCAGGCGGTGAACCCCAACGCCGCCACCACGGCGACCACGCTCTCACCGGCAGCGGGCCCCCAGCGGCGGGCGACGGTCCTGGCCGGACCCTTGCGAGCCGGCGGGGCGGGCACGCTCGTCCCGCCCGGGTCCGACGTGACGGGCTGAAGGGGTGGAGCTGTGGTCAACTGAGTCTCCAGGATGCACGGCGGGCCGGGTGGGGCCTGCCGCCGTGAGTGAGTGGTGAGCGGTGCTGGCGGACCCTGTGTGATGGTTGTGCACCCTGGTGACGACAGCATGGCGGACGGCTGCACACCGCGTGTCCATCAGCTCGCCCGTACCTGACATGTGCGGGTCCGACGGAGGTGCCCTGCGGCGTGTCAGGGGATGCGACAGGACTATGTGCGCCCGGGCCGTGCGGCTCAGGCGGACATAGTGCAAGGACCCCTGAGACTTTTGAACGAAAGGGGAGGCCGATCAGCTCGCGGCGTCCGGTGCGTCGCAAGGCAGGTGCAGCCTGACACGCAGGTCCGGTAGCGGGCTGCGCCGACGCTGAGGCACGATCGCCTGCATGGTTTCGGTGATACAGAACGTGGCGATTGACTGTTCGGACGCCTATGAGCTGGCTCGGTTCTGGAGTGAGGTGACCGGCTGTCCCCTGGACCCGCAGGCCAGAAGGGGCGACCGGGAGACTCAGGTGATGCTCGCGGAAGGCCCGGTGCTGTACTTCAACCAGGTGCCGGAGCCGAAGACGATCAAGAACCGGATCCATCTGTGCCTGCGTCCGACGACATCGCGCGAGGAGGAGATCGAGCGGCTGTTGAGTCTCGGAGCCACCCTGCTCACTGATCACCGGAAGCCCGACGGCGCGGGCTGGGCCGTCCTGGCCGATCCTGAAGGCAACGAATTCTGTGTCCTCCGTAGCGAGTCCGATCGCGCTGCGACGCCCTCCTGAGGCCCGGGCGCTCGGACCGGGAGTCCCATGACGGCGGGTCACCAGCACTCGTTGGGCGCGGCGACCAGCACGGTCGCCTCATCGCGACGACAGGCTCGTCGTGCCCTGCGGCGGCAACGGCTCCGGCCGGCCCGCGGTCTGTTCGAGTCGCTCGTCACGGCGATCGTCAGCCCGGTAACCGCTCGGCGCCTGCGCCGCCGTCCCCTCGCCTGAACGGTGTCCCTGCTGTCGGGGGACGATGTCTGTCGGAACACGCCTAGGATCTTGGGAAACCGCCGCGTTACGGGTGCGGAGACGCCCGGGGTCCCAAGAACCTCGGGCACACGGGGTGGAGCAGGGGGAACAGATGGCGCGATGGCAGCCTCCGGAGCCGTTGGCCCAGGGTGTCGAGTCGGCTGCGGAGGCCGGCGACGTGACTGCGATGCGACAACTCGGGACTTATCTGTACGAATCACGCCACCCGGACGAGGCCGAGAAGTGGCTCCTGGCCGCGGCTGAGGCGGGCGACCCCGAGGCGATGTACACCCTGTCGGGACTCCATCACGACCGAGCGTCGAGGGAGACACCGTACGGCAGGGCTCACGATGTCACAGCCGCGTCCTGGTGCAGGCGCGCCGCGGAAGCGGGCTCGGTCGCGGCGATCCGCAGCATGCGCGCGTGGGCGGACCCGGGTGAGTGCGAGTTCTGGACCCGCAAGGCCATCGACACCGGTGATCCGCACGCGCCCTCGGCACTTGCCCATCTGCTCGACGAAGAGGGACGTCCGTCCGAAGCCGAGCACTGGTACCGCCACGACCTTCATCGACCCGACTACCTCGGCTTCCACGCACGTGACGACCTGGCTGCCTTCCTCACGAGGCAGGGGCGCCCGGAGGAAGCGGTGCCGTACCTGGCGCAGAACGCGGAAGCGGGATCCTCGGCAGCCGCGCGCCGACTGGCCGACGTCCTGGAGAGGCTGGGCAGGCAGGAGGAGGCTCTCGTGTGGCGCCGGCAGGTCGACACGCTGCGCGCCCGCGAGCGCGAGGAAGAAGAGCCTCCGTGCTGAACCGGAGCCGGCCGGCATCCCTGACGTGCTGGAACTCGTCCGCCGTGCTGTAAGGGGTCCTGAGGCTCCCTCGGGTGCATCCGGCGATCTCGGGTGGCGGAACCGCTGCCCCTGACCGCTGGCGTCCCGACCTGAGAAGGCCGGTGACGGAGACGGTGAGGTTCCTCCCTGTCCCGTCCCGGCTTGTCCAGGGCAGCGGCGGTCAGGTGGCGGCCCGGATCCGGAAGTGCAGGTCGGCCGCCCGGCGAGGACGGGCTCGCCGTGCGGATCGGTGACCGCGGTCACGGCCGGCCCGGCGGTCGTGACCAGTTCCTCTCACCGGTCACGCGTGTACCAGTGCATGACCCAGGGGCGCTCCACCACGCTGCCGGGTCAAACCCCTGGCGGATTTCCGAGAACTCCCCACTCCGGGCACCCCTCGGAAACGGCAGGGCGGAAGACGTCGACGAGAACCGCACGCTCAGACGGCCCCCGATTCATCACTGGAAAGATGGCCGGCATCAAGAGGAAGTCGGGATCAACGCCATAGGCTCGTGCCCATGGATGCGCTCTTACCGTTCCTGATCTTGGTGGGATCCCTTGCCGCGGTCCTTGGCTTCTTCACCTGGCTGGCGGCGCGTATCCGCCGACGGGGTCTCGCCGGCGGCGCCATGAGTGCGGCCCTGGCCTCGTACGAGGAGGCGTTCCGCATCACGGCTCACGAAGCCCACATCGAGATTCGGGCCCAGGCGGAACGAAAGGCGCCGCTGCTCTCGCCTGACGACCACTGGGGCCCTGGCGGTGCGGGCCGTGCGAGGGCGGTAAAGCGTCGATCCCCGCAGTCGCGCCCACGCCGCTCACGACGAGGGCTCGGCCGCTGGACCGACCGGCTCAGGCGCGGTCGCTAGTCCTCTGAGTCAAGAATTCTTGTCACGCCGGCCGGCACCCGAAAGCTGCCGGTTCGGCTGCCCGGACCTGCGGGCGCGGGACGGCGCGCCGTTGGAGCCCGCATGACAAAGGCAAGGAGATCGGACTCCTTGCCACTCTCAACTTATAGCGCAATGGGGGGCTTGCGGCAAGGCCCCCGTCGTACCGCAGAATCGGCGGCCGAAAGCCAGAACCTGCCAAAAATGGGAGTGACGCAGTGCGAGTGTTATTGACGTCATGGGGATCGCGCGGAGATGTCGAACCGCTCGCGGGACTGGCGGTGGAGTTGCGGGAACTCGGTGCGGAGGCGCGGGTGTGCGCGCCTCCGGACGAGGAGTTCGCGGCGCTGCTGGCGCGGGTCGGCGTGCCGCTGGTGCCCCTCGGTCCGACGGTGCGCTCGGTGGTCGCCGGCCCGAAACCACCGACGGCGAGCGACGCGTTCCGGCTCGCCCCCGAGTTGGTCGCCGCGCGGTTCGACACGCTCACCACGGCGGCCGAGGGCTGTGACGCGGTGCTGGCGACCGGCCTGATGCCGGTCGGCGCACGGGACGTGGCCGAGAAACTGGGCCTTCCCTACGTGTTGGCGTGCTTCCACACCTTGGGACTGCCGTCGCGGCACTTCCCTCCGGGACCGCGGCCGGGCAAGCCGTCCCCGCGGGGCGAGACCGACAACCGGGTGCTATGGGAGCAGGACGCCCAGCGGGTGAACGCGTTGTACGGCGAGGCGCTCAACAGGCACCGGGCCGCGATCGGCCTGCCGCCGGTGGACAACGTCCGCGACCACGTCCTCACCGACCGGCCGTGGCTGGCGGCGGACGCGACGCTGTGGCCGTCGCAGGGGAGGACGGACCTCGACATCGTCCAGACCGGAGCGTGGATCCTCCCCGACGACCGTCCACTTCCCGAGGAGTTGGCGGTGTTCCTGGAGGCCGGCCCGCCGCCGGTGTACGTGGGCTTCGGCAGCATGGCCGCGCACGCCCCGAAGGACATCGCACGGGTGGCCATCGAAGCGTGCCGTGCGCAAGGCCGCCGCATGGTCCTCGCCCGTGGCTGGGCGGGCCTGGGCCCGATCGACGACGCCGGCGACTGCTTCGTGGTCGGCGAGGTCAACCAGCAGGAGCTGTTCCGCCGGGTGGCCGCCGTCGTGCACCACGGCGGCGCGGGCACCACGACGACGGCGGCCCGGGCCGGCGCGCCCCAGGTGGTGGTCCCCCGGATCGCGGACCAGCCGTACTGGGCCGCCCGAGTGCCCGAGCTGGGCATCGGAGCGGCTCACCTCGACCCGACGCCCACCGTCGAGTCCTTGTCCGCCGCGCTCGCCACAGCCCTGACTCCGGAAACCCGGGCGCGGGCGCGGGCCGTGGCTGGCACGATCCGCACCGACGGGGCGTCGGTGGCCGCGAAACTGCTGCTCGAGGCAGCCGGTCGACGAGGGTCGTCCGTGGCCGTGTGACCACACGGGCTCGTCAGGCCGAGCCACCGATCCCTCTCCCTGGATGAGGAGTTCGTGGCGGAGGGCCCCGCTGGCCGCGCCGTCGGGGCAACGGGGCCCTGCCCACGAGCGTTGTCGAGGAACAGCGGTCAGTCGGGCAGTCCTCGAACGAACCCCGCGACCAGTTGGGCCACCGCTTCCGGCGTCTCCAGGGTCATGGGGTGGGTGGCGTCGATCCGGTCGACGCTGATCGTCGGCCGGGTGCGGGAGAGCACGGCCAGTTCGTCGGCGACCTTTCGCGCGAACCGGGCGCTGACATCGTCGAACCACTCCATGCCGGGGGTGGACGGTAGGCGTCGGCCGGCCTGTACCAGCAACAGCGGGCAGTCGACGCCGTCCAGCCGGCCGGCGATGCCGAGCGCGCCGATCCTGAGGAGTTCGTCGTGGATCTCCAGCGCCTCCGCCCGCTCCGGCAGCGTCTGCCACCTGCCGTCGGGCAGCGGGCGCGCGGCCGCCCGGGTGGCGGCCTCCGCGCGATCGGCGGGAATTCCGAACCGGGCGGCGTTGACCACCCGCTCCTCGACGTACTCGGGTGGCGCGATGGCTCCGGCCGACGCCAGCAGCCCCGCCCCGACCCGTTCGGCGCCGGGGTAGTCGCGTCCCCACCAGAAGCCGTCGAGATTGACGGCGGCACGGGTGCGGTCCGGGTATGTGCGGGCGTACTCGACCGCGACCAGCCCGCCGAGGGAATGGCCCACGACCACGGCTTCCGGCACGTTGTGCGCGTCGAGCGTGTCCGCGATGTGCCGTACTGCCGCGGGGATGGTCCAAGGGGAGATGCCGGGTGAGCGGCCGTGCCCCGGAAGGGTGACGGCGAGGACCCGGTGCTCGGCGGTGAGCAGGGCGGCCGAGGCGTCCCAGTCGGCGAACGACCGTCCGAAGCCGTGAAGAAGAACGAGTTGCGGGCCATCGCCCCCGTAGTCATGAGCATGTAGGAGTGTCATCGGGCTTCACAGTACGGCGCACGCCATGGTCCGAACACCGAATTGGAGGACGTCTGCGCACGCACGGACGCGGGCCGTGGTGCGCCGGGTTCGTCACCCGGGCGGTCGCCGCGCAGTGCCCCGGGGCGGCCGCCGCCCGGGGCTGGGTGTGAGGCCGGAGGTGGGTGCCATCAGGTGCGGCCGGCCATGACACCGCCGCCGACGTCCCGGACGGCCGGTGACCCGCTCGGTCCGGGCCGGCAGCAGGAAGGCGACGGTGGCGGGCACGTCGTCGGGCGGGGCGGCCCCGCCCGTGTTCGCTGCGGCACCGCCGGTGGGCAGACATGCCACTGTCGACGAACGAACGGAGGAGCCGGGGTGACGAGGAGAACCGCTGACGCGGTGGAATCGATGGAGCAGCTCGCCATGGTCTGGCGTGCCATGGTGTCCGACCGGGATCCCGGCGCGGACGTGCGGGACCTGCCGGGCATCGCGGTGCGGTGGGCGGACTGCCGGTTCGCCTTTTGGAACTGCGTCACGCTGACCGACGTCGGGGCGGACGCGAGTCTCATGGAGGAGCGGCTGGGGCGGGCGGCGGACATCATGCGGTCGAAGGCGCACGCGGGCTTCTTATGGGTCTTCGAAGACCTCCTCGACCCCGAGGCGCGCGCGACTCTGACGGAGGCGGTCGGGCGTGCCGGTCTGGCGCACGCCTTCTCGGGCACCGGCATGGCCGGTGACCTGCTGCCCGTCCCGGAGCCGACACACCCCGACCTGACGTTCGTGCGGGTCGGCACGGACGAGCATCTGCGGGCCTACGCGGACCTCAACTCCCGCGCCTACGGCATGCCGCTGGAGGACGGCCGGGACGGTCTCGAAGGCTCAGCGCTGTGGAAGAAGGAGGTACACGCCTACCTGGGGATGCGCGGCGACGTCCCCGTGACGTGCGCCGGGACGGTGGAAGCGGACGGCCGCCTCTTCGTCGTCCTGGTGGCCACGGACCCACGGTGGGAGCGCAGGGGTTACGGGGAGGCGGTGACCCGCAAGGCACTGTACGAAGGGGGCCGGGCGACCGGTGCGACCCGGGCCACCCTGCACGCCACCGCCGCCGGCGCGCCCGTGTACCCACGGATCGGCTTCCGGCCCAACTCTCCTCTGCACTTCTTCACCCTGGGCAGTTGACACGCGCGAACCTGCCCGAGCCCGGGCGGGCCGCTGCCTCGCGGTGACGTCGGCCGAATGACGCGAGGAGTGCGGAGAGGCCGTCGGCAGGCCGTCCGGGCTGCTCGGGCCGGCCGACGACACCTGTCGTCGCAGAACGCGAGATGGCTCACAGCGCGCCCCGCAGGGCATCCCTCCGGGGCGCGCCTGCGTGCGCGGCATTAAGGTGCAGTGAGCAACGAAGTGCATACGGCACGTAAAGGGGCAGATCCCGCTATCGTCGCTGTCCTGGCCTGCCGCCGGCGCCGTCGAGCAGACCCGTTCCTGCCCCCGACGAAAGTAGGCGAGCGACGTTTTGCCCACTGCCACACCCACTACCCCCCGCACGACTCCCCCGGCCACCCCGGGGAACGCCACCGTCACCGACCCGGCACTCGTGAAGCGCGCCGTGAAGGCCGCGGCGCTGGGCAACGCGATGGAATGGTTCGACTTCGGCGTCTACAGCTACATCGCGGTCACCCTGGGCAAGGTCTTCTTCCCCTCCGGGAACCCGACCGCCCAGTTGCTCTCCACCTTCGGCGCCTTCGCCGCCGCCTTCCTGGTCCGCCCCCTCGGCGGCATGGTCTTCGGGCCGCTCGGCGACCGCGTCGGCCGCCAGAAGGTGCTGGCCCTCACCATGATCATGATGGCGGCGGGCACCTTCGCCATCGGCCTCATCCCGTCGTACGCCTCGATCGGCGTCGGCGCCCCGCTGCTCCTCCTGGCCGCCCGTCTGGTGCAGGGCTTCTCCACCGGCGGCGAGTACGCGGGGGCCTCCACCTTCATCGCCGAGTACGCGCCCGACAAGCGGCGCGGTTTCCTCGGCAGTTGGCTGGAGTTCGGCACGCTCGCCGGGTACATCGGCGGCGCCGGGCTGGTCACGGTGATGACCGCCCTGCTGTCCCCCGAGGACCTGCTGAGCTGGGGCTGGCGGATCCCGTTCCTGATCGCGGGCCCGATGGGCGTCATCGGCCTCTACCTGCGGATGCGCCTGGAGGAGACCCCTGCGTTCGCGGCCGAGGTCGAGAAGGCCGAGTCCAGCCGCCCCAAGGTCCCGCTGCGACGGATGATCACGGGCCAGTGGCGGGCGCTGCTGCTCTGCGTCGGCCTGGTGCTGGTGTTCAACGTCACCGACTACATGCTGCTGTCGTACATGCCGAGCTATCTGACCAGCGAGCTCGAGTACGACGATACGCACGGCCTGCTCGTCGTCCTCGGTGTGATGGCCCTGATGATGGTCGTCCAGCCCTTCGCGGGCGCCCTGACCGACCGTGTGGGCCGTCGGCCGGTGATCGCCGTGGGCTGTGCGGGCTTCCTGCTGCTGTCCGTCCCGGCCCTGCTGCTGATCCGCCAGGGCGGTCTGTTCGCGATCGCGCTCGGCATGGGCGCCCTGGGCCTGCTGCTGGTCTGCTTCACGGCGGCGATGCCCGCCGCGTTGCCGGCGCTGTTCCCGACGAACGTCCGCTACGGATCGCTGTCGATCGGCTTCAACGTCTCCGTCTCGCTCTTCGGCGGCACCACCCCGCTGGTGGTGACGGCCCTGATCGGCGCGACGGGGAACATGATGATGCCCGCGTACTACATGATGGCCGCCGCCGTGATCGGCGGTGTGGCCGTGTGGTTCATGGCGGAGTCGGCGGGGCGCCCGCTGCCGGGCTCGGCACCTTCGCTGGAAGGCTGAGACGTCCCGGACGAGGGGGCGGCCGCAGGCACGGGCGAGGGGGCGGCCGCAGGCACGGGCCGCAAGGCGCAGGGGCGCGAACCCGCAGGGCACGGGGCAGGAGCCACGGAGCGCGGGGCCGGAGCCCGCGGGGCGCGGGCCCACGGGTCACGAGGCGCAGGGCGCGAACCCGCAGGGGCCGTGACAGTCCGCCCCTCGGCGGGTTCGCCCGCCTCGCCTCAGGCGCGAGCCTGGCTTCCGCCCTCGGCAGCGGATCCCCGTCTCGGGCCCGGCCCGGAAGCCGTCGTCGAGGGCGGCGCGGGCCGGTCGGGCCGGGGCCGGTGGAAGCGGGCCAGTTCCCAGGGGTCGTGGGCGGAGAAGACCGTGACCCGGTCGCCGTGGTCGCGGACCAGCTCGCGCAGCCTCGCCTGGGTGCCCAGCCGGAGGTCGCGGTGGACCTGCGAGGTGGTCTGGACGACGTCCAGCAGCGGATGCGGTTCCTTCAGGTCCTCGACCTCGCGGTGGTAGTAGTACGCGTCGCCGCAGTGCAGCAGCCACCGGTCGTCCTGCAGCACGGCGACCCCGCTGTGGCCCGCGGTGTGCCCACCGAGCGGAACGAGCAGGATCTCCGGCGGCAGCACCTTCGGCCGCAGCGCTGTGAAACCGAACCAGTCCTCGCCCGGCTCGTCGTGGGCGACCCAGCGGGGGCCGTGGGCCCAGCGGGCCGGGCGGTAGCGGCCGCTCGGGGCTCCGGTGAGGGCCGCGTCGAGTTCGGCGGCCGTCACATGGACCTGTGCGTCCGGGAAGTCGGGCAGGCCGCCGCAGTGGTCCACGTCCAGGTGGGTCACGACGACGTGCCGCACGTCGGACGGCGCGTGGCCGAGCCGCTCGATCTGCCGGACGGCCGTCTCCTCCTCGTCGAGCACGGGCTCGGCCATCGCCACCCACTCCGCGCCGAGCGCGCCGTCCGGGTCCCGGACGTCACCGAGACCCAGCCCGGTCTCGACCAGGACCAATCCGTCGGCATCGGTCTCCAGCAGCAGGCAGTGGTTGACCGCCGGGGCGGGCGGCGGGCCGTCGTAGGTGGCCTCGATCGTGCGGACGGAGCCGCAGTTCAGGTGATGGATCTTCATGGCGACTAGGCTGCGACTTCAACCGCGGTTCAAGTCAAGGTGGTGCGATGGGCGAGGAACTGGTCGACATCGGTGAGGTCGCGCGGCTGTCCGGGCTAACTCCCTCGGCGCTGCGCTTCTACGAGCGCAAGGGCCTGATCGCCCCCGCCGGACGTAACGGCCTGCGCCGCACCTACGCGCCGGACGTGTTGGACCGCCTGGCACTGATCACCTGCGCGCGCGGCGCCGGCCTCTCGGTCGCCGAGATCAGCCGGTTCCTGGCGGCGCGGCCGTCAGACGCGGAGCTGCGGGTGCGCATGGACGCCAGGGCCCGCGACCTCGACGCCCAGATCGGGCGGCTGACGCGGCTGCGCGACAGCCTCCGGCACGCCGTCGTCTGCGACCACGAGCCGATCGTCGACTGCCCCGACTTCAAGCGGGCCGTCGGCGGGGTGGCCGCCGCGGAACAGGGCTGAGGCAGGCCCCGGGGCCCTGGAGGCATGCCACGTCGGTGACCCCGAGGACTGCGACCCGCCGTGCGGGCACCGGTGCCCGCACGGCTGTCCCGAGGGAGAACTCGGTGGCCGGCCGCCTCGTTCCGTGCGCCGTCCGCGTCCGGGGCTGCCACGACGGCCAGGCCTCGGCCGGCGGCACCGGAGCAGCCATGTCCGCCCGGCCGGTGACGTCGGAGTCAGGGCAGGGGCGGAGTGTCCGCCGGTCCGGGCCGGTCGGCAACAGCAGCAGCGCCCCGAGCGGCGCGCGCGTCTCCTCGTGCGTCCGCGGGTTCAGAAGGGGAGCACGGGGCGGCGGAGATCTCCCGGAGCCGTGTGGAGGCCTCCGGGAGGTCCGGGGCGGCGGCGGTCCCGCTGCCCCCGCCACCCCGGCCGATCACCCGCCCCGCGTCACCCACTCGTCGCCCCGGCCGATCGCCCGCCCCGCGTCGCCCTCTCCCGGCGTGCGTCATCTCCCGGTGGCCGGCAGCCCGTGGCCGCCCCGGCCGGCGTAGACGCTGTCGTAGACCGGCCGTTCGACTCGTTCGGGTCGGAGAGCGCGTTCTTGACCTGGCCGTCGACGACGAACGGGGTGGAGCCGCTCCCGGGCGCCGAAGGCGCCGACCGTGATCCCTCGACGACCGGTTCGGAGTGGCGGCGGAGCGCTATCTCAAGTACGCGGCGAGCGGGAGGTTCTGACGGCGTACGTCCCCGGCGACGAGGCCCGCGATCCGCTGCGCGCCGTAGGTGTCGAAGTGGGTGCGGTCGTCGCAGAAGAACGCTCCCACGGGGCCCGACCCCCAGTCGCCGTTGTGCGGGCAGAAGCGCAGGCTGTTGTAGAGCGAGACGCTCAATGTCTGGAGGTCCACGACCGGCGCCCCGGTGGCGCTCCCCGCAGCGAAGGTCTGGGTGACGAAACCGCGGTTCTTGGTCGCCGTGGCGCCGGAGCAGGTGAGCGCGGCCACCGGGGTCAGCAGCACCGGGTGCGCGCCGCGGGCCAGGGCCGCCCGCGCCATCATGGTCAGCAGTTGCTGGTACCGGGTCGGGCCGACGTGGCGCGGGCAGGTGGAGGAGGAGTCGTTGATGCCGAACTGGATGAACAGGTAGTCGCCGGCCTTCATCCCGGTGCTCGCGTTCAGCATCGCCTGCCAGCGTGACGAGTACGCGGCGGACGTGAGACGGCACTCGCCGTCGGCGCCCATGGTTGCGCTCACGTTCGACTCGTACAGCCAGGTCTGGACGCTGCGGCCTCCCACGGCATGGTTCCTGACGGTCACGTCGCTGTTGAACAGGGCGTCGAACTGGCTGCCCCAGCCGACCGGGCAGCGCGCGCCGGGATTGGCCATGGTGGAGTCACCGGCCAGCCAGACGGTGACCGGGGCGGCCGCCGTACGTGCGGCCGGGGTCGCGGCGCGGGAGGCGCCGGCGCACTGCGCCGAGGTCCTCTCGGCCGCCGTGGCGGGGTGACCGCCGAGGCTCGACAGGGCGATCACCAGCGCGGCCGTGATCAGTACGCGGAGGTTCTTCATCGGGTCCCTTCCGTAGGCGGGCGCCGTCGCGCCTCGTCAGCGCAGATGGGTGGCCAGGGGCAGGCGCTGCTCCCGGATGCTCTGCAGGACCAGCCCGCCGATCTGGGTGGCGCCGTACTGCGAGAAGTGGGTGTTGTCCGTGACGCCGTCGACGGAGGAGCGCAGGAAGAGCTGCGCGGAGGCGGACGGGCCGAGTGACTCGACCAGCGCCTTGCTCTTGGCGGTCAGATCGATGACCGGAACTTTCTGCGCCGCACCGACCGCGCGCATCTCGGCGGGCAGGTTCGCACCGACGCCGTTGACGTGCAGCGCCGTGGACGTGAGCCTGGTGCCGTCGAACAGCCGGCGGACGGGCGGGGTCACCAGGACCGGGACACCGCCCTTGGCGCGGACCCGCGTGATCATGGAGGTGAGGTTGTTCCGGTAGGCGGAGGCGCTGGTCTGCTTGTCGTTGTGGCCGAACTGGATGAACACCGCGTCGTTCGCCCTGACCCTCGACAGCAGTGCCGGGAAGAGCGCCGAGTTGGCCAGGAAGCTGCTCGAACTCTCCCCGGAGTCGCCGTAGTTGGCGATGACGGCGCCCGCCTTCACCGAGGGGGTGATCATTTGCCCCCACCCGGTGTAGGGAGCGGCCGGCTGGTCGCAGACCGTCGAGTCACCGGCCAGGTAGGCGACCAGCGGGCGGGTGGCCGGCTGCACCGACACGGCGGAGACGTGCGGGAGGGGCCCGGCGAACCGGAGGTTGAGGCCCGGGGTCCCGGTGCCGCCCTGACCCGTCGGCTGCCCTTCCGGCTGCCGTACGTCGATCGTGAAGGAATAGGTGGCGGTGGCACCGGCCGCCGTCGTCGTCACCGGCAGCATCAGCCGTCGGGCCTCCGCCCAGATGTCGGTCTGCCCGGCGGCCGTGCCACCGAGGGAGACGGTCACGTCGTAGGCGCCCGGCGCGACGGCGTAGTGGCAGGTGATCGGCGAGGTGCCGGAGCAGCCGGCCGGCAGCGCCCGCACGGTGACCGCACCGGCCTGCGCCACACCGCTGCCGGCCAGCGCCCCGAGGGTCAGCACACCGGCCGTTCCCATGCGAAGAAGCCGCCCCCGGCGGCCCATTGAAGTCATGCCCATTACAACTCCTGTTCCGAAGCGGGTGCCGCTCAGGCCTGCGTGAAGCCGTTCATGATGACGGTGGGCCGCCGGGTGGAGGAGTCCCAGGCACCCATGGCGTAGCCGGTGAACGGGGACATGCACTCCGGCTCCCAGTAGAAGATGCCCTGCCCTCCGTTGGCCTTCAGCGCCTTGGTGTAGGCGACCAGCGCGGCCTGGGTGGAGGAGGCCCGGTCCACCCGGCCGCCGAACTCGCTCTGCAGGAACGGCTTGCCGTGGGCGGCGGAGATCCTCTGCATGTTCGCCACGATGCCCGGGGCGACGTCGGCGCTGCCGTAGGAGGAGAACACCGACATATCCCATTTGCCGCCGTTGGCCGCGAAGCGGCTGAAGAAGGTCGTCATGACGTCGTACTTCTGCGGCTGGGCCAGGTGGATGCACACCGTCGAGTTCGGCGACACCGCCTTGACCTGGGTGTACGCCGCGTTGAGCAGGCCGGTCATCTGCGCCGGGTTGGACACACTGCCGACGGGGCGGCATATCCCGCCGTTGATCTCGTTGCCGATCTGGACCCAGGTGGGAAGCACGTCGTTGTTCTTCATGACGGTCATCGTCTGGTGGACGTACGCGCCCATCGCGGTGAGCATCTGGCTGTAGGTCATGTTCTTCCACGCGGCGGGCGGGTTCTGCACCCCGACGGAGTTCCAGGTGTCACCGAACATGTAGTCGAGCATGATCGACATTCCGGCGGCCTTGACCCGCTTGGCGAAGGCGGCGACCTCGTTGATGGCGCAGTGCCCGTTGGCCGGGTCGCCGGAGGGGTTGACGAAGGTGCGCAGCCGGACCGCGGTGATGCCGTAGCCCTTGAGGATGGCCAGCAGGTCCTGGGGCTGCCCGTTCGCGTTCCTCCAGGAGTAGCCGTGCGCCTCCATCTGCGGCACCCAGCTGATGTCGACGCCCTTGACGAAACCCGCCGCGGCGGCGGCAGGCGTCTCGAGTTCGGCGAACGCGGCAGCGGTGGCGATCGCCCCGGCGGTCGCGGTGGTGGCCTTGAGCAGGGTACGGCGGCTGATCCGCGGGGAGCCGGATGGACGGGTCGGGGTCATGGTCGCTCCTCTCCGTCCCGCCGACCGCGGGTGGGACCGGCGGCCGGCCGACGGATGGTCGTGGGGGGTGGGTACGTCGAGGCGTGGCGAGCGCAGTGAACCCCCTTCGGTGCGACAACAACCGACACGGGAGCACCGGGTCGGCGATGCGCGCTCCAGGAGCGCGTGCCGCGACCCCGCTCCATCGACGTGTGAGCGTTCCCAGCACAAGTGGGGTTGTGCACAGGCATCCGTAGGTTTTCACTGGCGTGCTTGGCAGTTCGGTGGTCAGCCGACTGTGATCGATCCCAGTCAACGCCTGAGGGGCATCACGCAGTTTCTCGGGCGGGCACGTGACTGTCAATCAGCTGTGAAGGAGAAAGTCACGAGTCCCAACAGGGCCGAACACCAAAGTCCGACAGAATCCTTGACGGGGTATCAGCCTCTTCTTACGCTCGCACTGCATGGGAGCGTTCCCACATCTCGCGGGTGCCCCATCGCCCTCGCGCCCCACCGCAGGAACACTGCTCATCCTCCTCCCCCACGCCCCGGAGGTCATCGTGACCGACGCACCCTGGCGTCCCCGCACCGCACCACGGCCCCGGCGGCTTCGGCGCCGGCCGAGCAGTCGGCTCATCGCCGGCACGACCGCCGCCGCCGCACTGGCCGTCAGCGCACTCACCGGGCTGCCGCAGACCGCGCACGCCGCGACCGCGCGACAGGTGGAGCGCCTCGACCGAGGACTGACCAGCACCCACACCAGCAGCGGGAACCTGGTGTCGTGGCGGTGGCTGGCCACCGACCCGAACGACGTGGCGTTCAACGTCTACCGGGACGGAACCAAGCTCAACCCCTCGCCCCTCACCGCCTCCACCAGCTACTTCGACTCCGGCGCCGCAGACTCGGCCGCCTACACGGTCCGCGCGGTGGTGAACGGCGCCGAGCAGGCCTCCTCCGAGCCCGCGCGCCAGTTCAGGTCCGGATATCTGAACGTGCCGATCTCGCCGCCGGCCGGCGGCACGACCCCGGACGGGGTGGCCTACACCTACGAGGCGAACGACGCCTCGGTCGGGGACCTGGACGGGGACGGCGCGCTCGACTTCGTCCTGAAGTGGCAGCCCACCAACGCCAAGGACAACTCGCAGTCGGGATACACCGGCAACACGATCGTCGACGGCATACGGCTGGACGGCACCCGTCTGTGGCGGATCGACCTGGGCCGCAACATCCGCTCGGGCGCGCACTACACCCAGTTCCAGGTGTACGACTACGACGGTGACGGCAGGGCCGAGGTCGCGATGAAGACGGCCGACGGCACTCGGGACGGCACCGGCGCGGTCATCGGCAGCGCGTCCGCCGACCACCGCAACTCCTCCGGCTACGTGCTGTCCGGCCCGGAGTACCTGACGATGTTCAACGGCCAGACGGGCAAGGCGATGCAGAGCGTCGACTACGCCCCGGGCCGCGGCACCGTCTCCTCCTGGGGGGACTCCTACGGCAACCGCGTGGACCGCTTCCTCGCGGGCACCGCCTACCTCGACGGCGCCCGCCCCTCGCTGATCATGGCGCGCGGCTACTACACGCGCACGGTCATCGCCGCCTGGGACTGGCGCAACGGACAGTTCACCCGCCGCTGGACGTTCGACACCACCTCCTCCTCCAACGCCGGCAAGGGCTACGACGGCCAGGGCAACCACAGCCTGTCGGTCGCCGACGTCGACGCCGACGGCAAGGACGAGATCGTCTACGGCGCGATGACCGTCGACGACAACGGCAGCGGGCTGTGGACGACCAGGATGGGCCACGGCGACGCGGGTCACGTCGGCGACCTCAACCCCTCACGGGCGGGCCTGGAGTACTTCAAGGTGTCCGAGGACTCCAGCAAGCCCGGCTCGTGGCTGGCTGACGCGCGCACCGGCCAGATCCTGTGGCGGACCGCCTCCGGCACCGACAACGGCCGCGGCGTGGCCGCCGACGTCTGGGCGGGCAGCCCGGGAGCGGAGGCCTGGTCCGCCGCCGACACCACACTGCGCTCCGCCACCGGAGCCTCCCTGGGCCGCGAACCGTCCAGCGTCAACTTCCTCAGCTGGTGGGACGGCGACCCCGTCCGCGAACTCCTCGACGGCACCCGCATCGACAAGTACGGCACCTCCGGCGACACCCGCCTGCTCACCGCCTCCGGCGTGCACTCCAACAACGGCACCAAGTCCACCCCGTCCCTCTCCGGGGACATCCTCGGCGACTGGCGCGAGGAAGTCGTCTGGCCCACCACCGACAACCGCGCCCTGCGCATCTACAGCACGCCGTACCAGAGCAACCTCCGCATCACCACGCTGCTGCACGACACGCAGTACCGCACGGCGCTGGCCTGGCAGAACACCGCCTACAACCAGCCCCCGCACCCGAGCTTCTTCCTCGGCAACGGCATGCCCACGGCCCCGCGGCCGGCCGTCTACACCCCCTGAGAACTCCGACGTGCGACCGCCCGTGCCCGCCGATGCGTCGGTGAGCACGGGCGACGCGCAGCGGGTGCCTCCGGGCCGTTTCGCGACCGCCCGTCTACTGCGCACGCAGCAGGAGCAAGTGTCTGCGAACGGCCAATGACGAGAGACCAGCGGAATGCGAGCGTCAGAGTGGGCCGCAACGTCGGCCCGGCCGCTTCACGTTCCACTGGAAAGGCTCGTCGATGTCCCCTCTCGCCCACTGGTGCCACCGGCACCGGCTCGCCGTCGTCCTGGCCTGGGTGGGCTTGTTGCTCGCTCTCGGCGCCGGTGTCGGCGCGGCCGGCAACGCCTTCGGCAACAGCCCGACCTCGCAGAACACCGACTCCGCCAAGGCGACGGCCCTGCTGCAGCACGCCTCGAACAGCGCGGCGGGCAGGAGCGGCAGGATCGTCTGGCAGGTGAACGGCGGCAGGGTCACCGAGCCCGCCGCGCGGCGGGCGATGACCGATGCGCTCGAGCGCATCGCCGACGCGCCGGGGGTCGCCTCGGTGACCGGCCCCTACACGCCGGACGGGCGGGCGCAGGTGAGCCGGGACGGCGCGACGGCCTACGCCACCGTCGCGTTCGAGAGTGAGGTGGCGGACGCCCAGGTCGACCACGTCGAGGAACTCGCCACCGCCCAGGAGACGGCGAGCCTGCACATCGCGCTCAACGGACAGGCGTTCACCGTCGATCCGAAGCCGAACGCGGTCGCCGACGCCATGGGCATCGTCCTCGCCTTCGTCGTGCTGCTCTTCGTCTTCCGGGCGGTGTGGGTGGCGGCGCTGCCCATCATCACGGCCGTCGTCGGCGTCGGCACCTCCGCGGTCGCGGTGATGCTGCTCAGCCATGTCATCACGCTCTCCGACACCACACTGACCCTCGGTTCGCTCATCGGTCTGGGCGTGGGCATCGACTACGCCCTGTTCATCGTCAACCGGCACCGCGCCCACCTGATGGCGGGCCTGGGCGTCGCCGATTCGACGGCCAAGGCCCTCAACACCTCCGGCCGGGCCGTGGTCTTCGCCGGGCTGACCGTCGTCGTCGCGCTGCTCGGCATGCTCACCCTCGATGTCGGCATCATCAACGGCATGGCCGTCGGTGCGGCCGTCACCGTCGTCCTGACCGTGCTGGCCGCCGTCACCCTGCTGCCCGCGCTGCTCGGCATGATCGGCCCGCGGATCCTCAGCCGCAAGGAGCGCCGGAAGCTCGCCGGCCAGGCCGGGCGGTCGTCGCACGCCACCGGTCCGTGGGGTCGGTGGGCCACGCGGGTCCAGGCCAGGCCCAAGCTCTTCGGCGTGGCCGCCCTGGCCGTGCTGGTGGCGCTCGCGTTCCCGACGCTGTCGCTGCGCCTGGGCGCGTCCGACGACGGCAACCTGCCCGCCACCTCGACGAACCGCCAGGCCTACGACATGATCGCGGAAGGGTTCGGCCCCGGGTTCAACGGCCCGCTCGTCCTCGCCGTCCAGGCCCCCACCGCCGCCGACAGGGCGGCCGAGGCCAAGCTCGTCACCTCGCTCCAGCAGGTCGACGGCGTGGCCAGTGCCACCGCCGCGCCCATGAAGGCGGGACAGACCGTCGGGGTGATCTCCGTCGTCCCGACCACCTCCCCGCAGTCGGCCGCCACCTCCGACCTGATCCACCACCTGCGGGACGACGTGATCCCGCCGGCGGAGCGCGGCACGTCCATGAAGGTGTACGTCGGCGGTGTCACCGCCAGCAACGACGACTTCGCGTCGGTCCTGATGAGCAAGCTCCCGGTGTTCGTCCTCGTGATCGCCGCGCTCGGCTTCCTGCTGCTGACCATCGCCTTCCGCAGCCTGCTCATCCCGGCCGTGGGCGCGGTGCTGAACATCCTCAGCATCGGGGTGGCCTTCGGCGCTATCGTCGTCGTCTTCCAGTACGGCTTCGGGGCAGGAGCCCTCGGCCTCGGCGCGGCCGGCCCGATCGAGTCGTTCGTGCCGATCCTGGTCGTCGGCATCATGTTCGGCCTGTCCATGGACTACCAGGTCTTCCTGGTCAGCCGGATGCGCGAGGAATGGGCCCACACCGGGGACAGCCGCCGTGCCGTGCGGGTCGGCCAGGCCGAGACCGGCAAGGTGATCGCCGTCGCCGCCGCCATCATGGTCTGCGTCTTCGGCTCCTTCGTCTTCGGCGGCATGCGGGTCATCTCCGAGTTCGGCGTCAGCCTCGCGGTGGCCGTCGCCCTCGACGCCCTGTTGATCCGCATGGTCGTCGTCCCCGCCGTCATGCACCTGTGCGGACGGGCGAACTGGTGGCTGCCCCGGCGGCTGGACAAGGCGCTGCCCCGGGTGTCCGTGGAAGGCCCCGCGGACGAGCCCGGACAGCCGCACCACCCGGCGCGGCAGCCGCAGACCGTCGGTGTATCCGACTGACGGCTCCGACCCCGCGCGGGGGGGGGGGGGGGGGGGTTCCCCCCCCCCGGACGGCCCCCGCCCTCCACCGAGGGGGGGCAGGGGGGAGGGGGGGGGGGGGGGGGGGTGTTTCTCCCCTAACCGAA